>CAVHTI010000036.1:0-23009 GCA_963638805.1 Anaerobutyricum sp.
AGTTTTTCTACAAAAGAACGGAATCTTGTTGAATGGAAGATTGTGGAAGGGTAATTTTTACAAAGAACCGGGCAATTCATAAATCTTTTCACTACATTGGGAAACTCGACTATTAAGGAAAATAAAATGAACGTTTTAACACCGATTCAGAAAGAAATAGCAGCCGCACTGGAGCAGATGAAAGAAAAATCTTTGATAAAAGAAGCTGTCCTTGCAAAGAAGGTTCGTGAAAATGCAAAGATTCAGGGAAAGAATAAAGCCGGTATTTGTCTGAAAGATTTGGAAATCTGCATTGAATATCTGGCAGAAAACAACGAGATACCGTTTGCTCTTCATCTGAACAGCGCAAATGATATTCTGATTAAAAAGGAAAATGCGTATAAGTTGCTTGAAGCAGATGCAAAAAAGCGCCGTCAGGCCAGCGAGAAGTCTATCTCAGTTTTGACCAATGGCGATTTAAGACAGAAAGTTTCCGGCGGCAAGTCTCCTAAAAAGCGCAATGATCGGAAGAAGATGGATTATCGTGATATTGAGAATTATGAGTGAACTTCTATTTTGTCAACGGAGCAAGGTCTGTAGAAATCCGTGAAATATAAAGCGGAATATTCCAAACGGCTGTTAATTCAGAATAATGGCTTTGCCTTCTAGTTTTATGAGACCGTCGTTTTGCATACGGCTGAGTTCGCGGGAAACGGCACTGCGTTCTGCGCATATGTACTGTGCAATTTTTTCGCGGGTCATGTTAAGTTTCAGATGATTTGATTTTTGGATTTGTTTTTGATTTTTAAAAAACAGCATAAGTTTTTCACGTAAGGTAGGACGGCTTAAAATCTGGATTTTCTGTTTCATGATTCTGTTGTTTGTGGCAATAATTTGAATCAGGTTTTCTAAAATTATCATGCGGTACTGGCAACTGCAGTCACTGGTATAATTTTTTCCCGGCAGATGGAGAAAAAGCACAGAAGTTTCTTTGCTTGCTGTAATAAAAGTATTTTCATCATCTTCGTAGGCAAGTGAAACTCCAAAAAGTTCGCCGGGTTCTATAGTTCTGAGTAGAATTTCACTTCCATCCGAAAAAATCTGATTTATTAACAGGGTTCCGTTTAAAACAATTCCCGGTAAAAAAGAATTCATGCCTGCACAATAAACGGTTTCTTTATCCGCATAGGTTTTATCAAATCCTTTAAGACATTTTATGGCTTTCTGCAGATCCTGAAGTGGAATTCTGTCAAAAAGTTTGCATTTTGTAAGCGTAGAATATCTGTAAAACAATCTTTTGAATCCTATTTAATTTTTATTGTTTTGTTGCCACTGCAACAGTCTTAAAGTGTTAGTTTATGCTAACTTATATTTGAAAGTTAGTAAAGACTAACGAGGAGAAAAAAAAGTGAAACGTTCGGTTTTAGTGGCTGCTCTTATGTGCATGACGCTGTCATTGTTCGGTGCAGCAAAAAAAACAAAGGGAACTGTAATTCGTGTTGGTATTCCAAAGGCACCTCCTGCATTGCCAATCCTTCGTATGATTGATTCAAATGCTCTTGGTGATAATGTTAAAATTGAAATGAATATCTGGGATTCTCCGGAACAGCTGATTGCTATGATTCAGGGAAAAGAACAGGACATGTTTGCTTTTCCTCTTACAGTTGTAGCAAAACTTTACAACAAGGGAATGCCACTTGTTCTTACAAATGTTAACACATGGGGTGTTACATATTTTCTTACTTCTGATCCGGATTACAAAGACTGGTTAGATTTGAAAGGAAAGACTGTTTATGTACCTCTTAAATCTTCGCCACCTGATGCTTTGACTCAGTTCTTTATTAATAAGGCCGGACTCAAGGTTGGTGAGGATGTAGAAATCATTTATGCCTCAACTCCGGAAGTAAGTCAGATGATGATAAGTGGAAAAGCAAAATACTGTACTCAGATTGAACCTCAGGTAACTGCAGCACTTTTGCAGAATAAAGACATACGTATTGCTACAAGTTTTGAAAACGAATGGAAAAAAGTTACAGATGACGGTTCTATTGTTCCAAATGCAGGTTTTGGTGGTCGCAAAGATTTCATTACTAAAAATGCTGACGTTGTAAAAAACTTTGAAACTGAATATGAAAAGGCTTTGAACTGGGTTCTTGAAAATCCGGAAGATGCTGCTGTTCTTGCTGAAAAAATGCTTGGTTTTAAGGCTAAGGTTGTTCAGACTGCAATTCCAAGAATGGGTCTGAATTACAAGAATGCTTACGATGCAAAGAATGATCTTAATCAGTTCTATACTTTGCTTAATAATTTTGACACTTCTATTATTGGTGGAAAAAATCCTGATGAAGGCATGCTCTATAAGAAATAAACTTATTTCCATAGTTGCAATATTTTTAATCTGGTGGGTACTTTCTAAAATTTACCCGCCGATTGTAATTCCTAAAATCTCCTCGGTGATTAAATGCATTGGGGAGATTTTAGTTTCTAAAAAGCTGTGGATAGAAATTGGTAAAACCTTCAGCCGTTTGTGCTGGGGGCTTGTATTTGGAATTGGTGCCGGCGCAATAGTAGGATTTTTCTGTGGAATCAACAAAACCTGCCGGGAAATATGCCAGAATTTTATAAAAGTACTTCAGGTTATACCTCCTGTTTCAATTTTAATTCTTACAATCATCTGGCTGGGCTATAACGGAAAACCTGCAATTGCGATTACGGCTGTGGCTGTTTTTCCAACAATTGTAATTTCGGTTCAGGATGGAATTCTTGGACTTGATAAAAAACTTCTTGAAATGGCTGAACTTTTTAAGTTTTCCAGAAGTATGAAAATCAGAAAAATTATCTGGCCAAGCATTAAGCCTCAGGTTTATTCTGGACTGAAAATTGCTGTTGGCTCTGCGTCCAAAACTGTAGTTATGGGCGAAGTGCTTACAACTGTAACAGGAATCGGCGGGCAGATTGTTACGGCAAGACTTAACATTGAAAGCGAAAAAATTATTGCTTGGACTGTAGTCAGCGTTGTGATGTACTGGATTTTTGACAGGATTATTGCACTGATTTTTAAACCTGGAGGACGGCACCATCATGCTTAAAGTAATTGGACTAAAAAAATATTATAACCATCGGAAAATTTTAAGTGACCTTAGTTTTGAAGTAGGTGAAAATGAAATTGCAGCAATAGTTGGTCCAAGTGGCTGTGGAAAAACTACTATGCTGAATATTATTTCCGGTCTAGAAAAAGAATATATTGGCTATGTAGAAAAAACTTCCGGAAAAATCGGATATGTTTTTCAGGAAGACAGAATCCTGACATGGCTTACAGTTGCAGAAAATATAAAAATCGTGAATCAGAAAGGCAGCGACAAAGAAGTTCAGTATTACATTGATTTAGTAGGTTTGAACGGTTATGAAAAATTTTATCCTGATGAATTAAGCGGTGGAATGAAACAGCGCTGTGCCATTGCAAGAGCACTTTATTTTGGCAGCGATTTTCTGCTGATGGACGAGCCGTTTAAGTCGCTGGATTATATCCTTAAACAGAAAATGCTTGCCGATTTGCTTGAAATTCATAAGGTGCAGAAGAATTCAATTTTAATGGTAACTCACGATATTGATGAAGCACTGACAGTCGGTGACAAAATTCTTGTGCTTCAAAAAAATCCCTGCAAGTTGGTAAGAGAAATCAATCTTAAAGAAATGAAGAAAGACGAAAAGCTGAATCTTGAGGAAATAAGAAAAGAAATTCTTGATTTAATTGCGTGAGTGTTAGCGATGGGAGCCACGCGAAGCGGCACCCGGAACGAAGTGAGGATGCTGGAGCGGAAGCGGAATGGCGGACGTAGCGACGGCAGTTCACTGCCGGAACACCCGGATTTTTATTATGTATTTGTTGCCGTAGCAACAGTTTTAAAGTGTTATTTAGTGATAACTTAACATCAGTTAGAAAAGACTAACAATAAAACTATGAATTTTACTAAAATACCAGCCGAACAGATTTTTAGACTTTCAGATTATATTGTTGCAAAACCCGGACTTGTTATCAGCAAGAATGTTTGTGATACTGCCGGTTTGAACATGACTCTTTATTCATTTGGTGGTGGAGAAGGGATTACCTGGCAGACAATTCCCGGCGACCTGCTTCTGACGGTTCTGGAAGGCGAGGCTTTTCTGGAAACTGATGTAAACGGAAGCGAAACTGCAGGAGAAGGTATGGCGATTTTTGTAAAGGGCGGAGAACGCTTTCAGATTAGTGGAAATAAACCGTATAAATTGAATTTTTCGGTTGTAAATAAAAATGGAGAAAAGGATATGTTTATTAAAAATTTTGAACAGAGCAAGGTTGTAAGTCTTAAAGATCAGATTGCTGTAGAAGAAGGAACTATTGTAAGCAAGACTCTTGTTAATCGTGAAGATTTAACTATGACTTTATTTGCTTTTGATAAAGGACAGGGAGTAAGCACTCACGCGGCACCTGGCGATGCTATGATTGTTTGTCTTGAAGGAAAGGCTGACGTTGTATTGAACGGTGAAAATCTGCAGATTAAGGCAGGTGAATCTCTGATTATGCCTGCACAGGCTCCTCATTCAGTAAAAGCTGCAGAACCTTATAAAATGCTACTTACTGTCGTAAAAGCATAAAAAATAATGAACAAGAGTTTTAAAATCCGCCGATTGATAGCGGAATACTTTGATGTTCAAGTTAGTTAAAACTAACGAATTAAAAAATTGAGGAAATGTATGTTAAACACGCCACTTGGAATTGGAATTGATGCGGGAAATGCATCTGTAAAAATTGCTGTCTGTGATTTGTATGGTCAGATTGTTTACTCAGATTATCAGCTGCATAAAAGTCAGGTGGTGCATACTTTTCAATTTATGCTGAATAAAATTCCATCTGAAATTACGGCGCAGATTAAATATGGAAGTGCCTGCGGTGTTTTTGCGAATCTCATAAGTGAATCAGTTGAAAATGCTACCGAAAGTCTTATAAAAGGTGTTCAGCGGATTTATCCAAAAGCCGGTTGTATTGCAGAAATTGGCAGCCAGACTTCCCAGTTTATTGCGGGAATCAAAACCGGAAACATTCAGTTTTCTTCCAATAAAAACTGTGCGGCTGGAACCGGTTCTTTTTTTGAAGACCAAATGAGCCGTCTGGGTACAAAAATCGAAAAATATTCTGAATATGTAGAAAAGGCTGACAGGATTCCCCGTCTTGCAGGTCGCTGTTCTGTTTTTGCTAAAACTGACATTATCCATTTGCAGCAGGATGGAGAAAAAATTGAAAATATCCTTAAGGGCCTTGCTTATTCCATGGTGAATAATTTTCGCGGAACTATAATTCAAACATTGCCTGTTGATAAGCCGGTTTTTCTTGCAGGCGGTACAAGTAAAAATCTTGGAGTTGTTCAAGCTTTTAAGGATGTTCTTAAACTTGAGGATGAGGATTTAATTGTTGCAGAAGAAAGCTCTGAAATTCAGGCGGCTGGTGCTGCAAGTCTGGCATTTGAAAAGAGAATTAAATGGAACAGAGGTGGCAGAGCCTTTAATGATGGGGAAGGTGACAGGGCCCGAGGGGACAGAGCTCCTTGCGAAAATGCGCTTGCTCCGCTCATTGATGATTACCCGACAGAAGATTTACACAAAACTGTTCCAATGGTTGCCGGTGAACCCCTTTTTCTTGGAATTGATGTTGGTTCTACTTCCACAAATTTTGTCCTCATAAATCAAAAAAATCAGGTGGTGGATTACCAGTATTTTAAAACTCTTGGAAATACGTCTGCTGCTGTTCAGCGAGGTTTTGATGTTTTAAAGGAACGTTACGGTGACAGCCTCAACGTAATTAATTCCGGTGTTACAGGTTCCGGCCGCATCATGATTGGTAAAAAATTCAATATTCCGGTTGTGCGGGATGAAATCACAGCCCAGTCTACAGGAACACTTTTTCTGAATCCTGAATGTGACACTATTTTTGAAATTGGCGGTCAGGATGCAAAATACATTTCCTGCAAGGGTGGCGTTACCCGTGACTTTGCAATGAATAAAGTCTGTTCTGCAGGGACCGGTTCGTTTATTGAAGATCAGGCAGAACGTCTTGGAATAAGTGCGGCAGAACTTGGAATGAAGGCATTAAAATCTAAAAAGCCTGCCTTATTAGATCAGCGCTGTACAGTTTTTATGAAGACAAGTATTGAAAATCAGCTTTCTCAGGGTGATAGTCTGGAAAATGTCTGTGCCGGCCTTTGTTATTCTGTAGTCAGAAATTATGTTCATAAGGTTGTGGCAAATAAACCGATTGGCAAGAAAATCTGTTTTCAGGGTGGGCTTGCCTATAATCACGGAATTGTGGCTGCTTTTAAATCTATGTTCGGGGACAATTTTAAAATTACGCCTTACTTCAGTGTAACCGGTGCTTTGGGAATGGCTTTGCTTGCAAAAGAGGCTTACGAGAAGGTTCCAGAAAATAAGATTGATGAAGAACTGGCAGAAATGAACCGCCAGATTTTTGAAAATATTCAGAAAACGACATTCGGGAAATATAAGGAAGATTTTTCTCCTGAAAAAAAGACAATAGGAATTCCCCGCTCTTTAATGATTTATAAACTTTTTCCGTTTGCCTACACATATTTTACCGAACTTGGTTTTAATGTAGTTCTTTCCGGCAAAACCTGTGAAGAAACTGTTCAGCTTAGTCAGACTTTAGTTCAGGAAGAAACCTGCTTTCCAATTAAACTTATGCATGCTCATATGCAGGAGCTGGTAGAGGCAGGCTGTGATTACATTTTTATGCCGTCTGTGTATACGATGCAACATCAGCTTTCTAATCTGAAAAATAATTACGGCTGTGTTTACATGCAGACTGCGGCCCGTCTTGTTGGTGATGTTTTGGATCTGGAGAAAAAAGGTATTAAACTTTTAAATCCGATTTTACAGATGGATATGGGTGCGCCTCATATGGCAGTTGCCATGCTTAAAATGGGAGTGCTGACACTTGGTAAAAATCCTCTTAAATGCAAAAACGCACTTATGAAAGCCGGTATGGCGTTAAAGCAGGCACAGAAAAAACAGGAAGCTGACGGTAAACAGTTCCTGGAAAAAGTTGCAAAGGAAGATAAAGTTCTTGTTTTAATCACCAGAACTTATGGTTTAATCGATGATGTTCTTAATATGGGACTTCCTGATTTGCTGCTGGAGCGTGGCTGTAAGGTTATCACACTTGGAAATCTGGAAGGACACTGCGTAGATATTGCAAAGAATTATGACAATCTTTACTGGCCGTTCAGTCAGCATATTTTAAGTGGTGCAAAAATCATAAAGGAAAATCCAAACCTGTATGCGGTTTATCTGACAAATCATGGTTGTGGTCCTGACACAATGATTTCTCACCTGTTTGCTGAGATTATGGGAGAAAAACCGTATCTTCAGATTGAGGTTGATGAGCATTATTCTAAAGTCGGCCTGATTACCAGAATTGAAGCCTTCCTTTCCAATCTGGAGAAAAATCAGAATAAGGTTTATACAGGGCAAAACCCAAAGCTTTTGGTTAGTAAAAATCTGGATGATTTGGAAAAGACACTGCCGGTTTACATTCCTCATTACAATTTTATAAGCGATTTTGTTGCGGAAGGTTTACAGACTGAAGGTTATAACGCAAAAGTCCTTCCACCAACAAGTCGCGAAACTTTGACTTTGGGAAAAGACAATACAACTTCAAAAGAATATGTAACGTTTGCCAGTCTTTTAGGAGATGTTTTGAAATTTGCTGCTGACAATCCAAAATCTGATGAAGAAAAACAACTGCTGCTTTTCCAGACAGAAGGCTCTGAGACTGACGGTTTTTACGCTCAGGTTATCCGTTCTAAACTAGATCAGATGGGCAGAACTGACATAAAAATTATTGCTCCGAAAATTGAAGAAATGATTTCTGCTGATGAAAAATGGTTCAATATTTTTTGGAATGCCGCTAAGAAAACTGATGTGGCACTGAATAAACAGGAAATCACGAAAAATACAGGTTACAGTAAAATCCTGCTTACCGGCGAGCCGCTTGTAATGCTAAATGATGCATGTAACAGTAACTTTGCCGAATATTTCCAGTCCCGGAACATAAAATTCGGTTACAGTTCATTGTGCGAATATCTGGTATTTTTGTGGACCGATAAAATCAACAGCAAAAAAACAGAAGATTCTAAAGATGGCGAAAAACGTCTTAAGCTGATTAAAAAAGATTATCCTGCTGTAAATGATTTGCAGAAAATTGCAGATAAGAAATTTGCGCTGTTGAGCGGCGGAAATGTGCGCTATCGTTACGCAAAACATATAGCCGGCCAGAAAAATTTTGGACTTGTAGTAGAAATGGACCCAATGTACGAAAACGGCACAACAATTTTGAACATGGCACATTCTCATAAAATCGAGAAATTGCCGGTTTTTCAGATCCAGTTTGACGGAAATCCAAATGCTGATGCAATGGAACAGCTGGAAGCATTTTTAAAGTTAAGCTGGGGTGAATAAAGGTTTAAAATGAAGAAAACATTGTACAAAAAAATCAATCAGAGAATTTTCAATTCTAAAATTAACAAATTGTGAGAAATCGTGGGAAGTCTGCCATGAAGAAATTCCCCAGAAAAAAAATAAAAAAAATGCCAAAACGTGTTTACTGTACTATAATTAATGAAACGTTATAGTGAGTAAAAAAATTGGAACTTCAATATTTACAAGTCGTTTTTAATTTACATTTTTTAAAAAAAACTTACATCGATACAAATCCGCTTTTTGTGATGCGCAGTATGCTTGGAAAAAATTTGCGGTCAATGTGTTGCATTTCAAAAACTTCGGTTTGCGGTCAGTGTCTTTACAATAAAACCTGCGTTTATTCTTACATTTTTGAAACTTGCCTTTCACCAGAAAATCAGACTTTACCAGGGCGGAACAGGGGTGCGCATCCATTTTCGCTTAGCGTAGAAAAATTACAGCGGGAAAATCCTGTGGACGATTATTCTTTTGTTTTGACGCTTTTTGGAAAGGCGGTGGATTATCTTCCATATATTTACGCGGCTTTTGTTCGTGCAGGGCAGAGCGGAATTTTTAAAACTCGAAGCCAGTTTGAAATTTTGAGTGTGATTGCAAATAAGAAAAATCTTTTGATTGACCAAAATCATTTAGATACAGTCAACGCCCCCCCTACATTTGTGTAGTAGATAATAAAGAAACGCCTCAAAGTGGCGAAATCTTAATTGAATTAAAATCTCCTCTTCGTTTTAAGGTTCAGGGCAAGTTTACTCTTGATTTTACCGCCCAGGACTTTTTTAACTGCCTTTACCGCAGGGCAAAAACGCTTTGCTCTCTTTACGGTGAAATTTCAGAAACTGAAATCGAGCAAAAATATCTTCCGCCATCATCATTAAAAATCACAGAAAAAAAACTCAAATGGATTGATTTTAAGCATTACTCTGCAAGGCAAAAAACGCAGATGGAGTTAGGTGGAATTGTGGGCTCTTTTAAGATTGAAGGAGAATTCTCGGAGTTTGAAATGGGGCTTTTGCGGATGAACAGGATTGCCGGGGCTGGAAAGAATACGAATTTTGGGCTCGGGCAGATTGATTTTTGGGGAAAAATGGAAAGATAGATGATAGGAGGAGAAATGGAAGAAAAGATTTCTAAAGAAGAAATTGTCATTGCGGCCTGGCTGCATGATGTTGGCAAAATGGTTCAGAGGGCGGATGTAAAAGAACTTTACAAAAAAGATCTTGAAGGTCAGTTTTGTAAAACAACAAAAGATGGTCGTTATACTCACCAGCATGTTGTTTATACAGAAGGATTTTTGGATGCTTTTAAGGACTGTCTGCCGGATTCTGTAAATTTTGGGCATGTTAAAAAACTTGCGGCTAGTCATCACAATCCTTCAACTTATTATGAATGGATTATAAGTCAGGCGGACTGTTTGAGCAGCGGTTCGGACCGGTGCAGCATTTTAGGGCTTGAAAAATGTGAAAACGAAAATGCTTTTGATGAAGAAAAATTGAAATTTTACGAAAAGCCGATGATTCATCTTCTTTCAACTATAAAATTAGAAGAAATGGATGCCCCTGCTCAGTCTTACTGTAAAATGCAGCCACTTACAGATGATAATTTAATTCCGGATTCAAATTACAAAACTTCAAAAGAAGAATACCGGAAACTTTACGACCAGTTTGCAAAGGATTTTAAAAAACTTGAAGACTTAGAGTATGACGATTTTCTGCTTTCGCTTGATTCTTTGCTTGAGCGTTACTGGTGGTGCATTCCGTCGGCAACAAATGCGGATGCTGATATAAGTTTGTATCAGCATGCAAAAACTACGGCGGCTTTTGCTTCTGCCTTGTATGAATGGCACAAACAGAATAATTGCCAAGATGAAATATCGCTTAGAAAAGATGATAAAAAATTTCTTTTTATAAACGGTGATATTTCGGGAATTCAAAAATACATTTTTGATTTAAAAACGACGAGTGACAATGCAAAACTTTTGAGGGCAAAGAGTTTCCAGCTCTGGGCTTTATCAGAAATAATTTCCCACCATATTGTAAAAAAGTTTGGTGTAACTTATGCAAATATCATGACTTCTGCCGGTGGAAAATTCATCATTCTTTTGCCGAATACAGCGGACACAAAAACAAAATTAAAGAATTTTCAGACTGAAATTGAAGAATATTTTTTGCGTGAGTTTGCCGGGAAGTTGAGTTTTATAATCAGCAATGGAACGGAAAGTTCTTATCAGGATTTGAAGAAAGGAAATGTAATTTCTTTAATCAACAGGATTGGTGATGACGGCGACAGGGCAAAATCTAAAAAAATGCAGAATGTTCTTTTTAAGCACGGAGCGGTTTTGCATGAATTTTATGATGATTTGCAGAAAAACGGCGAATGTCCTAAATGCGGAATTTTTGCTGCAAGTTCGCCAAAAGGTGATGGTGACGGGGCGGATGACAATCGTCAGTGCAAGAATTGTGAAAAGTTGATTGAGATTGGAAGCAAACTTGTAAAGAACGAAAAAATCGTCTTAAAAACTGATAAACTCGACCACTTTGGAAAAATGATTGAACTTTACCCTTGGGATAAGGATTTAGACACAAAATCTTTCTATTATGTGAACAATTTTCATGCCGGAAATCCGCTGATGAATCTTCCTTATGTTGCTCCAAAAGACGAAGAAGAAAATCTTTTGACATTTGAAGATATTGCCAAAAAATCTAACGGTGTAAAAAAACTTGCGATGTTCAAGGCGGATATTGATAATCTTGGTTTGATTTTCAGTCAGTCGCTTGGAAAAAGAATGAGTTTTTCGCGTTATGCGGATTTAAGTCATCTTTTGCATTATTTCTTTTCGAGTTTCTATGCCTGGTTTGTAAAAAATCACAAAGATCAAAATGGGGATTCTTACGAAAATAAAATCTACACAGTTTTTTCCGGAGGAGACGATTTGTGCGTTCTTGGTGCCTGGGACAGCGTTTTGCAGTTTGCCCTTGATTTTCAAAAAGAACTCAAAAAATTTACAAATAACAATCCGTCTGTAACTATAAGTGGCGGAATTGTTTTGGCTTCTTCTAATGTGCCTGTTCGGGCGATTGCAGAAAGTGCGGAAGAAAATCTTGAAAAATCAAAATCATA
This sequence comes from Anaerobutyricum sp., assembly GCA_963638805.1. Classification (GTDB taxonomy): domain Bacteria; phylum Spirochaetota; class Spirochaetia; order Treponematales; family Treponemataceae; genus Treponema_D. The sequence continues at coordinate 11,623 of CAVHTI010000036.1, forward strand.
CAGTAACGGAAAAAATCAAAAAAATGCGATTACACTTTTTGGAACGACTGTCAGCTGGGAAGAATATGAAAAGTGTCTGGAAGATGGAAAACTTCTTGAATCGCTTTTGGAAAACAAAAAACTTTCCACCGGCGTAATTTATAAATTCTTAGATTTTGCAAACCGTGCTGAAAAAACTCTTGGTAAAAAAGAGGGGCAGGATGGCGTTGCAGATGTAAGTGAACTTATAAATCCAAAAGACAGAATCTGGAAAAGTAACCTGATTTATATAATTTCGCGGAAAAAAGATGCTGAAATAAAAGCGAAATTGACTAAGTTCGGTGAAAGTCCGGAATCAATGATTAATTCACGCATAGCGGTAAGTTATGCTTTATATAGGCAAAGACAATAGGAGGAAAATGATGCCAAATTATTTCGGAAATTCTAGAAATCAATCTAACAACAACAGAAGTGGAAATTTTGGTGGAGGGCAGAAATCTTTTGAAGATAAATCTGTAACTCCAGAAGCCGTAAAGATTCAAACTTTTTACAACGCTGACGGTAAAACTGTAAAACCGGATTTATTCGATGGTGTTGCAAAAAAAGTCGCAGAATCTTTTAAGGGAAAAAACAAAAAAGGTGATGATATTGGCGTTACTTCAACCCAACTTCGGCGCATTTTTGATGAGGTAAAACGTTTTGAACAGATTTTAACTTTGCAAGAAAATCAGTGGGAAAAACAGTTGCCTTATATAAAAATGATTAAGTCAAAAGTTGCATATGCTGTGGCTCGTGCTTCAAAACAAAAGTCAGCAGAAAAAGGCGTTTACAATAATCTTGAAGCATTCATTTTTTCAGGAATTGATTTAATTAAAACTCAGGAAGATTACCACATTTTTGTAAATCTTTTTGAGGCTGCATATGGATTCTATTACGAATTGGCACCAAAAGAGTGCATAAAAATAAGTTAAAAGATTTAAGAGGTATTTATTATGAAACAGATAGAAACAAAGAAAATTTCAGGAAAAATTGTTGTAAAAACAGGTCTTCACATAGGGGCAGGAAACGAAAAAGTTGAAATTGGCGGAATGGATAACCCGATTATCAGAAATCCACTTACTCACGAACCATATATTCCAGGCTCTTCTTTAAAAGGAAAAATGCGTTCAATTATGGAATGGAAAACTGGTAAACTTGAAAAAACTGGCGGAAATGTTTGTCCGTGTGGAAAGGCTGACTGTGAAATCTGTCGTGTTTTTGGAAGTGCAAATTCAAAATCAGAAGAAACAAAAGGTCGCGGTCCGACTCGTCTTATAGTTCGTGACGCAGTTTTAACGGACGAATGGAAAGAAAAATTTAAAAGCGGACTTCCGCTTGTTGAAGAAAAAAATGAAAACTCTCTTAACAGAATTACGGCAGAAGCAAATCCTCGCCCAATTGAACGCGTAGTTCCCGGCGTAGAATTTGATTTTGAAATTTCTTACCGCGTAATCGACACTGGCGACGGTGGAAAAATGGACAGGGATTATTTTGAAAGCGTCGTAAAAGAATCATTAAAAATCTTGCAGAGCGACTATCTTGGTGGTGGCGGAAGTCGCGGAAATGGTCAGATTGAATTTGCGGATTTAAAAGACGAAAACGAAAACTCAATCACTTTGTAGGCGTGAGGTTTTTATGCAATTTTACAAAGCAACTATAAAACTTAATTCTCCGCTTGCAACGCTCTTAAAAGGCGACACAATCTGGGGGCATATTGTCTGGGGAATTGCAAACCATGAAGGCGACGAGGCAGTAAAAAAGTTTCTGGACGATTCAAAAACTGCAGAGCCTCCGCTGATTGTTTCTTCGGCTTTTCCTAAAGATTCAATCTGTAAGCCTTATCCAAAACACGTTGACCGCAAAGAAAACTTAAGCAAAAAAGATTATACGCAGATAAAGGCGAACAAAAAACAAAAGTATGTCAGTGCGTCAGATTTTTTTACTGGAGCTGAACAGAAAGAAGAATTTAAAGGCTTAAAAAAAGTTTCTTCAATGCACAATGGCATAAATCGTTTTTCTAACACTGTGGAAGAAGGCAATCTTTTTTCTTCAACAGAATTGTGGGCTTCTTCAAAAGAGCCAGACTTTGATTTGTACCTCCTTTCTTCATATCCGCAGGAAAGGGTGAAGCAGCTTTTGGACTGGGCTTTTGAAAACGGATTTGGGGCAGATTCATCAACTGGAAAGGGTGCGATTTCTGTAGAAAAAATCCAAAAGGTAGAAGTTCAGGAAAAAAAGTCAAACAAATATGTGGCTCTTGCTCCTTTTGTTCTGGAAAAATCAGACATCAAGGAAGATTCTTTAAGGGCTGATATTTTTGTGCGGACAGGAAAAATTGGCGGAGCGTTTGCAACTTACATGACGCCCTATAAAAAAACTGTGATTTTGTTTGATGAAGGGGCGGTTTTTGAAAGCGACAAGCCTTTAGAGTTTGTGGGAAAACTTCTTACGGATATTCATGCAGACCCAAGAATTTGTCAGGCGGGATTTGCCCCGGTTGTTCCATTTAAAGACGCGGAGGAAGAATGAAAAAGTCATATAAAATTAAAATTGAACCGTTAACGGTGGTGCATGTGGGGACAGGTAATGAACTTTTACCAACCGATTACACCGTTGTGCCGTCACCAAATAATACAGCGGTAAAAAAATATGTAAAATTTTCTTCGGATAAGATTATCGATAAAATTTTAAGTTCTGGAACTCCTCAGCAAAAAGCAGAAATGCAAAAAGCATGTGACAGTAACGATATAAATCAGCTTGCAAAGTTTTTTAATAAATATTTTTATTTTGGAGTTGATTATGATGCAAATGTTACCCGTGATTTTTCAACGCTTCATTCAAAAAAGATAGGGCAAGGTCTTTTTGAAAATTCACTTGCTGTGAATGAAATGCTGCACCATGCAAACAAGCCTTACATTCCTGGAAGTTCAATAAAAGGGGCTATCAGGACGGCAATTCTAAATCAGATTCTTCTAAAGGATATGTCTGATGACGAGTATGATAAACTTGCGGATTTTGCGGATGAGGAAAAACAAAAAGATTTTAAGAAAGCTGCAAAATACGAAAAGCAAATTCAGGAAAAAGCATTATCAATGTTAAAAGTAAGCGGCATTGATAGTGCAAAGCTTGATCCGTTCAGGTGTCTTGAAATTTCTGATTGTGAATTTTCTGCAAGAAATCAGATTGTTGGACAAACTAAGATTGTAAAATTTAATAAAGCTAAGCAAGAACTTGTAGGCAAAAATGATGGACCTCAGATTATTGCAGAAGCAATTTCTGGAAATCTTATGAAAAAAGAAAATTTTTCGGAGTTCCAGCTTAGAATTAATGAAGATTTACAGAATGTGGAATTATCAAACGGTTTTTGTATAAATATGCAAATTGATTTGGAAAAAATAGTTTCCGCATGTAATTTCTTTTTTAAAAAAGAGTTTAACGAGGAGTATCAAAAATTTTACGAAAACGCATACGATGGAGTTGATGAAATTTTTGAATTAAAAAAAATAATTGATTCAATTCCCGAAAATTCCAAAAATCAGTTTTTGATAAGAGTCGGTCGCTGGTCACAGGTTGAATCTGTAACTTTAGGAAATGATTTTAGAAATCCTAAAACTCCAACCAAAAACGGAAAGGTTATGCCGTATGGCACTTCCCGCACAGTTTTCAACTACGACGGCCAGTATCTTCCAATGGGCTGGTGCAAGTGTACAGTTGAGGAAGATAAATGAACTTATTAATCACAACTTTAGGCACATGGAACATTGTTCCGGAACTTTTTGGCTTAACGAATCCTCAAGATTATGATTTTTACGGAAAGTCGTCTGTTATAAAAGATTTTCGACAGAAAAATAAAATTAAAAGTGTAGATGAGATTTTTGTCGTTTCAACTGAAAATCCGCGTGATGTAGAAAAACTTACTGCCTGGGCAAAAAGATGGAATTGTAATTTAAAGATTTTTGTCTGCAAAGGAATTTCTGATTTTACTACAGAAGACGATGTCTTAAAATTCCGCTCTTTTTTGTACAGAATTGTGCTTTACGGAAAAGAAAAATCTGACTTTTTGTATCTTTCACTTGCTGGTGGCAGAAAAACCATGAGTGCGGATATGCAGGAAGCCGGAAATCTTTTTGGCTGCGACGCGATGCTTCATATTATTGACGTAAAGCGGATTTCTGAAAGTTTTAAAAATGATGATTTGCTTGGCGAGCCTAAAGCTGAATACGGGCAGTGTTTTATTCCAGCACTTGTGAGTTCAAAAATTGAACAAAATCTGCTTGTTACCGCGGATAAAAAGCCTTTGCGTTCTTGTGATTTTCTTCTTTTTGTGGATGAAAACAAAATTATTCAGCAAATCGAAGAAGATGGTTCGCTTTTGCATGAAATTCAAAACCGCAAGGAAAAATCTAGCCAGATTTATGTAAATTTTTATACGAATATTTCCCGCCAGAATTCTAAAAAACGCGATATTTTCAGAAAGCTCTACTTTTTACATCCGGCGACTCTTCAAAAACTTCGTGACTACAAATTTGGAAAAGACAAAGAAAAAGACTTGCGGATTTTAAAAAAACTTCCCAAAGCGGAACTTCATTCGCATTTGGGCGGAGTTTTAAGTCCTGAAGAAATTATCCAGGTTGCCTTGACAGAAAAAAATTATGCTGAGGACGTCAAAAATCCTGCTTCTGTAGATTTTAAAAATCACATTCAAAAAATCTTGTCTTATGAAAATAAAGTCAGCGAATTTGAAAAAGAAATTTACGGCGAATATCTGAATCCGCAAAACTTCTATAAAATTGGAATTGATAAATATCGTCATCTTGGAGATTATCAGGGTAGCGGACTTTTACAGACTGAAAAAACAATTTCCAAAACGCTTGAACTTTACGCACAAAGTTTGATTGCCGAAAACGTGAAATATGTTGAAATCCGTTGTTCGCCTTACAAATATGCTCGTGCGGGTCTAACCATAAATCAGGTTGTAAACTGCATGATGAAAAGCCTTGACCGTTACAAAAATGACTTTGATTACCGTTTTATTTACATCCTCAACAGAAACAGCACAAGTGAAGAAATTCAGGATTCTGTAAATAAGATTTTAAAACTTATAAATGAAAATAAAGATTTTGCCCAGAAACTTGTTGCCATTGACCTTGCCGGAAGTGAAAACGAAGATACCCGCCCTTCAAAGTTGCGGGAATATTTTATGCCTCTTCTTGAAAAATGTATAAACATCACAATTCACGCCGGCGAAACTGACACTGTGCAGAGCATTTGGGAAGCCGTTTATCATCTTTCTGCAGACAGAATCGGGCACGGTTTAAAACTTTTGGAAAATGAAGAATTGATAAACCGACTTTTGAATAAAAATATTGGTATTGAAATGTGCCCGTCCAGCAATCAGCAGATTGTGGGATTTAATCAGATTAATCAAAAATATCCCCTTGCAGATTATTTGAACCGTGGCTTAAAAGTTACAATAAATACTGACGACCAGGGAATCTCCCGCACAAATCTTACTAGAGAATTTGAAAAAGCTCTGGAACTTTGCCCGGACCTTACTCTCTGGGATTTTATTGTGATGATTAGAAATTCGTTGAGCATCGCTTTTTGTGACGCTCAGACTAAAAACCGCCTTATGCACGATTTTGAAGACCAGATATTAAATATTTTAACGGAGGAACTTTAATGAAAATTTGCTGTACAAAATCAAATTTAATTCCAGAAGAAATTTTAAACGAAACAAAAAGTTTTAAAAAAGATTTTTCTTTTATCAAAAATGATGATATTGAATGGATTGAAAGAGCGGATGCTGAAAAAAATACAGACTACAAACAGTTGATTCCTTATGTGATTTTACAAAAAGCTGATGGAACTTTGGGCTGTTACCAGCGACACGGAAGCGAAAAACGTCTGCACGGATTATTTTCCTGTGGATTTGGCGGTCATGTTGAAGAAAGTGACAATCAAAATGATTTAGCAAAAACTCTCGAAGGTGGAATGCTCCGGGAATTGGGCGAGGAACTTTCTAACTTTGATAAAAGTCAAGTTGAATTAAAATACCTTGGTCTTATCAACGAAAAAGAAAGCGAAGTGGGCCTAGTTCACTTGGGAATTGTTTTTATGGCAGTTTGCAAAGATGGCTATACTCCAAAAGAAGCCAGTGAAACAAAAGGCCTTGAATGGAAATCAAAAGAAGAACTCTGCAGCTTAAAAACTGAACTGTGGACAAAACTTGCTTTGGAATTAGTGGAATAGGGAGGAGGAAGAAAATGTACACATTAATTACAAGTTTAGGAACAGGGAAAATTACTGCAGGAGGAGGATACGAAACAACAAAATATGTTTTTCCAGATAAAAAAGAATGTGAAACAAATATTTTCTTAAAGGCAATTCTTGAGACTGGTTACAAGGAAATCTCAAAAATCATTCTGGTTGGAACTAGAACTTCCGGTTGGGATATGCTGGCAGAAGATAATGAAGAACTTTGGAATAAAGTTTTTGCTGCTCGTGAAAATAATACGATGACCCAAGAACTTCTAAATGAATTGCAAAAACATTTATCTGAAAAACTCAGTATTCCTGTAGTTATAAAATGTCACACAGATAAAATTGATTCTGATACTTCGCTTGAGATTTTTAATATCTACAATTCTATAATTCCAGAAATTACGGACGAAAATATTTTATTTGATATTACTCACGGATTTCGGTCTATGCCGATTTTGCTTTATCAGGCATTGCAGTTTTCTGTCTCGCAAAATCCAAAAATCAAAAATGTTGAAATTGTTTACGGTGAATTTAAAAATAATTGTTCTTATGTTCGAAACTTAAGTAATTACTGGAAGTATTCGCAGATTTCTGATGCTCTTACTCTTTTTAACGAAAAACTGGATGGAACAAGACTTGCTGAATTGATTAATAATGATTGGTCGGCAGGAAGTAAAGCAATAAAACGCTTTACTGAAATAGTACAGACAAATTTCTGTTTGCAATTTATAGAAGTTTCAAGACAAATGAAAAATGCAATTTCAAAATATCCTGAAAATGCTCCAGAATATTTGAATGATGTAAAAAATATTCTTGAAGAAATTTGTAAACTGGTAAATGAAAAATATCAGTCGCGGACTTTGTATAATCTTTCAAAATATTTGTATGAACACAAACTGAACGTGCAGTCGGTAATTTGCTTGCAGGTTGCGGTTGAAGTTTGTGAATGTGAACACCAGCAGTGTGAAAATTATATTGGAAATTATGACTGGTGGCAGGACTACGGAAAACAAGGTCTTCAGGTTACGAAAAAAAATAATTTTAAAGAAATTGGAACGCCTCTGAGTAATCTTGAATGGTTTAGAAATCAAATTGCCCATGGTGGTGCCACCAATAGAGAAGGCAACTTCCCAAACGCTGCAAATATTCCAAGTATTTACGAAAGCGGAAAGCGTGGTCTTGAAAATTTATTCAAGGAATATGGATTTTAGCCTATGCCCAAAACCTACTGCCTTCTAAATCATCCGCTTACCCAAAAGCAGCTTACCGAGTTAAAACAAAAATATAACTCCACCCAGGTAATCTACCCGGAAGAAAAAATTGCAAATCTCTGGGCGCAGATTCCGCCGGAAGATGTTGATTGCCCTGTTGTAAAAAATGTAATTGACTGGCTGAAATCTTCTGCAACCGCCGGCGATCTTTTTATTATTCAGGGGGAATTTGGTTCGACTTTTATGCTGGTGGATTTTGCTTTGAAAAATGGGCTTGTGCCACTTTATGCTACGACCAAACGAGTTGCAAAGGAAAGTCGGGAAGGGGAAAGTGTTCACAGGGAATATATTTTTGAGCATGTCTGTTTTAAAAAGTACAGATATTTTGAAAGGGTTTGATTTTGCGTGAGGGATTGGAAGGGCGCCGAAGGCGTTCCGTAGCGTAGGCGAAGCCGGAGCGGAGGAATGAGCGAACAGCGGAACCCTAGAAAGCCCGACGGCAGCTTGCTGCCGGCACGCCCATATTGCAAGTTTTCAAAGAAAACTTGGTAAGCAACCGAATGTTGCGACGCACGCCCAAATAAAAATTACGGAGGATGTGATGTCGGAAATTTACATTTTGTCGGATTATGGGAAACTTTCTAAAAAGGACGAAACAATTGTGTTTACGCAACCGGATGGGACGAACACGATTTTGTTTCCATTTAAAACTGAAGCTCTGGTGTTGATGGGGAGGGTGTCGATTAGTGCGGACGCGCTCAGGCTTTTGACAAAGTATAAGATTTCGACCACGTTTCTGGCGGCGAACGGGCGGTTTAATGGCAAGCTGACTTTTGGAGATAAGAAAAATATTTTTTTGAGGCAGAAGCAGTTTAGGATTCTGGATAATCCGCAAAAATCGCTGGAAATTGCCAGGAGCATCGTGACCGGGAAAATCAAAAACGAAATTTCTTTTATGCAGAGGATTAAGCGAAAAAATCCGGCGGAAGAGGCGGTTATTGAAAAGGCGGTGAATTCTGTAAAAAACACGCTTAGCGATGCTGAAAAAACTGATGATATTGAAAAACTTCGTGGTTACGAGGGGCTTGCGGCACGAAAATATTTTGAAGTTTTTAAATTTAATTTGCAGGAGGATTGGGCGGAGTTTAAAACCCGGAGTAAAAATCCTCCCAAGTCCAATGTGAATGCGGTTTTGAGTTTTTTGTACACGCTTTTGATGTATCGCGTGGAAAGTGCCATCGAAACGACCGGGCTTGATTCCTGCTGCGGAAATCTGCACGCAATCAATTATGGAAAAACTGCCCTTGTTTTTGATTTGATGGAAGAATTCCGCTCGCCTGTTTGCGATACGGTTTGCTGTTCGCTTTTTAATCTGGGAGTTTTGAAGGAGGATGATTTTGAAAAAGTGGAATTTTCTAGCGAAAGCCAGGATTATCCTCTGGAAAAAATTGGTGAGATGACGGAAAACGAGGCTGCGGAAGGGGATGTGGGAAGTCAGTCAGAAAATGACGGAAGTGACGGCGGGCAAAATGTGACTGGAATTCTTTTGACAAAGGCGGGGCTTAGAAAAGTAATCAACGCTTTTGAAACAAAAATGAATTCGCAGATTTTGTACTTGCCTGAAAATCAAAAACTTTCGTATGCAAGAATAATTTACAGGCAGGCTCAGCATTACAAACGCGTCATCAATGAGGAAGAAAAAGAATACAAGAGTTATTATTTTAAATGATTTATTTTGTAAGTTACGATGTTGCCAATCCAAAAAGGCTGGCAAAAGTTGCGAAAACGCTTGAAAATTTTGGAATCAGGATTCAGTTTTCATTTTTTGAATGCGAAATGGAAAAAGAGCAGCTGGAAGATTTGAAAAATTCTCTTTTGAAGATTCTGGATTTGGAGGAAGATTCGCTTTTGATTTATCCTCTTTGCCAGGATTGTGCGGCAAAAACTGTGACGCTGGGGAAGGGGGATATTTTTATTCCAAAGACTTTTGAGATTTTGTAATTCAGGGGGCTTGCGTGCAGGAAAAGCATTTTTTGATTGTTTATGATATCCGCGATAAGAAACGGCTGGCGAAAATTTCTAAATGTGTGGAAAGTTTTGCAGTCCGCGTTCAAAAATCCGTTTTTGAAACTTATGCTGATGACGAAACGATTGGTAGGTTAAAATGGCGGCTTGAAAATCTGATGGACGAGGAAGAAGATTTTGTCCTATTTTTTGAACTTTGCGAACGTGATTTTCAGAAAAAAATGTCTTTTGGGATTAATGCAAAGCGGTCTAACAGCAATTTTGATGAAGATTTTATGATTTTGTAAAAGTCATAAATGTGATATAATAGAGGGCGTAGAGTTTTTTGACATTTTCGCAAACCTCCAGATTTTGCCAAAAAAGCAAAAAAGCGCCCAGGTATGCGAATAATTTATAAATATTTATATTACAAGGAATTAAGATGAAATTGACAAATAAATTAACGGATTTTTTACGAGTTTTAGGCAAATCTTCCTGCAACACCGCCGAACTTCGCGATTTGCCTTCCGTAATTGTTTATTATATAATGAAATGCACACGGTAGTATTAAAAACAAAGACCTGATTTAAGGGATTAAAACCAATTCCAGACAATCCCTTAAGGCAAGTCTGAACAGTACAGATTAAAAACAAAGACCTGATTTAAGGGATTAAAACTCGGGACGGGCTAGAAGTGCTTTCAACTGCCTTTCCGCTTCGATTAAAAACAAAGACCTGATTTAAGGGATTAAAACCCTACGTCGACTATTCAAACCAATGTTTGACTTCCTTGATTAAAAACAAAGACCTGATTTAAGGGATTAAAACTAACGTATTTATCAAGTTGGTTACTGTTCAGTGTCTGTATTAAAAACAAAGACCTGATTTAAGGGATTAAAACATCCAACCCGCTCATTTAACATTCGAACATTGATAAAGATTAAAAACAAAGACCTGATTTAAGGGATTAAAACAATCGTCCACTACTGCAACATTCAAACTCTTAAAATCTTATTAAAAACAAAGACCTGATTTAAGGGATTAAAACTTTTCCCTTAAAAAGAAGATTACAGTGTTTTTCATTCAAATTAAAAACAAAGACCTGATTTAAGGGATTAAAACCCACGGATCTGCTGGCGTACCATCAGCATACGTTAGGATTAAAAACAAAGACCTGATTTAAGGGATTAAAACTGTTTTTAATACAGAAGTCTAAGTCGTCAAATGTTCCTGATTAAAAACAAAGACCTGATTTAAGGGATTAAAACTTCCTTAATCATTTTTTTACTCCTTATTTGTAGAAAAGTATTAAAAACAAAGACCTGATTTAAGGGATTAAAACGTGATACGCCTTCTGCAGGGCGGAAATCGAAAACTGATTAAAAACAAAGACCTGATTTAAGGGATTAAAACCGACAAGGTCGACCCTTTCCAACGACCCATCATCGGCGAATTAAAAACAAAGACCTGATTTAAGGGATTAAAACTTCCGTACTCGAGCGTACTTGGCGCAAGGACGCAAACGATTAAAAACAAAGACCTGATTTAAGGGATTAAAACGGTGCGACCCCGTCCCCTCCTTCACAATGCCAATGGCAACATTAAAACCAAAGACCTGATTTAAGGGATTAAAACTGTAGAAACGTTTTTCTACTTCATTTATAAACTTCTGATTAAAACCAAAGACCTGATTTAAGGGATTAAAACCCTAGTTTTTTTTTACTAGGACTTTTTTTGTATTTTTTTTTACGATTAAAACCAAAGACCTGATTTAAGGGATTAAAACCTACGTCTTGATGATTTGATTCTTTAAGTCTGATGAAAAATTATTAAAACCAAAGACCTGATTTAAGGGATTAAAACCAATAACGCAAGCCTTTCAAACCAGATT
>CAVHTI010000037.1:0-22990 GCA_963638805.1 Anaerobutyricum sp.
GTCAAATTGCATAGAAACTAAGGCACTTGGTCCTATTCCTCCTACAAAACTTGCCGGCGGAACTAAAACTCTTCTTTTGATTAAAAATGATTCTTCAAAGATATTTAATGCTTCGACTTGTGGTGATAACTGTGCTCCGTGGATTTTGAAAATCGCAAAAGAAAAAGACATCACAATAAACCTTCATCATATAATGGATTTTGGAAAAGGAAATTTTAAGATTACAATTCTTAATAATGGTGTGGAAGTTCACAATATGGCAGAACTTGTAGTACAGGCCGTAAAGTTTGTGTAATGGAGTTTTAGAACATGAAAGGTTCTCATCAGATAATTGTTCAAAATAATAAAGTTCAATATAAATTTACAATCAATAGAAATATCACTATTTTGCGCGGAAAAAGTGCCACAGGAAAAACATCGTTAATAAATATGATTAATCAGTTTGTGACTAATGGCAAAGATAGCGGCGTTAGTGTTTCTTGTGATAAAAAACTCTATGTTTTAACACAATTAAACTGGGAAGTGGTTTTGGATACTATAACCGACTCAATCGTTTTTATTGATGAAGGTGCCACTTTTGTAAAGTCAAAAGATTTTGCGGAAAAAGTTAAGAACAGTTCAAATTATTATGTAATTTCTGTTAGAGATACAGTTCCAACTCTTCCGTATAGTGTTGATGAAATTTATGAGCTTCATAACACAACCAAAAAATATGGAAAAATAAAAAGGTTGTATACAAATTTCAAGAAAATTTATTCTGATAAAGTCTTATCAGCTTCTGATATTCATAAACCTGATTTAGTAATTGTGGAAGACAGCAATTCAGGCTATCAGTTTTTTAACACTTATTTTTCAGAGCACAAAATTGAATGTATTTCAGCGGAAAGTAAATCAAAAATATATGCAAGTATTCTAAATCAAACCAATGATAAAAAAATTCTGGTAATAGCTGACGGTGCAGCGTTTGGTCCTGAAATTGAGAGAATTCTTAAATTAGAATATGTATACGATATAACTGTTTTTTTACCAGAAAGTTTTGAATGGCTTATACTGAACTCTGGAGTTTTGAATAAGATTGAGATTAACACAGTTCTTGAAAATCCTTCTGATTATATTGCAAGTGAAAAGTATTTCAGTTGGGAACAATTTTTTACGGCCTACTTAATAGCACAAACAAAAGATAGTTATCTGCATTATTCAAAATCAAAATTAAATACGGCTTATCTTCAGGCAAAGGAAAAAAACTTAATTTTAAAATCATTGCCTGAGGAAATAACTGTCGCTCATTAGGATTTTTAAAGACCATCTTTAATGCAAAAGTTTTTTGAAGATGTTATATTTATAACTGGTAGTCGGCCTGACTTGAAATTAGGTGTATTCGCAAGAATATTGAGCGTTCAAATCGCTCCGGTTCCGTTTTGGAAGATTAGGGGTAGCGCTGTGAAGCACCCGCGAAGGTTGTTTCAACAACCGAAGCGGAAGCCCGCAGGTGCGCTATTTGCGCGCCGAGGACTTTGAGCGTTAGCGAAGTGCGGAACATAGCGACGGCGCTTGCGCCGGACCCTCCGGGAAATAAAAATATTAATCTGTCGACTTTTTTAGACAATTTTCCTTATATTTTTCAGATTTTTATACAATTCTTGGATATGTTTTTTACTGAGTTTATTTTTTAAAAGCGCTAACATATCTTTCACCATGGAAAAAATCACGGATAATTCAAATTTTACGCAAAATAATGTTTGCGAGGCGGTGGGTCAGGAATTTTCGCAAAAGGCGTTTTTAAAAGAATTACTGCACATAATGCTGCCAATTTCGTTCCAGAATCTTATGCTTGCGTCTGTTGCAGCGGCCGATGCCCTGATGCTGGGATTTTTGAATCAGAATGCAATGTCGGCGGTTTCTCTTGCGACTCAAATTCAGTTTGTTCAGAATATGTTTGTTTCTTCGATTGTGGGGGTTGAAGGAATTTTGGGCGCGCAGTACTGGGGAAAGCGCGATATGGTTTCTCTGAACAAGATTTTTGGGATCTCGCTAAAGCTTTCTGGGGTTATTTCTTTTATTTTTTTTATTGCCTGTTTGTTTTTTCCTTCTCAGCTGATGACGATCTTTACTAATCAGACTGAACTTATTGAAATTGGAAATGGTTATTTGCAGGTTGCGGCGTGGTCGTATCTTTTGACGGGGATTTCGCAGTGTTATCTTGCAATGATGAAGGTTTCTGATCATCCGGGTAGGACGGCGTTAATCAGTTCTTGTACTGTTGTTTTGAATATTTTTTTGAATGCGGTTTTCATTTTTGGTCTTTTTGGATGTCCTGCGATGGGGGCCAGAGGGGCGGCGCTTTCTACTTTGATTGCCAGAATTGTTGAACTTGCCTGGGCTGTCATCAATTCTTATTGCAAGGGGTACGTTCATCCTGAATTCAGGTATTTTTTCTGCCGGTGTAAGTTGCTTTTTGTTGATTTTATAAAAGTTCTGGGGCCTATGCTGGGGGCATTTTTGTTCTGGGGTGTAGGATTTACTTCGTACAATGCTTTTATGGGTCATCTGGGTGAAGATGCTATTGCGGCCAATTCTGTTGCGGCGGTAGTCCGTGATCTTGCCTGTTGTTTTTGTAATGGACTTAGTTCCGCGGCGGCAATTGTAATTGGTCGGGTTTTAGGTAGCGGTGAACTTGCCAGAGGTAAACTTTACGGTCAGAAAATATTAAAAATCACTTTGATTTGTGCGGGAATTGTCACTTTGATTCTTTTGATTTTGACTCCTGTCATCAGACTGACTTTTGGTTCAAAACTTACTTCCGGTGCGGGCGCTTTTCTTACCGGAATGATGTTAATCAACAGTTTTTATATGTATGGGCGTACGGTCAATACAATTGTAATCAACGGCATTTTTGATGCGGGCGGGGACACTCTTTTTGATTTGTATAGTCTTGCGGCTTGTATGTGGTGTCTTGCAATTCCGCTTGCGGTTCTGGGAACTTTCGTTTTTCACTGGCCAGTCCTTGTCGTTTATGCCTGCACTTGCATTGATGAGGTCGGAAAAATTCCGTGGGTTTTACATCATTTTAGAAAATATAAATGGGTTCAGGATTTAACAAGATGATAAACGCGGCTCAACTTTTTAAAATTGCACTTCCTATAATTTTACAGAATTTTTTGTCCTCATTTGTAAATATGCTGGACACAATTATGGTCGGGCAGCTTGGTTCTGTGGATATTGCCGCCGTCGGACTTGGAAATCAGGTGTTCTTTGTTATGAATCTGATGGTGTTTGGTGCTGTTTCCGGTGGTTCCATTTTTATTTCGCAATTCTGGGGTAAAAAGGATTTTGAGGGAATTCACCGTACAACCGGCATTATGCTGTGTGTTTCAGTTGCAATCACGCTCTTTTTTACGATTGTGGCAAGCGTCATACCAGAATATTGTCTGCGGCTTTATTCAAAAGACCCTGAGGTTATAAAAAAAGGCGCGGATTATCTTAGGGCGGTGGCTCCAAGTTATTTGTTTTTTGGACTCAGTTTTGCCTTTGCAAATGCAGAACGCAGCACGGAACACGTGACTCTTCCGGCCATTGCGACAATCTGTTCGGTGATTGTTAATGCGGTTCTGAATTATATTTTGATTTTTGGAATTAAGGCGAACGGGGCGGACGGGAATTCAATCGTAATCATAAAAGCCTACGGAGTTACCGGCGCCGCTATTGCCACGGTTTTTTCAAGAATTGTAGAAGCGCTCATCGTTTTTGTGTTTGCTTACGTCAGAAAATATGAAGTTGCCGTTGCTCCATCAAAATTTTTTGTAAAACAGCCGGGATTTTTGAGTAAATATGTAAAAATCTGCATTCCGGTTTTGATAAACGAAAGTCTCTGGGGAATTGGAATTTCAATGCAAAGTTCAATTTTTGCACATTCCGGAACGGACGTTATTGCCGCGTTCAACATAAATTCTACGGTTTCAAATCTTTTGTGGCCAATTTGTCTGGGTTGTGGTAGTGCAACTGCAATTCTGGTCGGAAAAACAATCGGGCAGGGAAAATACAAAGAAGCCGAAAAACTTGCAAAAAATCTCTGCGCGCTCATAACGGTCATTGCACTGGTTCTTGGACTTTTGCTGATACCGTTAACGAAAGTTTTGCCGTTCATTTTCAAAGTGGAAAGCGAAGTTATAGCAATGGCCAGCGTCTTTTTGATTATGAAGGCGGCCGTTTATTCTCTTGATTCGTTTAATATGTGTTCCGTAGTTGGTGTTTTCCGTTCTGGCGGAGACACGATTTTTGCGCTTTTGATGGACGTTGGCATTATGTGGGTCGTTGCACTTCCGCTTGGCTGGCTGGCCGTCCTTGTGTGGCATTTTCCGTACTGGGCAGTCTACGCCTGCATTTTGATTGAACCTTTGTGCAAGGCAGTTCTAGGTTTTATCCGCCTTATGAGTGGAAAGTGGCTTCATGATGTAACGGAAGGGTAAAGAGCAGAGAATTTTACTTTTTCAATTTTTCGATGGTGCACTTATGATTCTTAGTTTTTTCATCATAGTTGATTCCTACTAGAAGCACATCACCGGAAAGTTGTTTAACAATTTCAGGATAATTATTCTGTTTTATCTGATTTAACGCACCTTCAGAAGATTTATTCCACTTAAGTTCAATAATTAATGCCGGTTTTTCTGATGTTTTTTTTGGAATGTAAAATATATCAGCATAACCTTTGCCGGACGGTAATTTCTGGATTTCTACATAATCATCAAGTGCCGCAATGTACGCAAAGCGAATTGTACTGCGCAAAGCCTGCTCGTTATTGTAAAAAGTTGGAGACGTTGCCTGTGAATGTATTTTTTCTATAAGCGAAGCGACTTTGTCTGATTTTTCTTCCAGGGTAAATTCAATTAATTCTTCGGAAGATGAAATCAATTTTGCAATTTCTTTTCGTGAGCCATCTTTTACGGCAAGTACAAATTCTTCGCGAATTTCATTATTCGGGATATGAACTGTATTATTTTCTGAATTAAAGGCTAGATATCCCAAATGAATTAAAAGTGTGAACACATCATTTTTTGTTTTTAGAGAAATAAAATCATTTTGGAATGAATTTGTGTCAACTTTACATTCTTCACCGCCAATCATTTGAATCAAATCCTGCTTGATTCCTTCAAAATCCATGTCAATATAACTTTTTAACGATTCATAAGATTCTGTGCGGGTCCAGTAATTTTGATATTTGCCACTTATCATGCATTGCATAATTGAGTTTGGATTATAAATTGCCTTTGTACTTGAAAATGAATAACCGTTATACCATTGTTTTGCTTTTTCAAAATCGCGGCCATATTTTTGGCACAAGGATTTTACTTCATCTTCTGTAAAACCCGTATATTCAGCAAATTCCCCGGGATCTATCATCGTATATTCTTTAAAATCTGTGAGTGCCGATTGCGTTCCGTATTTTTTAATTGGAAGAATTCCTGTCATATAACCAAGTGCAATCATTTTATTAGTAACCGGAGATTTAAAAAGTGAACGCAACAGAATAACGTAAGCCTTTTGAATTTCTACATTATTTTTTGCTTCCCGGAAAATAGCGTCCCACTCGTCAATTATGATTATGAATTTGGATTTATAATTTACCGCTGCAGAGGCAATAACTTCCGCTAAAGAGTCACCGTTTGCGTTTGGATAATATTCCTTAATTTCTTTTGTTATTTTTGCAGTCATGAAATTCAAGACATTTTCGATTTTTCCGCAGGTAGAAGTAAACCACGTCATATCAAGATAAATTACAGGATATTTGTTCAGATTTTCTTCAAAGGACGGCTCATTTGCAATTTTCAGATTTTTAAAAAGGGCAGAGGAATCACAACTTTTGTCATAATAGGCACAAAGCATCTGGGCAATGGTCGATTTTCCAAAACAGCGCGGACGACTGATGCAAATAAGCTTGTTTCTGGCATTAATACGCTTATTCAGTTTTGAAATTATAAGAGATTTATCAACGTATTCATCATTTAAAATTGTTCTGAAATCATCATTTCCGACGTTCGTGTAAATACCCATAACTGCAAATATAGCATAGATTTCTTAAAATTTATAGTTTTGGTCATCACCGTTTTTTATCTTTACTAAAATACAGAAAATAATTAAATTATTGTCTATTGTAAATCATTTATTGGAGGACTTATATGAAGAAAGTCTTTGGTACAGTTGCTCTTGCAATTGCCGGTGTTTTTGCGCTTGTCAGCTGCAGTAAAAACGCTGAAGAAACAATTAAAGTTGGAGCTATCGGACCTCTTTCTGGTTCTGTAGCTGTTTACGGTGTTGACTGTCTTAACGGAATTAATCTTGCCGCAGAAGAAATTAATGCTGCCGGCGGAATTAATGGTAAAAAAATTGAGATTATCAGCGAAGATGATGAAGGAAATCCTGAAAAATCTGTAAACGCTTATAAAAAAATTGTCACAAAAGATAAGGCAAAACTGATTATTGGTTCACTTACATCTGGTTGTACAATGGCTATTACTTCTTTGGCTCAGGCTCAGAAAATTTTGATGATTGCTCCTGCTGCTACTGCTCCTGCAATTACTACTGCCGGTGATTATGTTTTCCGTGCATGTTTTATTGACCCGTTCCAGGGAACTGTTGGTGCAAAATTTTCTCTTGAAAGTTTAGGTTGTAAGAAGGCTGCAATCCTTTATGATATCGGAAATGATTATTCTGTAGGTCTTACAGAAAACTTTGAAAAAACATTCCTCGCTGGTGGCGAAATTGTTGCAAAAGAATCTTACAGTACTGGCGACAAGGACTTCAACGCTCAGCTTACAAAAATCAAGAATGCAAATCCTGATGTAGTTTACCTTCCTGATTATTACGGAACAGTTGCTTTGATTGCAAAACAGCTCCGCGCTCAGGGAATTAACACTCCAATCGTTGGTGCTGACGGTTGGGACGGAATTGTTGACAATGCCGGTGATGAAGTTTTGAACGGATATTATTCAAATCACTATGCAAACGATGCTACAACTGGTGCCGTAAAAGTATTTGTTGATGCTTACAACAAAAAATACAATCACGCTCCAACAGCATTTGCTGCCCTTGGTTATGATTCACTTTATATGATTAAGGATGCAATTCTTGCTTCTGGTTCAACAGATTCTACAGCCGTAAGAGATGCTCTTTTAAAGACAAACGGTTCTTATGTAACAGGAAATATTACATTTGACGAAAATCGTAACCCAATTAAATCAGCAGTTATGATGGAACTTGTAAAAGGTGATGACGGAAAACTCACTCCAATTTACAAGACAACAGTTAATCCGTAATTTTACTGATTTGCTTAAAAATTACCGCCGGAAACTTAAATTTTGGGCGGTGTCTTAAAAAATCATAAATGGCAAAGGCGTCATTTTTCTGAAGATTTTTCTTTAGGGAAGTGGCGCTTTTTTTTGAATTATTGATTCAATGCGATTCATTTACTAAATAGCAAATTTTTTCTACAATAGAAAGATAAGTGTTTCTCTGAAAACCTTAAGTTTTTGGGGATTCCATAAATTAAAAATCTCTGGAGGATAAGTTTGAACAGTTTATCGATGTTTGTTCAGCAACTTATCAATGGACTTTCGCTTGGAAGTATTTATGCCCTGATTGCCCTTGGTTATACAATGGTTTACGGCATTGTTAAGTTGATTAATTTTGCGCATGGCGACGTTATGATGATTGGTGCCTATGCGGGATATTTTGTTTTGTGTGCTATGGGACCAACTCCGCTTGGACTTGCATGTGCTTTTGCCGCCGCTATGATTTTGTGCGGACTTTTGAGCCTTGTGATTGAACGTCTTGCTTATCGTCCTTTAAGAAATGCACCGCGTCTTAATTCACTTATTACAGCAATTGCCGTTGAACTTATTTTACAGAATACAATGCGCGTTTTGCCGTTCGTTGGTCCGGATCCGCGTTCTTTCCCGACAATGGCAACTAAAACTTTCAATTTTGGAATTGGATCTATAAGTAATGTTCAGATTACAGTTATTGTGCTTTCTGCACTTTTGATGCTCGTTTTGAATTTCGTTGTAAATTATACAAAAACCGGTAAAGCCATGAAGGCTGTAAGTTATGATCTTGGAGCTTCTAGTCTGATGGGTATCAACTCTAACCGAATTATTGCAATCACTTTTGTAATTGGTTCTGTTCTTGCTGGTGCGGCCGGAATTCTTTATGCAATTTATTATCCTCAGGTAGATCCTACAATGGGATACATTCCGGGATTAAAAGCCTTTGTCGCTGCCGTTCTTGGCGGTATTGGTTCAATTCCAGGTGCTATGCTTGGCGGTGTAATTCTTGGCGTTGCAGAAACAATGGTTAAGGCTTACCTTTCTTCTCAATATGCAGATGCAATTTCTTATTGTATTTTGATTGTCATTCTTTTAGTAAAACCGGCCGGCATTCTTGGTAAAAAAATGCGCGTTAAGGTTTAGGAGGAAAGGTCAAAATGAATAAAAAACTTCGTAATTTTATAATTCCACTTGCAGTTGCAATCGTTGTAACTTTTCTTCCATTTGCTTTAATCAGAGTTGGCGTGATTGATGCCTACGTTTCGCAGATTTTAACTTTGGGCGGAATTAACGCAATAATCGCGATTTCTGTAAATATGGTTACTGGTATTGTCGGTCAGTTGACTCTTGGACAGTGCGCTTTTGAAGCAATCGGTGCTTACTGTGTAATTATTTTTTCACAGGATTTAGGAGTGCCACTTCCAGTTGCAATGTTGATCGCTCCGTGTATGGCAGCAGTTTTTGGTTTTATCATTGGTTTCCCGACGTTGAAACTTGACGGCGACTATCTTGCAATTGTAACTCTTGCCTTTGGAGAAATTGTCCGCGTAGTTTTAGTAAACTTAAAAGGAATTACCGGCGGTCCAAATGGTAAAAGTTTCAAATTCAGTTTCTTACGTGATGATCTTTTCTGGGGCCCGGCGCTCAGTTATTTTGTAAGTATAGGAATGTTGGTTATAGTAATCGTCCTGTTACAGAATTTCTTGCGTTCAACTTACGGCCGTGCAATCAAGGCTATTCGTGAAGATGAAGTTGCCGCAAATTCAAACGGAATCAGCGTATTCAAATACAAGATGATTGGTTTTGTAATCGCTTCGTTCATTGGCGGTTTAGGAGGTGCCGTTTATGCCCCGATCATCGGATTTATTAAGCCGGACATTGCTTCGTTCAACAACTCTGTAAATATGTTGATTTACGTTGTTCTTGGCGGTATGGGAAGTATCAGCGGAACTGTAATTGCAGCCTTTGTTCTTACAATAATTCAGGAAGCTTTGCGTTTCTTAGGAAATTACAGACTTTTGTTCTATCCGGTAGTTTTGATTATTGTAATGCTCTTTAGACCTCAGGGACTTATGGGCATGAAAGAATTGAGTTTTGTAAAAAGTTTTGACTGGGCAAAAAAGCTGATGGCAAAGTTGCCTAAAAAAAATAAATCAACAGAACTTTCAAACGAAACAAAGAATGAAGGGGAGACAAAATAATGAACGATACAATTTTGCAGGTAAACGACCTTTCTATTGTTTTTGGTGGACTTAAAGCGGTAAGTGATTTTAATATGGAACTTCACCGCGGCGAACTTGTAGGTTTAATCGGGCCAAACGGTGCCGGTAAAACCACAGTTTTTAATATGCTTTCAGGGGTTTATACTCCAACCAGCGGACAAATCAGTTTTTGGGATAAAAACGGAAATGTTCAGATTGTAAACAAAAAGTCTCCGGCGCAGCTCAACTTGATTGGAATTGCCCGTACATTTCAGAATATCCGCCTTTTTGGCAATTTGACTGTAAGTGATAACATCCGTATTGCAATGCACAGTCAGCGTACCGTAAAACCTTGGGACGTTCTTTTCCGTACAAAACGATTTTTTGACGATGAAGAAATGATGAGCGCAAAAGTGCGAAAACTTTTAAAACTTTTTGGACTTGAAAATAAAGAAAACGAACTTTCTTCAAACCTGCCTTACGGTGAACAGCGAAAACTTGAAATTTGCCGTGCCCTGGCCGCAAATCCAACGCTCCTTTTGCTTGATGAACCGGCCGCCGGAATGAACCCTCAGGAAACAAAAGAACTTATGGAACTGATTGCGTTTATCCGCAAGGAATTCAATCTTACAATTCTTTTGATTGAACACGATATGAAACTTGTAATGGGAATTTGTGAACGTCTTTACGTTTTGAATTATGGTCGCGTTCTTGCCAGCGGTGTTCCGGACGAAATCAAGTCAAATCCGGAAGTAATCAAGGCTTACCTTGGTTCTGAAGCAGAAAATCTGGCGTAGGAGGCAAAAATGGCAGACACAATTCTTGAAGTAAAAGACTTAGTTGTAGATTATGGTGCAATTCGTGCGCTCAGGGGTATTTCTTTTGATGTAAAGCAGGGCGAAATTATTTCTCTGATTGGTTCAAACGGAGCCGGAAAAACTACAACTTTACATTCAATTTCTAATTTGATTAAAAAAGCCAGCGGTTCAGTCGTTTTTGAAGGCGAGGACATTACAAATCTTTCTGCGGCACAAATTGTAAACCGCGGACTTATTCAGGTTCCGGAAGGACGTCGCATTTTTGCAAATCTTTCTGTAAAAGACAATCTTGAACTTGGCGCATACACCAGAAAAGACAAGGCAAATATCAAAAATGATATGGAACACGTTTTTGAACTTTTCCCGCGTATGAAGGAACGTTACAAACAGCTTGCCGGTACGCTTTCTGGCGGTGAACAGCAGATGCTTGCAATGGGCCGGGGACTTATGGCAAACCCAAAGCTTTTGCTTTTGGACGAACCGAGTATGGGACTTGCCCCGATTTTGGTTGATGAAATTTTTGAAATTGTACAGAAAATCAATCAGGATGGAACGACAATTCTTCTTGTTGAACAGAATGCCTTTAAAGCAATGAGCATTGCAAACCGCGTTTATATTCTGGAAACAGGAACAATCACATCTTCTGGTGATTCTAAAAATTTGATAAATGACCCTGCCGTTAAGGCCGCATACCTTGGTGGCTGATGTTTTTGATTTGCGTTTTTGTATAGCGTGATTTAAAATATTTTTGCAGACGCAATAAAGACTTTTGGAGGTATTTATGAAAGTAAGTGATTTTATGAGTAAAAACGTGATTTATATTTCTCCGGATACAACTTTAACAGAAGCAAAAGCTTTAATGTTAAAAGAAAAAATTAATAAACTTCCGGTTCTTGATAAATCAAATAAACTTGTGGGAATTGTAACAAAAAATGACTTGCAGAAGGCTTCTCCGTCTGCGGTTTCTACACTTGATATTTATGAACTTGGTTATGTTCTTTCAAAACTTAAGATTGAAAAAATCATGATTAAGGATGTTGTTACAATTGATTCCGAAGAAGTAATTGAAGAAGCTGCGCGCATTATGGCAACTGCAGATATTGGATGTCTGCCGGTAATGCATGACGGAATTCTGACCGGAATTATTACAGAAACTGACATTTTTAAGGCTTTTGTTTCTATGTTTGGAGCAACTTTGCCGGGCGTTCGTGCCGTTATTGAACTTGCCGAAAAACCTGGTGAACTTGCAAAAATCGTGACTGCAATTGCAGAAAAAAATGGAAATATTGTTTCCCTTGTAACTGCAAATGGTAACGATGTTGGCCACAGAAGTGTAACGCTGAAGATTGGCAATTTGACAAAAGATTCTGTTGAAGAAATTATTAAAAATTCTGACGCAGAAATTCTTGATTTACGAGAAATAAAATAACGTGGTAGCGCTGTGAGCACCTGCGAAGGTTGCTTCAGCAACCGAAGCAGAAACCCGGAAGCACGCTATTTGCGTGCTGAGGATTTTGAAGCGAATGCGGAAGTGCGGAACATAGCGACCTGCCGCAGGCAGGGACCACCCTGAAAATTACAAATTACAATGTTTCTATTGACAAGTACAAATATCTTTGTTAATGTGAAGGCATAAAAATGAAAAACACAAAATACTTTTCTGGATTTTCTTTCTTCTCTTTTAAGGCTTTTTCCTTTTATTACTTTAGTAATATTGAAAGCGCCCGATAAAGTGTAGACTAGGAAAGTTTAAAATAGAAAGCGGTTCTATTCTTTATCGGATAGGACCGTTTTTTTTTGTGCAAAGGGGTTTAATATGAATATGGATTTTGAGCGAAAACTGGCTGTGCCGGCGGAAATTAAGGAAGAATTGCCAATGACCGGAAAGTTGAGTAAGGTCGTTGAAGAAAAAAGGGCAGAAGTGAAGGCTGTTTTTGAAGGTCGGCTGAATCGTCTTTTGCTGATAATTGGACCTTGTTCTGCTGATAATGAAGAAGCTGTAATTGATTATATGAACAGACTGGTTCCGGTACAGGAGAAAGTTAAAGATAAAATCCTGCTGGTTCCGCGAATTTACACAAATAAGCCGCGCACAACTGGCGAAGGCTACAAGGGAATGGTTCATCAGCCGGATCCAAACGGAAAACCTGATATGTACAAGGGAATTATTGCGACACGGCATATGCATATTCGCGCTGTTCAGGAAACTGGTTTTGTTTTTGCAGATGAAATGCTGTATCCGGAAAATTATCAGTATTTGGATGATATTTTGGGGTACGTTGCGGTTGGCGCGCGGTCGGTAGAAGATCAGCAGCATCGTCTTACAGCGTCTGGAATTGAAGTTCCGGTTGGAATGAAAAATCCTACTTCCGGCGATTATTCTGTTATGATGAACGCAATTCTGGCCGCTCAGAAGTCTCACACGTTTATTTATCGCGGTTGGGAAGTTGTTTCTGAAGGAAATCCGCACACTCACGCAATTTTGCGCGGTTCTACAAATAAACACGGAAATAATCAGCAGAATTATCATTATGAAGATTTAGTTAGACTTTGTGATGCTTATGATGAACGTGATTTGAAAAATCCGGCCGTAATTATTGACACAAATCATTCCAACTCGGGAAAAAATCCTTTTGAACAGCCAAGAATCGTTATGGATGTTTTGAATTCAATGCGTCACAGCGAAAGGGTAAATAATCTTGTAAAAGGATTTATGATTGAAAGTTATATTGAAGACGGTGCCCAGAAAATTGGCGAAGGCTGTTACGGAAAATCTATTACAGATCCTTGTCTTGGCTGGGAAAAATCTGAGCGCCTGATTTACGATATTGCAGAAAAAATCTAATCTGAAAATTGTCGGCGGGGTGCACGGTGAACTTTTAAGGCACGGTGCACGCTGTTTTGTGGCAAAACTTTGTATTTATGAGTCTTTTAAAAATTTCTGACAATATTTCTTATCTTCCGGCAACTGAAAAGCCGCTGAGCGCTGACGTTGTTTTTATTCAAAATGATGATGCGCTCTGGATTTTTGATTGTGGCAGGAGCGATAAGGCCTTCCTGGAAATTTCAAAATTTCAGGATTTTGCAAAGAAAAATAATCTGACGGTAAATCTTGTTATTTCGCATTTTCACGAAGACCACACTGATAATTTAATTCGCGTTACGCCAGATTTTATTTATGCCGGTGATTTTACGGCGCGGCACTTTGGCTGGAATTCTCTTCAGAAAAATTCTGTAAAAACTGGCAACAATCAGGCCAAAATTGAAATTGTGTCGGAAGCAAAATCCTTTCAGAATGGTTCTGTGCAGCTTATTCCGCTTGTGAACAGTCACGCAAAGGGGAGTCTTTGTCTAAGGTTCCAGAATTTTTTGTTTTTGGGCGACGCGGTTTATCCCACAGAAAAAAAAGGCCGAGAATGTTATAATGTCCAGCAGTTGAATCAAGAAATCCAGACTTTAAAAAATGAGGATTGCGAGCATTTTTGCATAAGTCACGCAAAATATTTTGTAAAAACAAAAGAAAGCGTCATAAAACATCTTGAAGAAATTTATGCAAAGAAGATTGGCAATGACCCGTGGATTTTCTTATAATCATACTTACTTATACAACTCTAATTTTTTTAGTTTGAGATGGCTGAAAGATTATGGAAGAAGAAAAAAATACCTTTAACAAAAAAATTCTGATTATTGGCGGTGGCGTTGCTGGCCTTACCGCCGGAATTTACGGTCAAAAAGCGGGACTTCAGACTATCATTTATGAAAAAAATTCCTGGATTGGCGGTTCCTGCTCGGCATGGAAGCGAAACGGTTATACAATTGATAATTGCCTTCACTGGCTGACCGGAACGCAGGAAGGTAGCGCCGACCGCGAAATGTGGACAGAACTGGGAGTTTTGCAGGACGACGTTCCAACCGTAAAACGCCCGTACTTTCTTGCAAGCGAAGCCGACGGCGTGACAATAACGCTCTGGCCGGATATAAAACGTACAAGGCAGGAAATGCTCCTTGCCAGCCCAGAAGATTCCGACGAAATCAATAATTTTCTGGATTGTGTAGAATTTTTTGCAGGTTTAATTACCGGTGGAATGTCCGCAAAAGAACTCTACAATTCCTTAAAAAACTTCAACGACACAATGAACGTAAAGCGCCTTGATTTTACTCGCCATTTTTTGCGCTACATGGGCATAAATTCAATAGAAATGGCAAAACGCTTTAAATGCCGTGCCATTCAGTGCCTTTTTCTTGATTTTATGGCAAAGGAATATGAATCTTACTGGTTAATGCTTGCCTACAGTTTTTTTATTTCCGGTAACGGCGATTTACCGGCGGGCGGTTCATTTGCAATGGCTCAAAATCTAAAGAACACCTATCTTAATGCCGGCGGAAAAATCGTTACAAACAAGGCTGTAAAACAGATTCTTGTAGACCACAAAAATAAAACTTTCAGAAATTTTGGCGACGTAATTTCTATGGGAGTAAATCCTAAAAAAGTTCTTACACGGCACGCTCCGGCAGTTTTATTTGAAGACGGCACAACAGAAACGGCGGATTATATCATTGCCGCCTGCGACATAAATTTTACTTACAAAAATCTTTTGAACAATAAATATACCCCGTCTTCGTTAAGGCGACTTTACAAACATCACAAACGCCAGCGCGAAGTAATTTACAGTTCATTCCAGGTTGCATTTGCGGTGGACGACCTTTTTGATTGCGTGCAAGATTCACTTGGTTTTGAATGCATTCCAATTCAAATTGGCAATATGATTTATTCCCGCATCACCGTCAAAAATTATCATCCTTATGGAGATTTTATTGCGCCACAGGGCAAAACTGTAATTCAGGTTTCGGTTCCTCAGTACATTGCAGATTATAAATACTGGAAAAAACTTTCTACAAATCCGGTGCTTTATAACGAAATAAAAACTGAAACTGCCCAGCGCATTCAAAAAGAAATTGTCAGAAAATTTCCTCAATACAAAGATCGCCTCCAGATTCTTGATGTCTGGACGCCATATTCCTATCGCCGCTTGAATAACGATTATTACGGTGCCTATATGCGCTATATCACGTCGCCGTTTAGTTTTAACGCCTTCCTTTCGTCAGAAATTCCAGGCCTTGATAACGTAATTCTTGCAAACCACTGCCTGCGCTATCCGGGTGGGCTTCCGACCGCCGCTTATACCGGCCGCGATGCAATAGAAATCATCAAAAAAGAGGAAATCAAAAAAAATGCCCGTCCGTTTTTAAAATTTCCGCTTCCGTTCAAAGACGATAAAAATAAATAGGGCGTTGCCTTTTCGGCGGAATTTTACAGAAAAGTTAAAAATTGACCGTAAAGTTCCGCCTGCAAGGCCCGCGCTTTTCGCAGTTACGCTGTTCGCTCCAAAGTCCTCGGCGCCCAAATAGTGCGCCTGCGGGCTTCCGCTTCGTTTGTTGAAACAAACTTCGCGGCTGCTACAATCGCTAACGCAAAAAATATCTTTTCCAAAATTTTAATGTTACGTTTTAAATCAAAAATTGTTATTTTTTTAGATCTACCAATGGTAAATTGATTTTATAACCAGAAAAAATATAGAAAAATAACAAAATTTTAGAATTTTTTACAGTTTTATTTTTCTTAAATTATAGTAAAATGGTTACGTATTTAATTTAGTTGGAGAAGGAGAGTAATTAAATGTCGGAGTCTGAAAAAAAACAAACTTATTTCAGAGAAGAATTCCTGAGAGAAGAATTGTCTAAAAACGAAGATTTTAAGACAGTTTCAGGAGTATTTGGCTTATTGGCTGATTTTTCACGCCTTAAGATTTACTGGTTGTTGTGCCATTCAAAAGAATGTGTAAGTTCCATTGCAGAAATGATGAATATGTCAGCACCTGCTGTTGCTCATCATTTGAAAATCTTAAAAGACACGGAATTAATTGAAAATTATCGTGACGGAAAAGAAGTTTATTATGCAATGGCAATGAATCCAAAAAGCAAGGCATTGCACGAAATCATTGAACAGTTAATGTCAATGGAATGCCCGGATTTTGCAGCAGACCACGAAGAGGTTAACGAAAATTCCGCTTATATGGAAAATCAGGTTGAAACTGTAAAAAAAGTTCACGATTATTTGACAGAAAACCTTTCACAGAGGTTTACAATTGATGAACTTGCAAAACAGTTTGCAATGAATTCCACAACATTAAAGACAGTTTTCAAAGATGTTTACGGAACTTCACTTGCCGCTCACATAAAAGAACACAGAATGAAGAAAGCCGCAGAAATCCTTATGAATTCTGACAGTAGCATTAACCAGATTTCTCTTGAAGTTGGTTACGAAAGTCAGAGCAAATTTAGCGCAACATTCAAAGATTACTACGGGGTTTCACCTCTGGAATATAAGAGAAATAACAGCAAATAAAACTGTTGGCGAAGGCACTTTCAAATGAAGTGCCTTTTTCTTTTTAACCACTCGTTATTAAAAATCCAAATCATAAAAAAAGATGCCGAAAAATCAGCATCTTTTAAACGTTTATAATCTACAAATCTTTTCTTTTTAGAAGGAAAATCAAGGCAATCACGGCAAAAACTAAAGAAGGCGCTGCAAATAAAAGCCTTCCGCGCAGTAAAGTTTCGTGAAGTTGCGGTTGTCCGGCCGCAAGCAAATCCTGGTTATATTTTACAATGTCCAGTCCAATACCTGCAATCAAGACTGAAAGTGAAGTTGCAAATTTTGACATAAGTGTTTGCAAAGAAGAAACAAGACTGTTCTGTCTTTTTCCGGTTTTTTGTTCACCGTAGTTCACGGCATTTGCAATAAAAACGGTCGTAAGAATGTACGCAATGCCAAGTCCACCGCCCATAAAAAAGCACGGAATTAAAAGTCCTAAGAAAGACAATTTTTGCGGGAAAGCCTGTATCAAAAGAATTGTATATCCGATAATTTCTACGCAAATCGCAGTAAGAAAAATCTTCCGGTTGGACATAAATTTTCGCATAGTCGGGTAGTAAAGCGCCATTCCCAAAAACTGGCCGACACCCAGCACAACCATAAACGGCGTATAAAGTTCCGGCGTCATCAAGTCAAAATCAAAAAGGTAAACCGCGTTATTTAATGTAATACTGATTGCCGTCAAAAAGCAGATAATAATTGCCGCAACGCACATTGCCTGGTCGTTTTGAAAAAGTGCCTTGAAAATTTCCTTTACCGAAAGTGAAGAATCTTCCGGATATTTTTCTCTTGGCAGGTTCACAACTGTAATTATTGTTGAAATTGTATAAACGGCCGCAATCACAATTGCAAGAATACAAAATCCTCGTTTTTCATTTATAATCGGAGTGCCGTCAGCGCCAAGTACAGAAGTTTTACCAAACAGACGCACAAAAAACATAGAGAGTGCCGTGGCCATTCCAGAACCAATTCCAGAAAGAATTCTTGTAACAAGGGTAATATTTTCGCGTTCGCGTCCCGGCTGCGTTATTGCCGGAATTACAGACCAGTAAGGAATATCAGAAAGAGTGTAGGTAATGCCACACAAAACGTAAGTCACAGAAATATAAAATTTTGTGCCCGTCAGATTCATGCTTTCTGGCACGTTGAACATCGCAATCATAACAAGGGAATTCAAAACCGCGCCAGAAAGAATCCACGGTTTATAGCGTCCCCAGCGAGTTCTTGTTTTAGAAACGATTGCGCCCATTATTGGGTCATTAAACGCATCAAAAATTCGTGCAATCATCAAAAGTGTTCCGACAAAACTTGCACTTACTCCCAGAACTTTGTTGTAAAAATAAAGGGTGTAGGTGGAAACCATCATATACGCCAGGTTTTTTCCAAGTCCCCCGAACGAATAACTTAAAATTTCTCTTACTTTTAATTTTTCCATGTATAATTAAATATAATGTAAAAAATAGTTTTATCCAATATATAAAAGCTGACAAAACTAACACGTGATGTCAAAATGTTTATATTCTGGGCGTTCCGGCTAAAGCCGTCGGGTGTTCCGCAAGAGTAGGATATTGCTAAAAAATTGCTCCAAGTTTTCGCAATTTTTTTTAACGCAATTCCAATCTAAATGCTAACGCTCCAAAGTCCTCGGCACGCAAATAGCGTGCTTCCGGGTTTCCGCTTCGTTTGTTGAAACTGCCTTCGCGGGTGCTCCATACCCTAACGCATCGTCAAGATTAGATTATGGAATGTAAGTGCTGGTTTTGCAGTGTTTAGGCAAAGTGCTAAGCCAGGATTTTGCATTTTCTTCTTCCTGCTGCGAAGTAAAAATCCACAGAATATGAGCGTCGTGACCGACATTTTTTGTTATTTCTGGAGGCTGTGCAAGACCATCCGTAAAAATTATCATGCCGTCGTAATTTGACTTTTGAAAAAAATCCACCGCGGGCTGAAAGTCCGTTCCGCCGCCACCGCTGACTAAAATATTTTTCCGGGCCTTTTTAAGAGTCAGAATTTTTGAGGATTTTCCGTTTTCATCATTTTTAATTTCAAGAATATCATTATCAAACTGAATAACATCCAGCTGTTCAATTCCATAGCGGAAAAACCGGTTTATTACAGACAGAAAATTCTGAATATCCTCGCGACGAATTGAACCGCTCACATCAATTGCAACTAAAATTCTTGTAACAAAAGCATAACGGCTGCCCATATATTCAAAATCATAACGACGATTCGGCTTCATTCTTGTAAGCACGCGCCGGGAAGTCAAAACCGAACTCCTGAAAAGCTGAATAATCCGGCGATAATCCATTTTTATGGTCAAACTTGCCTGAATTTCCGTCTGAATTGCAGAACTCAGCGAACCCCACATTTGATTTTTGATGGCATCTTCAATCTGATAATTTATATTTTCTTCCGCTTCCTGATTTTCTTCCCATAATTCTGCATTTTCTTCCGCATCAGAATCAGTTTGAGTATCCAAAATTCCTTTTACGCGCCTGTAATATTCTTCGTAACTCAAATTCTGTTCAAGATGAAAATCGCGGGCAGTTTTTGTGCGGACGTCGGAATAATCAAAAAGTTTTGTGTCATTAATCGTAATGTCGCTGGCAAATTTCAGGGCAGTTTTATCGGCATTAAAAGGCTGGCGCTCATAGGGATGTTTTAAAATAATTCTGATAATTTCAAATTTCAAATAATCTTCTGCAACTTTTGGCGGCAAATTATTCACAATCTGAGGATTATATTCAATGCGCATTTTTCCCGTTCTGAACGGAATATTAAGTTCAGGATTTTCAATCAGGGTATGAGTACAAAAAACTTTAAAAAGCAGCGGTTCAAGTAAAAACCAGGAATCCGTAATTTTTGAAATTATGTCCATTACAATTCAGAAATATAGGCGATAACCAAATTTGCAAGTTCCGGAAGTGATTTTGCAATTATGGCGCTGGCATTTTTATTTGATTCTGAGGTGAAATTTGCAGAAAAATAACCCAAAGCTTCAGATTTTTTATTATCGTGCAGGAATTTAAAATACTCAGTGATATTTGATAAATCCGTTTTTTTGTCATTTTCTTTTAAAGATTCAACATATTTAAAAATGCCGTCCGTAAGAATTGCAAGCTGCGGAGTAGTGTAGTTTTTTAAAATTTCAAGGCTCTTATCAAAGTTTTGAGTAATGAGGAGAGAAGCACTCAACTGCTGATTTTTCTTGAGAAATTCAAAAAATGCAACCGTAGTTTGCACTCCGATTATTCCGGCGACAATTTTTTTGTAAAGCGCAAAATTTTCATCAGAATTTAATTTTTGGCCGGCGGTATCCATAACTTTTGCAACTTTTTCCCAGCCACGCCTGTCCGGAGATTTTTCCAAATCCATATCTTCATTGCGCAACATTTCACCATCAAGATATTCAGGATTTTCAGAAATAAATTTGATGACAGAATTGTTCAGTCCGCTTTGCTTTGCCCAGTCCAGCCACTCATCCACAGAAGGGGCAAATTCATAAACGTTAAAACGGGAAACAAGGGCAGGATCCAGCGCCGTCAGTTGATATTCATCGCCATTATTTACCGCACTGATAATTCTTGAACCTTGAGGAAGTTTTCGGCCGGCAAGAGTTTTATTCAGGGCAAGATCCATAATTGTCTGTAAAACTTCCGGTCGGGCGCGGTTTAATTCATCAAGAAAAAGCACAATCGGTTTGTCATCAAGCGGAAACCAGTACGGCGGCATAAATTCAGTTTTTCCGGTAAGTTCATTTTTATGCAAAAGCCCAATCAAATCGCCGGGGTCACTCATCTGTCCCAAAAAAAGTGACACTACCTTAAAACCTTTTTTCGTAAAAAAATGCTCCAGAATCTGCGATTTTCCGATTCCGTGCTTTCCCATAAGCATAATATTTTGATCTGCCGGCAAAACTTCCAGCAATTCCAATAATTCTTCCGAGTTGATTTTTATTGCCATGCGCTTAGTATATAAAAAATCATTATTTTATTGTACTTCTTATCAGTAAAGTTACCGACTGCAGCGGAAAAGAAAGCGAAGAAGTTACAATTCTGTGCTAATTTTTTTCAAAATCGGTGAGGCGTACACCAAAATTTTCGTCAATGACTACAACTTCGCCGTGCCCTATGATTTTTCCGTTTACTTTTACGTCCACAGGAGAACCGGCAAGCTTGTCAAGTTCAAGGATTGTGCCTTCGCCCATACCTGAAATTTCTTTTAAGCTCCTGTTGGTAGAACCCAGAACCACTTCAATTGGAACGGTGGTGTTCTGAACTAAATTCATATCTATTGATTTTTCGCCTGCCATTTCTTTTATCCCCCTTGCTTCATTGGTAATTTTTATGATTTCTTTGTACGGAAAACACAGGTTAATCATGCCGTTAACTCCGTCGAAAACTGTACTGATTGAAACAAGACAAATCATTTCGCCTGGAGCTATAGCCTTGCAGACTTGAGAATTTGTTTCAAAACTATATTTTTCGACATTCCATTTTTTTATGTTGGATTCAAAATTTGTGGATTTATCCAAATCTTTTGTAAGGGTCCTTTTTAAAACTGCCATAAATGGCTCTTGAATTTCTTTTTTTAAACGGGACATTTCAGAATCAGAAAGCTCCCGATAAGGAATGTCCTGAGAGTTTTGTTCTTCGTGAGCCATACCCAACATAGAAAAAACTATTTCTGGGTCTACCTCAACTATAAGCTGCCCACAATTGCCTTTTGCCAAAAACATTGGCGAGAAATGCGGGACACCGCGGATAAATTCTTCAAACGTAAGCTGATCTATGGAGTCTATTTTATAGGAACAGGCTTTTTTCGTCTTTTTTGAAATTGAGGTGGCATAATTCTTGCAGAAAATTTCAAAAATTTTCATCGTGGCAAAAAGCATTTCCTTTGAAAGTACATCAGGCCTCTTAAAATCGTATATTTTTATTTTTCTTGTGACACGAGGCTCTTCAGTTTTTTCTTCGCTGGAAATTGCATTTAACATCTGGTCAATTTCGTTTTGCTTTAGAATTTCACTTTCCATAACTTAAACTCCTGTCTAATATTGTATAATAGGTTTGGGGATTTTGGAATTTTAAAATTACACTTAATTAAGATTTGTTGACGCTAAAGTTTTACCGGCGAAGGCTGTTACGAAGTAACAGTGCTTCGCCGGTAAAAGCAAGTCTGTCAACTTGCTTTTAGGGTATACCCTAAAAGCGCCCGCGGAGCGTGGCGGAGAAAGGATGTGTGAGGGAAAATCAACGGGCGGAAAGGTAAAACCCATCTTTTTATTTTAAGCTGCTAACGAGATAAGATAATGTTATAAGTTAAAGAGGGAAGATAGTCTTTTAAAAATTTAATTTATTTTACATCCGTATTCATAAATCGTGTCGCTGGGCAGGTCAATGTAATCATTCCTCATTTTTAATAGTTCATCACGGTGTTGCATAAGCCATTCGGTAACCACGGCATTCACATAGGATTTAACTCCTTATTCACCGGGTAATCACTCCCAAAAACTATGCGTTTTGCAAAACCTGCCTGCCGGATTTTTTCAAGATTTTCTTTAAGAGCAAAAGCAGAATCACAAATGATACTAGGATATTTTTTCAGCATTCCAAGTGTGAGTTCAAGGTGTTTTGCGTGTGCCAGTTGAACTTTCGCCTTTGGATAGCGGGCGAAAAATGGTTCAAAAAGATTAGGCAGGTCATTTTCACTAAGTCCCGTGTGAATCAAAATTTTCAAGCCGTGATTTTCTGCATAAGAAAAAACACGGTCTGCAAGATTATAGATTTTCTCATCAGAAAGATTCCAGTTTTGAGCCCGCGGATGAATCTTAAAACCTTCATAATGTACTTTTGAGAAAGCGTCTTCTATATAAAAATCAGGATTTTCCCAGTAAAGTTCCGGCACAATCCAGCAAAGTGCGTGGGCTTTTATTTCTACTTCCGCGGCAGTCTGCAAGGCACATTTCATTTCATCGTGTAAAAAATCGTAAAGGTCTTTTGCACTCGGCAATTCTTCCTGTGGAATGCTACATTTTCCGCACAAAACATCGGGGCTTTCTTTACAGTAAATTTCGCTAGAAGTAGAAGAAAACCAGGCTTCAGAAAATCCTGCTACTTTTAATGCGGTAAAAATGTCTTCTGCTTGGTGATAAGTTTCAAAATATTGGCCTATGTGTACGTGGTGGTCGGTCATAGAAGAACTATATAAAAC
>CAVHTI010000038.1:0-22430 GCA_963638805.1 Anaerobutyricum sp.
AAAAAATTAGTAATATACCACATATAAAATTATCAGATGATTTAGATTATAAAAAAATCAGTGATGATAATAAGGCTTTAATACCAGATGCCGTCAATATTATGAATTCATTAAATGAAGAACAGAGAAGAGCTCTATTTGAATATATTCATGAGTATAAACCTAATCTTAATTACAATGGTGATGATTTTGAAATAGTTAAGAATGAAGATTTCTCAGATTTGTTATATGGCATTAAAAAAAGATATTTTTCTTCACCACTTGATAGAAACGAACATTATTTTGCAACTTCAGTGATAAAATTAAATTAACAGGAATAATATGAGTTACGAATACAGCGAAAATGAATTAGTTCAGCAAAGTGCAGTTGATCTTTTACATGACCAGTTAGGTTGGCGAAAGTTTTATGCCTACAATGATGAAGTTTTAGACGATGATTTTTCTAAAAAATCTATTGGTCGCAAATCTTACAAAGAAATCCTGCTAAAGCGTTACTTAAAAGAAGCTGTATTCAAGTTTAATGACTGGATGACTGATGAGATTTTTGAAAAACTTGTAAAAATCCTTGAAACAAAAATCTCCTCTGAATCTGACATCCAGAATAATGAAAAAAACTATAAATATTTTAAAGAAGGAATAGAAGTTGATGTTCTTGACTCTGATGGAAACTACACAAAGAAAAAGGTTCAGATTTTTGATTTCAAGAATCCGTTAGAAAATGATTTTCTTGCAGTTCAGGAAATGAAAATCTGGGGTGAAGTTTATCACCGTCGTGCAGACATTGTGGGTTTTGTAAACGGTATTCCACTTTTGTTTGTTGAACTAAAACGTGACGATGTTCCTGTTGAAAATGCATATAACGACAACTACAAAGATTACAGAACTACTATTCCGCAGCTTTTTTATTACAATGCTTTCATAATGTTTGCTAATGGTCCTGAGGCAAAGGTAGGAACTCTTAATTCTAAGTTCAAGTTTTTCCATGAATGGAAACGTTTAAGAGAAGAGGATGAAGATGGTTCAGTTGCTTTTGAAACTATGCTGCTTGGTATGTGTAACAAAAACAACTTTATGGATTTGTTTGAAAATTTTATTCTGTTCGATCATTCAAATGGAAAAGTTGTAAAGATTCTTGCCCGCAATCATCAATTCCTTGGTGTAAATCAGGCTTTTGAGAATTACAAAGCCCGTAAGTTTAAAAATGGTAAACTTGGTGTATTTTGGCACACTCAGGGATCTGGAAAAAGTTATTCTATGCTTTTTCTTTCTCAGAAAATTCATCGTAAGTTGGAAGGTTCTCCAACAATCGTAATTCTTACAGACCGAACAGAACTTAATAAACAGATTAGTGGAACTTTTGAAGCCTGCGGATGTCTTGGAAATCTTAAAGCCAGTAAATATATTGCATCTTCTGGTGGTGATCTTGTTACAAAATTAAAAGCCAATCCTTCATATATCTTCTCTCTGATTCAGAAATTCAATCAGCCAGATGAAGCGCCAATTCATACAGACTATGATATTCTTTTGATTAGTGATGAAGCTCACAGAAGTCAGAACGGTGTATATGCAGATAATATGTGTAAACTTTTACCGGAAGCCAGCCGTATTGGTTTTACAGGAACTCCACTTTTCAGTTTTGATAATATTACTCAACGAACTTTTGGTGATTATGTTTCCATCTATGACTTTAAGCGTGCTGTTGATGATGGTGCTACTGTTCCACTTTATTACGAAAACCGCGGTGATAAATTAGTTCTTGAGAATCCTGAAATTAATGACAGACTTCTTGAAGTAATTGAACAGATAGATGATGAAGAAAAACGAGACAAGGTTGAAAATCTCATTAAACAGGAACTTCATATCATTCGTAATCCAAAACGTCTTGATAAAATTGCCAGAGATTTTGTAAATCATTATTCAGAAGTATGGCAGGCTGGAAAGGCAATGTTTGTTTCTGTTGATCGCCTTACAAGTGTTCAGATGCTTGAACTGTGTCAGAAATATTGGAACGATAAAATCGTCGAACTTGAGAAGGAATCTGAAAACTGCAATTCCGAGCAGGAACTTCAAGAAAAGCAAGCAAAAATTACCTGGATGAAAGAAACAGAAATGTGCGTTGTTATCAGTCAGGAACAAGGTGAAGTTGAATACTTTAAGAAACATAATATTGATATTATTCCGCATCGAAAAAAGATGATGGACCATGAACTTGATAAAGAATTCAAAGATGAAGATAATCCATTCAGAATTGTTTTTGTATGTGCAATGTGGCTTACAGGTTTTGACTGTCCTTCGCTTTCTGTTTTGTATCTTGATAAACCTTTACAGGCACATACTCTTATGCAGACAATTGCTCGTGCGAATAGAGTAAATGATGGAAAGGAAAACGGACTTATAGAAGATTATATTGGAATTGTAACTGCACTCGAAAAAGCTTTGGTCGATTATACAACTAGTGGAAAAGAAAATGCTGGCAGTGGTCACAAAGTAACAATAGATAGAGAAAAACTTCTTGCTGCAATCTATGAAGATTGTGCTATTACCATTGAATACTTACATACTCATGGTTTTGAATTGAATGATTTAATTCAGGCTAAGAATTTTGCAAAAATCAAAATGATTCAGAACGGAGCCAATTCTGTAGCCAATCCTGCAGAAGTAAAGAAAGAATTTACAACAAAAGCTAGTGAATTCTTTAGACTTTATAAATATGCAACAAGAGCAGAAATTACAAAAGAACTAAAAGAACAGCATGATGCACTTGATGCAATTTATCGTCAGCTTACAAAGCCAAAACCTCCTGTTGATGTTACTGACATAATGGAGCAGCTTGAATCTATTGTAAATGATTACATTTCTACAGAAGACACTCCTGACGATGCAAAAGAGCCAAATGCAAAAATTGATATAAGTAATATTGATTTTGACAAACTAAGCATTGAGTTTGAAAAAATCAAAAACAAGAATCTTGTAATCAATGATATAAATGATTTAGTTGCAACTCGCCTGGCTCAGATGATAAAAAAGAATCCTAATCGTATTGATTTTTATAAGCACTATCTTGAAGTTATAAAACTTTATAATCAAAGTCAGGATAAAGCTGTTATTGAACAGGTTTTTGCAGAACTTTTACAGACTGTAAAAGATATGAATGAAGAACAGAAACGTTATGTTCGTGAAGGTTTTGACAGTGATGAAGAACTCACAATTTACGATATGCTCTTCAAAGATAGTCTGACAAAAGAAGATATTAAGAAGATTAAAAAACTGGCAAAAGAACTTTTGAAGAAAATTAAATCCCTAATGAAAGAGATGGATAGTCCTTTTGATAAGGAAGTAACCGTTGCAACAATTCAAAATGAAATCAGGAATACTTTATATGCAGAACTTCCGGATGATTGTCTGGCAAATCTGAATACTTACAGACAGAATATTTTTGATTATTTGAAAGCTGTGTATAGTGTTGCATAAAAAGTGCTTCCTAAAAATGGGGGCGGTTCACATTGCCCCCCCCACTCCCTCCCAACAAAATCCCGCGGCTTTTTGTAAATTTCTTTAGAAAACTCACCGATATTTGAATTATGGGTATCTTTCTTATTGCAGTTTGTTTATTACTAAATGTTTTTACGTTGGGGGCGCAGGAAATTAAGCCTCTTTATCAATTGCCAGAAAAAATCAATCAATCTGTTGAAGTAAATGAAAGTGAAAATCAAAACGGAGCGGTGAATTCATATTTTCTTGTTGGTTCTGATGAAGGACTTTTTAAGGTCACGGGCTCTAATAATGTTTTTCCGTTGTGGAAAGAAGGCCGCGTTGATCAGATTTTGATTTTGAATCTGCCGGATGCTGAAGGTCTGGAACGACCAGTTCTTTTGATGCGCACGGAAAAAGGTCTTTTTAAAACTGATGATTTGGAAAATTTTGAAGATATAAACGATGGTCTGCCGTTTTTGACAATAAAAAAATATGAAAACAGGCAGGCGACACTTGTAAAACAGATTCAGGAATTAAAAGACATTGCCGTAAATCCTTTGAATAATCAGGAAATTGTAACTGCGACAAAAGATGCCGTTTTTTTGAGCCGTGATGCCGGTAAAACCTGGAAAAATCTAAAATCCATGAGTTTAAGGACGCCGGGCGTAAAAGCGGTTGCCGTTGCCACAATTGACGGCGAATGTACGGTTTTTATGAGTCATCCGATTTTGGGACTTTCTTATATTCAACCGGATTTAAAAAATGCCGCGTGGAAAGATGTTGAAGACGGTTTTGAACGAATGCAGAGCAATGCAAATCCGGACGAAATTTCTGATATTTTGCCGGTTGTTCGTACAAATGCGGATGGCACTGTCTACACGGAAATTTTCCTGTCGCAAATGTTTATTCCGCGCATTTATAAATTTAACTGGCAGAAAAAATGCGGAGAATTGATTTATAAAGGCACGGAACCCGCTGATGCAATTGACGGTTTAACTTTAATTGATGACGTTATGCTTTTTACAAAACTTGAAGGTTTTGGCTCTTATGACATCAATAATTTTACAAGTCCGGGAACTCCGGTAAAAGAAGGCGAATGGCAGAAGTCATTTTCGGCTGTTCCGGGAATGACCAATACCGCGTGGATTCCTCAAAATCGTAGTGGATTTGCAAAGGGCGTTTTATTAAATGAACTGTGGATGCTTTATCCTGGCACGGTGAATACAACTTACGCGGAAAAAGCGGATGGTCAAAAAAGCATTTATGCTTCAGCCTACCAGTGCAGAAATCAGGCTGGAATTGATAAATATAAAAAAATCGTAAA
Source organism: Anaerobutyricum sp. (assembly GCA_963638805.1). GTDB lineage: Bacteria > Spirochaetota > Spirochaetia > Treponematales > Treponemataceae > Treponema_D. The sequence goes on from CAVHTI010000038.1 coordinate 4,799, forward strand.
AGACCGCAATATGAACAGCATTGTAATTGATATGAAAGACGATTATGGCTATTTGCGCTACGATTCTCATGATTCTGAGGTTTTAAAAAAGGCAAAGACTTCAATGTATGCCGTGGATTTGGATCATTTTATCAGCGAATTCAAAAAGGACAATATTTATCTTATTGCGCGAATTGTAACTTTTAAGGACAGAAGTCTTGCCGGTTATTCTGGCGGAAAATATGCGGTTTGGGACAAGGCCAATAATAAACCGTGGGTCGGAATCAAAGGTTATGAAGATGTTTTAGATGATGATGGAAACGCGACCGGCGAAAAAACTACGACTTATTATGATGAAAACTGGGTTGACCCTTATTCTGAGGAAGTGTGGGAATATAATATTCTGATTGCCAAAGAATTGGTTGCCCGCGGTTTTGATGAAATTCAGTTTGATTATATTCGCTTCCCGACGGACGGTTTAAATATGTACAATGCCCAGTACCGCTGGAAAAATCCCGGAATGGACAAAGAATCTGCGCTGATTTCGTTTCTTTCTTATGCCCGCGAAAATATCAAGGCGCCAATCGGAATTGATATTTACGGTGCAAATGGCTGGTACAGAAGCGGTACACGAACAGGTCAGGATGCAGAAATGCTTGCCGAATATGTTGATGTAATTGGCCCGATGTTCTATCCAAGTCATTTTGAAGATTCCTGGATGAATTTTTCTCCGGTTGCAGACCGCACTTACAGAATTTATTTTTACGGAACGTTCAGAAACACAATTTTGTGTCGTAACCGCGCAATCATAAGGCCGTGGGTTCAGTGTTTTTATCTGGGTTACGCGCCTTATGACCGCAAGTATTACAATTCTGATTACATCAAAAAGGAATTTTTTGGCGTAAAAGATGCTTCAAATCACGGATATATGTGCTGGAACAATTCCGGTGATTATTCTGTGACGCCGCCAGACAATACAGACACGGAAGAATCCGGACTTACAACATACGAGGCGGGGCCGGAATTTAGAAAACCTGCAGTTGGAACTAAAATGCGGCCGCTTTATGTAGAAGACAGTGATCTTTCAATTTTGGACAGTATTCTTTTACAATATCCGGAAGAAGATTTTATTGAAAATAAAACTTCAAAACCATTTTTGAAGGTAAGATAAATGACAATAGGACAGTACACCCCGGAAGAACCAATTTCTTCAATCGCGACAGCGCTGGCTCCGGGGGCGTTGGGCATTGTGCGCGTTTCCGGCAAAAACTGCATAGAACTTGTAAGTAAATTATTCAGCCGTCCCAAAGCCCTGCTTTCTGCGTCGGGAAATACCCTGGTTTACGGTTGGATTTTGCAGCCCGCCGACACGGCACTGCCGGTAAACACAGAATTCCAGTCCGCCTCCGCCAATGCCTCGTCAGACGCGCGTGAACGCATTGACGAAGTTATGCTTGGCGTCTATCGTGCGCCAAAAAGTTTTACTGGCGAAGATATGGTGGAAATTTTCTGTCACGGGGGAACAAGTGTTGTCACGGCAATTCAAAATCTGCTGTTAAAAAACGGATTCAGGCAGGCGCTCCGTGGCGAATACACTTTCCGGGCATATATAAATGGCAAAACCGATTTAACAAAGGCCGAAGCCATCAAAGAAATCATAGACAGCCACACCGACGTTGCCCGCAGTCACGCTGCCGGTAGACTTTCCGGTTCACTTTTTGAAGAAATCGACTCAATCAAAAAACTGATTATAGACACCATCGCCGCCATAGAAGTCGAAATTGAATATCCCGAAGACGAAGAAAATTTTGCGGACACTTTTGATTCTTCCAACATAAAAAATGCCGTTCAGCGCCTTCAAAGCCTTGCGGATTCCTGGAAAGGCGAAAAATTGTACCAGGACGGCGTCCGAGTTGTTCTTGCAGGCCGTACAAATGCCGGAAAATCTTCACTTTTCAATGCAATTTTAAAAGAAGAACGTGCAATCGTCAGTGATATTGAAGGCACAACCCGCGACTGGCTAGAAAGTTGGGCAAGTATAAACGGCATTCCCGTGCGACTTTTTGACACGGCGGGCCTTCGCCAGACCGACGACGTTATAGAAGCGCAGGGCGTTGAACTCACCAAAAATCTTGCCAGCGACGCCGACCTCGTCCTTTACGTTGTGGACAGTTCCGCCGGACTTTTGCCGGACGACGACGATTTTATTCAAAATTGCCGCGAACCATTGATTGTGGTTTTGAACAAAAGCGATAAATTAAATAATGAGGGGGAAAGCCTTCCCCCTGCGTCGCACTACGTTGCGCCGACACCCCCTTCTGCGGGCTCAAACGCCGCCCGCAACGCCTGCTTTGTTTCAGTTTCTGCAAAAACGGGCCATGGCCTAAAAAATTTATTTTCAGAAATTACAAAAGTTCTTACACAAGGCATTTCTACAGACCGTGAACAGGCCGGTCTTGGCTCTGCGCGCCAAAAAGAAGCCGTTACAGAAGCCTTAGAATGTGTAAAACACGCACTCGTCAGTGCCGCCGACAATTATTCACTTGATGCAGTAGTCCAGGACCTAGAAGATTCCCTGGATGCACTTTCTACCGTAACCGGCGACATTACCCCAGACGATATACTTTCCAGCATTTTTGCAAATTTCTGTGTAGGAAAATAATTTTTTGGCCATAAAAATGCATAAGCGATTGTAGCAACCGCGAAGTTTGTTTCAACAAACGAAGCGGAAGCCCGCAGGCGCGCTATTTGTGCGCCAAGGACTTTGAAGGCGAATGCCGGAATTGCGGAAAGCGCGACCCGTAGTGCAAATTTTGGCAAAAATAAAAAAAAACTCACCGTGAATAATAAAATTCACAGTGAGTTGCACGAAGGGATATGCCCAAATTCAAAAAAACTAATCTCTGTAAGCTTTTACAAGTGCCACAGGTTCTTCGTCAATTCTGATTTTTGGCAATTCCGGAAGTTTTGTGTAAACGTTGTTCATCCAGTCGCCGTCTTTTGCAGTGTCCGGATTTTCGTTATTCTGCGGATGGTTCATACCGTCTGCAGGTGGCGCAAAAAATCTGACTTTTGAATCAAGAGGGCCAGTCAGCGGATTGTCAAAGAAGTACGGCATTAAATCTATGCATTTTACGCCAGGCTTTTTGTAGAACCAGTAATTATTAAACTCAATCATCAGGTTCAAGTCTGTAAGTTCATTTTTAAAATAAATTTCAAAGAACTGCGGTGTTTTATTAAAATGAACGTCAGTTTCTACGCCTTCAGCGTCTTCTGAATTGCCCCATCGTAATGTAAGCGGGAATTCTGCCTTTCCGTTCTGAACAATTTCCTGCGAAAAGAACGGTTTTAGAAGTTCGTCGCGGTACATTTTTAAAATTGGCTGTTCAATTCCAATCTGATTGTTGTTTGGGTCTGTAACTTCAAGTCCAAGGCGACCGTCGTCGCGGAACTGATACATTGTAAAGCCACTCAACCATTTTTCGTCATCTTTTTGCAGACGTTCCATAAAGTGCTTCATCATGTAAGACTGTTCAAAAGCGCCGGTTACATCGCCGTCACCGTTTAATTCAGAAAGAACCATCGGTTTGTCCTGGCCGGTAATTTCTTTTAAACGTTTGTATGTGTTTTTGGCTTTTTCGTAAATTTCGTCAACGTCGTAGCAGGCATAGTTGTGAGTTTCTTTTGTTGCAACATCAACAGGCCAGCCCCAGTGCAAAGACAGGTAATTATCTCCCGACCAAATGTCTGCAACTTTGTGAGCTTCAAGGAAAATGTCTTCCATTTCAAGTTTGCCGGTTTCTTTCTGGTACATTCCGGCACAAAGAATCATTTTTACATTTGGAGCGTATTTGTGCATAACATTAGCAACAAGTACAAAAAAGTCTGCCAGTTCCTGATAACTTGCACGTTTGTTAAAGCAGAACCAGTTTCCTGTACATTCGTGATTTACTCGCAAAAGAACTCTGCCGTATGGGCGCAAATCTTTTGCAATAAGAATCAAGTCTTCTTCTTTAAGTGCCGGGTCAATTGTAAGAGTGAGTACAACATCCTGTCCGCGCTGTCTGATTTCTTTCATAAATTTAAAAGGCTCGTCGTCGCGCAAACCTTCACGGCCACCGCGGTACGGAAAATAATCTTCGTAAGGGTAGTCCCACGCGCCGGTCGGTGTTGCCTGCTTGTGAACAACGCTCGCTCTTCCCGGCCAGCCTTTGTCATTCGGATAGTATGTGTACATTAAACTAATGCCACGATGAATTTTCTTCATTTTCTGAAGAAGGTAGTCCTGACTTACGTAAAGACCTCTTTCGCTGCCGTCGCCCATATCAAGAGCACACGGAGCCTGCTTTAATAGAACTTTGTTTGCCATAAAAAATCCTTAAAAAATCAAATTTCGGAATATAAGAAAATTATAAGAATTAAATCTTGAAAAAAATAGTAAGAATAAACACAAAAATATTAAATAATTTTAGAAATTTTAGAAAAGTTTGTGATTATTTAAAGATGATGTAAAATTAAATCATTATGAAAAAAATAATTATGATTTTTTTGAGTTTATGCCTTAGTTTTTGTGCATTTGCAGAAGAATGGTACATTTGTCTTGGCTCTTTCCGTCAAATTGATAATGCTAACGCTTTGCTTACAACGTTGCAGGATAATTTTTTTCCTGCAAGAATTGAAGAAAGTAAAAATTCAGATGATGAAGTTTTGTACAAAGTTGTTTTGAACGAAGTTTACGAAACAAAAGTTGATGCCATTGTAAGAAGTATGAAAATAAAAACACTGGCGATTATAAAAGAACTGAAAATTAATGATTTATGGTGCTGGCAGAAACCTGAGCCGGTAGAAGTTGTTCCTGAAATTGTTGAAATTCCGCCGGTAAATAATGTAATTCCCGTTTCAGAACCTGAATTTTATGAAAACCGATACATTTACATAACTGACAGTGATAACGGTTTGCCAGTTGATAATGCAAATGTAAATATTGATCAGACATGGGAACGTTGGACAGATTACGAAGGCAAAGCTTCTTTACCGGATGAAATTACAGACGGTGAGCACACAATGGTTGTTACACGTGGCGACGAATATGTCCCGACAACCGGCAGTTTTAATCTTGAAGATGGAAAAATTATTACGGCAAATCAACTGGCAATTCCAAAGGCGGTTGATTATGAGCGTGTAAAAATTATTTTGAATTGGGGTGAACGTCCAAGCGATTTGGACAGCCACGTTTTTGCTCCGGGTTACCACGTATATTATTCTCATATGAATGACGGTGGAATTAATCTTGATCACGATGACACATCAAGTTATGGTCCGGAAACTGTAACAATCCGTTCGCCAAATCCTGATTATAAATACGAATATTACATTCATAATTATTCATACAGTAGCGATAGAGAAGGCAGAAGTCTTTCAAATTCTGAAGCAAGCGTAAAACTTTATTTAAATAACGAATATATAAAGACTTACACAATTACGCCTGACAAACCGGGAATTGCCTGGCACGTTTTTGACATTGTAAACGGTAATGAAGTTATTGATGTAAATGAAATTGTAACTTCAGATCATCATTTTTAGAGTGAATTTTACTTTTAACCCCTTTGCGCAAGGCTATGGAGCACCGGCGAAGGCAGTTTCAACTGCCGATGCCGAAGCCCGCAGGTGTGCAATTTGCACGCCGAGGACTTTGAGGGTTACCGAAGTGCGGAACAGCCGGCCGGCACGAAGGGCCGTGTGCGCCATAAAAATCATTAAAAATCTTCAATATAAAGTGTGAAAAAAAAATGCATAATTGACTATTAAAAATATAGCGAGTATTATTTTAACACTAATCTAAATTCCAAATTTTCTATGGAGAAAAAATCGATGGCTAAAACAAAGTATGTTTACTTTTTTGGTAACGGGGATGCAGAAGGCGATGAATCAATGCGCCCAATCCTTGGTGGTAAGGGTGCAAACCTTGCTCAGATGGCAAAAGCCCCTTTAAGTCTTCCAGTTCCACCTGGATTTACAATTTCTATTGACGTTTGTCAGGAATATTACAAATTAGGAAGAAAATATCCTGAAGGACTTGCTGCTGAAGTTGCTGAATATCTTGCAAAACTTGAAAAATCATTCGGCAAAAAACTTGGTGACGAAAATGATCCACTCTTAGTTTCAGTTCGTTCTGGTGCTGCTGAATCTATGCCAGGTATGATGGATACAATCCTCAACCTCGGTCTTAACGACAAATCTGTTATTGGTCTTGCTAACAAAACAAACAATCCACGCTTTGCATGGGATGCTTACCGCCGATTCATTCAGATGTACGGTAACGTTGCTATGGGCGTTGAACACGATAAATTTGAGGAAATCATTGCTGAAGTAAAAGCTATTCGTGGTATCAAAGAAGATACAGAATTGACAACTGAAGAACTTCAGACAATCGTTTCTAAGTACAAGGCAATGTACAAAAAGGAAAAGGGAGAAGACTTCCCTCAGGATCCACAGGTTCAGATGTGGGGTGCTATTGGCGCCGTATTTGGATCTTGGATGAACCCACGTGCTATTACTTATCGTAAACTTAACAACATTGACGAGAACGTTATCAAAGGTACTGCCGTAACTGTTATGGCAATGGTATTTGGTAACATGGGTGACACATCAGGAACTGGTGTTGCATTCTCTCGTGACCCTTCTACTGGTGAAAATCACTTTATGGCAGAATACCTTATCAATGCTCAGGGTGAAGACGTTGTTGCTGGTATTCGTACTCCAATGGATATTTCTGCTCTTGAAAAACAGCAGCCAGAAATCTTCAAGGAAATTTGGACAATCCGAAATCGTCTTGAAGAGCACTATCATGATATGCAGGATATGGAATTTACTGTTCAGGAAGGAAAACTTTACATGCTCCAGTGCCGTAACGGTAAACGAACAGGTCCAGCTGCAGTTAAGATGGCTGTAGACATGGTTGCAGAAAAAATGATTACAAAAGAAGAAGCTCTTCTTCGTGTAAAACCTGATCAGCTTGATCAGTTGCTGCACCCACAGTTTGATGCAAAGGCTATTAAATCAGCAAAACCTTTGGCAGAAGCTTTGAACGCTTCACCAGGAGCTGGTTGTGGTCAGATTGTATTCACAGCAGAAGAAGCTGTTGAATGGCACAAAGCTGGCAAGAAAGTTATGTTGGTTCGTAAAGAAACTTCTCCTGATGATATTGCCGGTATGTACGTTGCAGAAGGTATCTTGACTTCTACAGGTGGACGAACATCTCACGCAGCCGTAGTTGCACGTGGTATGGGAACTCCTTGTGTTTGTGGTTGTTCTGCAGTTGTATTCCTTGGAAACGGCGAAGTTAAGATTGGCGACAAGACTTTCAAAGAAGGCGATGTAATTTCTATTGATGGTTCAACAGGTAAAGTTTACGGTGAAGCAATTCCTGTAACTCCAGCTGCTGTTTCTGGCGACCTTGAAACATTCCTTGGTTGGGCTGATGAAGTTCGTGCAGCTTCTGTAAGAACTACTCCATCTGGAAAAACTGTAAAAGGTTTTGATGTTCTTGCTAACGCTGAACAGAACGAAGTTCCACAGGCATTCCGCTTTGGTGCTGCTGGTATTGGTCTTTGTCGTACAGAACATATGTTCTTTGAAGAACCAAAATTGACTTCATTCCAGAAGATGATTATTTCTGACACAACAGAAGAAAGAAAAGAAAATCTTAAAGCTATTCTTCCTTTGCAGCAGAAGGACTTCTACGGAATTATTAAGACAATGGAAGGTCACCCGGTTACTATCCGTCTTCTTGACCCACCTCTTAATGAATTCGTACAGGCTGAAACTCCAGAATTGGCAAAAGCTCTTGCTGAAAAACTTGGTGTATCAGTTGAAACAATCAACAAGAAATATGCTGAATTGAATGAACACAACCCAATGCTTGGTCACCGTGGTTGTCGTCTTGCAATTACATATCCAGAAATTTACGAAACTCAGGTTGAAGCTATTGCTCTTGCAACTGCTCAGGCTGAAAAAGAAGGACTCAAACACGATGTTCGTATTATGATTCCTAACGTAACAACATTTGCTGAATTGAAACAGATTCGTGCACAGGCTGAAGCAAAAATTGCTGAAGTAAACAAAGCTCAGGGTACAAACCTCAAGTTCCAGATTGGTTCTATGATTGAATTCCCACGTGCTGCTGCTACTGCTGACAAGATTGCTGAATATGCTGACTTCTTCTCATTCGGTACAAATGACCTTACACAGACAACATTCGGATTTAGCCGTGATGACTACTCTAAATTCATTGATTCTTACTTGGATCAGAAGATTCTTCTTCAGGACCCATTCAAGACATTGGATGAAGATGGCGTTGGTGTAATGATTGGTCTTGCAGAAGAAAAGGGACGTTCAGTAAAATCTGACCTTCACCTTGGAATCTGTGGTGAACACGGTGGAGACCCAGCTTCTATCGCATTGTGCTACAAGCTTGGTTTGAACTATGTATCTTGTTCACCATTCCGTGTACCGGCTGCTCGTCTTGCTGGTGCTCAGGCTGTTATTAAATCAGCAAAAAAATAAGTTAAATTCTAACTAGAATTTACAAATACTGCCCTTGGAGTTTTAGACTTTGAGGGCAGTTTTTTTTAACGAAAAATTTTTGATTTGGAAAAGCGGTAGGGATTGCTGCCGCGTAAGCGGTTCGGACACGAAGTGGCTGAACGAAAAAATTGCGGATATCCGGACAGCAAATTAAAAATGATGGAAAAGTTCATTTTTTTTGACTGTTGAGTTCCGCAATTTTATAGCGCGCAAGCCCGGCGACGCCAGAAGCGGCGACCGCCCGTATAATTTTATAAAAGTTTTTTGCCCAAATCGGAAAGAACCGTCTGAAGTTCCTGGTCGGCGGTAAGATTTATGAGCGTGTTGAGAATTGTGTCGTTTGTGGCCCAATAATCCGGGTAAAAACCGTTGCCTTCGCCCTTCCAGTTTGGAATGGACAGCATTAACGGCGGTTCACCAAAATTGACCCCAAAACTTAAGTAAATGTCCGAATTTGGAAGTAAGTGGCTCCACATTCCGGCATATTTGAACGCTCCACAGGAATTTTCGCCAATTATGTGAACTTTTATGTCGCTGTTTTGGAATTCATAGGCCATTAACGTTGCATATTCCGAGGCCGAGGCACTGTATTCGTTCAAAAGAATGTAAATGTCGCCTTTAAAATCGGGTTGGGGCAATTGGGTCAGGTTTGTGGCGTAAACGTCCAGCGGAAGATGGGTTCTTAACGGGTAAACTTCCATTTGGCGCCAATATTTTTTTAAAAATTCCTGAACTTCTGGTTTAAAACTAAGAAATCTATTCTTGAAATAATTTTTATAGGCTTCTTTTTCCAGTTGGCCGGTAACAGGCGAGATGATGCCCACACAGTTTTCATAAGTTTTATTCATCATAAAGTTTTCTATTTCAGTGGCCTGTTCTTCGTTTTGCAGTTGATTGTACAAAGCGGCGCGCAAAATTCTTGCCGGGTACTGAGGATAGCCGCCGGGATTGCTGCGAAGATCAAAAATCAGATTCTTTTTTCCGGCGGCAGCGTTTTGAACTTTGCTCAGATAATCGTCCCAGTAATAATCGCCACGGTTTGCATCGTCGTCGATTCCAAAAAGCTGGTTGCAGTCGCCAAGCGAAACATAAACGGTTTCTGCGGTGGATTGAAGGCCCGTCCAGGTATATTTTGACGGAATTGGCTTGTCAACTTCCGCATTTACGGTGATTTGCAGGGCATTAACGTACAGGACGGCGCTTTTTATGTTTTTGTTTGTCATAACGCCGTAGCGGTAAAGAATGCCGTCGTCCGTCAGGATTTTGTAAAGATTTGTTTCTGGGCCGTTGTATTTCATGCCTTCTTTTACGGATTCTTCTTCAGATTTTTTTACAAAATAGCCGTCGTCACGCTTTTCAAAATAAACGCTTGTGTAATAAAGACGACTAGAATCTTTTAATGTTCCGTTAATTCCAATGTGCTGGTCAGAGTTTTTTAATTTTTTGGAAAGAATACTGCGGGTCACACTGGAAAAATCTGAGGTGGAAATTTGTCCTAAGAATTCTTTTTTGCAGGATTCTTCGTAAATTTGTTCAATTGTGGCGTCCAAATCCAAACCGTTCGCGATTGCCTCGTCAATTCCGGCATAGGCGTTGTACAGGTAATATTTTAGCCAGTCGCAGTCTTGGCGGAGTTGTTCTTTTGTTAAAGAACTCAATTTTTTTGATTCGTACGAGATTTTTTTGTATTCAACAAGTTCGTCGCCGTTTTCTTGATTTACTGACAGGCAGGCGGTAAAACTAAGAAAAATCAAAATGGAAAGCGAAAATAATAAACTTTTTTTCATAAGGCTATTCCACTTTTAAATTATTCAGAAAATCATTAATTTTTGGAGCAAAATCTTCAAGAGTTTTATATTTGTCGCGGTTATTTTTGTATTCGGTCAGTAAAGCAGCCGCATTTTCGTAATCTTTTCCAATTCCTTTTTTTAAAGCCTGGGCATAAGTTTCGCAGACATTTACAAAATCTTCCGTCTTTTTTATGTCTTCTTCCGTCTGAGTTTCGGCGCGGTAAGTGCAGTAGGCAAGATATGAGTAAAAACCTAACTGACTTTCCAGATTTTTTTCTGTTATGACTTGTTTTTTTATTTGTCTTGCATTTTTAGGATCAACTTTTGTGTTATAGGCTTTTATGTAAGTTGTAAAATTGTCTTTTACAAGTTCCCAGTTTTCAGAAGTGTATTTTTGAGTGTATAAAGCAAAATATGATGAAAATAAAGAATTAATTTCAAGCCCCGGGTAAATTGTAATAATGAATTCTTTTTTTGAGTCGGCGTTAGTTGCAAAACTGAAATTGTAAACGTTGGCAAAAATTCTTGAAACATCGACCGTGACTTTTTCAATTTCGGGATTATTAAAGAAATATTCGGCAAATTCCGGGAGGCGGTACGGTTCAATAAGATTTTGCATTTTGGCAATGTTATTGATGTAGTCGGAGCGGTTTAAATTATAAATTCTTGCAAAATTCGTATCTTCGGCAAAATCATGAATTGCCCGAACAATTTTATACAATTCTTTAGTCTTGCAATTTTGGAATTCTGACGGCAGAGTTTCCGGACAAGTGTCAAAATCAACGGTAACGCCACTAAAATCAGGTTTTATATGATATGCAAGTGCGAACCAGGCTTCTTCCGGAACTTTTTTTTCTTTATATCGTTGAATAACACTGATGGATTTGTGTTCTTTATATTTATCAAAAAGCGTATTCATCTGATCAAGATAAGAATTGTCGCCAATGTAGTAGGTTTGGACTTTTTCATAACCGGCAAGACGCAACATCATGCCAATGACATTTGTGCGTGGGTCTGAAGTGTAAATAAAATCTTCAGATTCCTGAATGACCGTATCAAATTCAATAGGTTCAAGGACGAACTCTTTGGTTTTCTTTTGAGCAGAAAAGGCAGAGACGAGCACGGCAGTAAAAACTGCGAGTGTTAAAACAACTTTCTTCATAAACTTTCCTTGAGGCTGTCTAATGATTTTTTTAAGGCAACCCCTTCTTTTATATTTTTATTATAATTTAATATTTGTGGAAAATCTATTTTTTATTGACACTTTTTTAAATTTTGTTAAGGGCATCTCTAAAAATTGCAATTTTTAGAGGCTCCGTTAAGAAAAATTGTAAAATTTATGATTTTGGGTCTAGTTGTAAGAGATTTTTTATTCCATTAAAATGAGTTTCAAAAAAAGGGAGCGCTAAATGATTTTTTCGCCAGTTGAAATTGAAGAAACAGTAAATATGTTTATGAGGCAAAAGCTTGATGTCCGTTGCATTACAATGGGCATTTCTCTTTTGGACTGTGCAGATTCAGATTCAAAAAAATCCTGCACAAAAATTTATGACAAAATTATGAAAAAGGCCGGGAATCTTGTAAAAGTTGGCCAGGACATAGAAAAGGAATTCGGCGTTCCAATCATTAACAAACGAGTTTCTGTAACTCCAATTTCGCTTGTTGCCGGTGCAAGTAATGCAACTTCTTACGTTGAATATTGCAAAACTTTGGATAAGGCCGCAAAAGATTTGGGAATTAACTTTTTGGGCGGTTTTAGTGCCCTTGTTCAAAAAGGAATTACCCCGGCCGACCGCATATTAATTGATTCAATTCCGGAAGCCCTTGCTACGACCGATTTTGTTTGTTCTTCTGTGAACGTTGGTTCAACAAAATCAGGAATTAATATGGATGCAGTAAAACTGATGGGTGAAACCGTGGCAAAAACTGCTGAAATTTCTAAAAATAACGCAATCAACGGTTGTGCAAAACTGGTTGTATTCTGCAATGCGCCGGAAGATAATCCGTTTATGGCGGGCGCTTTTCATGGACCGGGAGAAGGTGACGCAGTAATTAATGTTGGCGTTTCTGGACCTGGCGTTATTCTTGCCGCCGCACGCGATTACAAAGGCAAACCGATTAATGAACTTGCCGACGGCGTTAAAAAAATGGCGTTTAAAATTACACGAATGGGACAGCTGGTTGGTTCTGAGGCGGCTCACAGACTTGGCGTTGATTTTGGTATTCTTGACTTGAGTCTTGCGCCAACACCGGCAGTCGGAGATTCAGTTGCACGCATTCTTGAAGAAATTGGACTTGAAGGTTGCGGTGCACCGGGAACAACAGCCGCACTCGCAATGCTTACAGATATGGTAAAAAAAGGTGGCGTTATGGCTTCTACAAATGTCGGGGGACTTTCCGGGGCATTTATTCCGGTTTCTGAAGACGAAGGAATGATAAACGCTGTAAAACAAGGTTCAATTTGCCTTGAAAAACTTGAAGCAATGACTACCGTTTGTTCGGTTGGCCTTGATATGATTGCAATTCCGGGCGATACTCCTGCAACGACAATTTCCGGAATTATGGCCGACGAATTTGCAATTGGAATGGTAAATAATAAAACAACTGCCTGCCGTCTGATTCCCGCACCTGGCAAAAAAGCCGGCGACTGGGTCGAATTTGGCGGACTTCTTGGCGGTTGCCCGGTCATTGACGTTAATAAATTCAGTTGTGCCGACTTTATCAACCGTGGAGGCCGCATTCCAGCGCCGATTCACAGTTTCAGAAATTAATTTTTTACGGATGATGAAAAACTCTCACCACTGGTGAGAGAATTGTCCAGATGCAAAACTCAGGAAGAAAGACTCTATTCTTCAGACTCTTTTCCTTCCCCGCCTTCATTTTCAGCACTTTCCACGATTTCTGTTTTGTCTTTTGTGGAACTTCTTGCGGAAAAATATGCCATTGCGGCGCCTGCAATCAAGCAGATAAAACTTCCGATTACGCAGCCGGCGCCTTTTGTGGCAAAGCATTTAAATCCTGGGAAGAGTGAGTAGGTTGAACCGACAATCAGGCCCAAAATTACGCCGTAAGTGTAGTTTGGGAATTTTTTGAGGAGGAGTTTCATCAGGTTTGAACCGGAAACCAGGCCGGCAAGAATTCCAATTACGCACGGAATTAAAAGTACAAAGGCGTGAACAAAATCTTTCGGCTGGCCCTGGAATAAAAGCGGGATTCCGCTAATGGCTGCCGAAATTGCGCCAATGACAATCGGGTAAATTCCCAAAATCAGCAGAAGTAATGAACCGGAAATGCCCGGAATAATCATTGCAATTGCGCCCAAAAAACCGCCGATAAAAAATTTAATGGCGATGGAAGCTGAAAATGGCGGTAAAGTTGAAACCATGGTTGATGAATCGCCGAATTTTTTTTGCAAAAGTGAAAATCCAACAATTACTGCAAGTCCAAAAATTGCGCACAAAATAAGCGAAAAGATTTTTGCAACGCTTTTTTTAGCTTCTTTGTCATCAGGATTTTTAAAAGTGTAATTAAAAAGCAGCGGAATGCTACCAATTATGAGCCCTGTAAAAAAATAATTTGTCTGAATTGGCAGGTTAGTGTAAAGAATTGTAATGATTTTGCTGAATCCAAGAATTCCAACGACAAGTCCCAAAATCAGCGGAAGGCAAAAATGCCAGTTTTTAATCATTTTTTTGAAATTTAATGAAGTAATGTCCATAAACTGATCGTAGATGTCAAAAATAACTACGATTGTTCCGCCGGAAACGCCAGGAATGACGTTGCAAACGCCGATAACGATGCCCTTTAAAAAAGTTAAAATCATTTTAAAAATCATAAGGGCAGTTTAAACAATCTTAAAAAAGAGCGCAATACAAACCAAAAGTGCTATAATCAAAAAATGCGGATTTTAAAAGCTAAGGAAAAAAATTTTGAACTTTTGAAGCAGTTTGTTTTGCCTTATGAAATTTCCTGTATGCAGCTTTGTGCGCATATCAAAAAAAAATCTGAAAACGTTTTTGTTGTGGTAAATGATGAAAAACTTTGTGCGTTCAGCGACATTTACGGAGTTTTTTATTTTGACGGTTCAATGCACCACTGTTTGCCGTTTTTGACGGAAAATGAGCTTTTGTACAGTGAATTTGCCGCCGTTTTTATGAATTTTCTTGATAAACAAAAAAAGCCTTTAAAATATTTGAACGGCCAGGCTGAATCCACACGGAAAATTCTTGAATTTTTGAATAATGCGGGAATAAAACCGTATCAGGATAATTTGTATTTTCTGATGATTTTAAAAACTCCAGCGATTTTGCCGCCGGTAAAACTTATGAATGATGATTTTATAAAACATTGTTCTAAGAATGATAAAGAAGAACTTTTTGATTTGCAGAAAAAATATCTGATGGAAGAAGTTGCGCCAAAGGGCAAAAAACTTTCGGATGCGGAATGTTCGCTTATTTTGGACGGGATTTTAAAAAATCAGATTTGCAGTGCACTTGTATCTGACGGGAAATTTGTGTCAAAAGTGAATACAAACGCGGTTGGCTGGAATTTTATTCAGATTGGCGGAGTTTACACGGAACCGATTTATCGCCGGAATTATTATGCCTGGCACTTGATTTATGAACTTTGCGAAATGATTTTGAAAAAAAACAAAAATGTAAGTTTATTTGTAAAGGAAAATAATTCTGTCGCCTTTGATTTGTACAAAAAAATTGGATTTTTGCCGGTTGGAAGGTTTGAAATTTGCTATTTTTAAGGGGAAAAATCGGTTTTGCGCCAGCGCGGGAGGGATTGTAAGGGCTGCGAAGCAGGCCCCCGCAACGAAGCCGTAGGCGTAGTGAGGAGGCTGGAGCGATAGCGGAACCCTGAAAAGCCCGGCCCGGAGCGGAGGCGAAGCCGGAGCGCAGGGACCCGCCCATATAAAAAATCTAACGTTCGAGGATTTTATACATCGGAGTTTCGCCGGGGTGAAGTTCCAGGACGTGATGCTCGCAGGAAAGGACTTCTGACGGGTCGTGAGTTACGTGGAGCATTGTGGTCGTGTTTTGTTCACCGATAATTTCCAGAAGGTTCAGGACTTTTGAGCGGAACTGCTGGTCAAGGCCATGGCAAGGTTCGTCAAGAATCAGGACTTTTGGACTTTTTACAGTGGCACGGATAATCAAAATTGCGCGCTGTTCACCATAACTTAGCGAGCCAAAATTTTCATTTTCGCGACCGGCAAATCCACCGAGGGCAAGCCATTTTTTTGCGGCGGAAATTTCCAGATCGGTAGCGCCACCGTACAATCCAATTGAATCACGGAAGCCGGAAATTATAACGTTCAAAAGACTTGTGCCGCCAAGCATTCTATATTCAACGTGCAGGCGGTAAGAAACTATGCCGAGTTGTTTTTTAATGTCCCAGATGCTTTCGCCAGAGCCGCGTTTTGCGCCAAAAAGCCAGACATCGTTCGCAAAAACCTGCATATTGTCGCCGGTAATCAGTTCCAGGAATGTCGTTTTGCCAGAACCGTTTGGGCCCTGAATAAGCCAGTGTTCGCCTTTGTTCAACTGCCAGCTTAAATTCTGGAGCACGTGATTATCTCCCCAGCCGACGTTTACGTTTGTCATTTTGATTAAAATTTCCGGATTTTCTTCAGCGGAAGGCTTTGAATTTGCGGATGGTACGGAGTTTGTGGCGGTTTGCGGGGCATTTTGCAAAGACACAGCGCCACCGTGATTTACAAATTCACTGCCCGCTGCGGCGCCGGCGATTTGTTCTTTCAGTTCTTGTTTTAAATCATTTTGACTGAGTTTTGATTTTTCTTCGCGTTCTGCAACAATTTTTTCGTATTCAGCGCGCGGACCACAGAAAGTTATTTTTTTATCTGAAAATTCAAGAACGTGGGTAATTGCATCCGGAATTTCGTGCCAGCGTTCCATTCCAAGAATAATGTGCGGACATTCTGTAGAAGAATTTTCTTTTAACTGACGGTTTACGATTGTATTAAAAAAATCAAGAAGAATTGTACGGCTCTGAATATCAAGGCCGGCAAAAGGATCAGAAAGGATAAGAAGTTTTTTCTTAGAAACAAGCGCGCGGGCAAGCAAAGTTCGGCGTATTTCGCCAGTGGACATATATTTAAGGCCGCGGTCAAGGATTTTTTCTATTCCGCAAAGTTTAATTTCCGGCAAGGCTTCAAGGCGCTTAATTTCCTGAGGCAAAGGCATATTTTTTTTGACGGGGCCGTAAAGACTTTCTGCAATAAAAACGCGACCAGTACGGCCAATATCAACGCCACCTTCAACATAATCACTTTCGTCATTTTCACGTTCTTCCTGAATAAGATGAGCGGCCCGTTCCAGACTGACAATTTCAACGCTATCAGAAAAAACATTTTCGTAAACAGATTCCGCGTTATTTTGACAAATTTTCAGAGAATTCTGCGCGGACAGGGCATTCAAAAAATCAGCCTTACCACCGCCATTCGGGCCAATTACAAGCCAGGCTTCGCCACTTTTCATTTCCCACGAAAGACACGGAACAACAACTTCACGACTATTTTCAATTCTGGAATTTTTTATATTTATAAGTGCCATATCATTTACCTTCCGGACAATAATAGCGAATTTGCGTTTTTTTTGCATTTACGGACGTTCCGGCGCAAGCGCCGTCGCGCTTTTCGCAGTTCCGCTGTTCGCTCCAGCCTTGCGCACTTCGCGCCAGAACAATGGCACTCCGTTTTGCGCAAGTCCCGCTTCGCGGCTGCTACAATCGCTAACGCAAAGTGTGCACACAATATAAATAACGGTAGATTGCAAATATTTGACGGAACGTGGGGTTATTTTTTGTTCTTTAGACCCAAAATCGTTTCTAATGGTAGTCCAGTATATTTTACAACAGTTTCAGGAGGTATATTGTCTTCAAGTAATTTTTTCGCCGTCTCCAAACTTTTGTTATAAGTCCCCTGTTCAAGACCTTCTGCTCGACGTTCTTCGAAATTTCTTCGCTCAACTGAGTTCATTTTATCATACAGTTTTGAATTATCACGCTTCCATCGTCCATAGTGATAAAGTTGTCCTCCTCCGCACGATAACGAAAAGTGTAAAAAAACTTTTATTCTGTTATAACTTTCACCACTTCATTTTGCAATTCCAGCACTTTTTCAAGAGGAACACCGGTGCATTCAGAAATTTGTCGTGCAGAAAGTTGTGTTCTAAATAATCTTCTTGCCGTCTCCAAACTCTTGTTGTAAGCTCCTTCTTCCAGTCCCACAGATTTTCCTTCGTTAAACC
>CAVHTI010000039.1:0-21920 GCA_963638805.1 Anaerobutyricum sp.
GCTCCATAGCCTTGCGCAGAAGTCACGGTAAAATTTTAAAACTTCCCCGCCAAAAGCGCCAAACCCGCCAAAAATTAAATCTTCTTTTCCAGCAAAACCAGATTTATGCCTTCAAGTCCGTTAAAAGTGCAAGGGGCAACACCAATTTCTTTATATCCAAGTTTTTGATAAAGATGTCTTGCGGCAATATTTTTTACAAGCGTGTGCATAACCATCACCTGATTATCTGGGGCGGGAAATTGCCATGCCGCGCCCGCATACACATCAACCTGAATCTGATTAAAAATCGCGGAAGCTAAAATTTTTCCGTCACATTCCGCAACAAAAAGGTCGTTGCGCGCCAGGGCGTCGTTGATAGTCGGGGCTTCCGGGTAAATTCCACGAATCCAGCCGGTTGTGGCGCGGCCCTTCTCTTCCTCAGTATGAATTTTGTGATAAATTTCCAAAATTACGGCAAAGTCATCGGCTGTTGCCTTGCGGATTACTGTATTCATAGGCATAAAATTACAATTATTGGAAGATTTTGCAAAGTGTCGCACTGCCACTAACCGTCAGATTTTTTTGTAGGTCAGCTCACAGAAATATATTATAATTAAAGGCAGTTTGTAACTGTTCAACATATCAGAAAAAGTCATATATCTGAACTTGCCAATTTGCGTCATGCTGAATTCAGTTCAGCATCTCCATTTGTAAAGAGATTCCGAAACAAGTTCGGAATGACGTTTTTGAATAGTTAAGCTAATTTCGAGGGGAAAATTTATGAATTACATAACCGAGGATGATTTAGAAAAAGCCCTGCTGAATAAGCTTAAAAATCCGCCTTTTAATTATGATTTAATACTTTGTAATCCTAGTACAGAAGCCAAAGATGATATTCAAGACGGAACTGGCAGGGCGTCTTGTAGTCAGTGTGTTTTGCCCCAGATTTTAAAAAAATCCCTTATCCGCATAAATCCTAATATCAGCTTAGAAAATATTGAAGAATCTGTAAAAGACCTTTCTAAAAATTTTACCGGAACAGATATAGTTCACACAAATTACACTCTTTATCAGAAAATCCGGGAAGGAATTAAAGTTAGCGAAAAACGAAACGGAAAAGCGGAGTTTGATTTTTTAAAACTTGTTGATTTTAACAATCCCCAGAATAATACTTTTACCGCTGTTTCGCAGATGTGGATTAAGGGTCAGTTTCATTATCGCCGGCCGGACCTTCTTATTTTTGTAAACGGGCTGCCCTTCGTGTTTATTGAGCTTAAAAACGAAACTGTGAAAATTCAGGAAGCGTACAGTAAAAATCTTACGAATTATAAAAAGGACATTCCAAATTTATTTGCATTTAATCAGATTTGCGTTCTTTCTAATGGTCGGGAAACTCGTCTTGGTTCTTGGAATGCGGATTATGAATTCTTTTTTCAGTGGTTAAAAGCGGATTCCGAAAAAGAAAAAATCAACCGCAAGCAGATTGAAAAAGACGGAATTTCGCTTGAAATTTTTGCGGACGGTCTTCTTAAAAAAGAAAAATTAATTGACTACATAGAAAACTTTATCCTTTTTGATAATCAGAAAACAAAAATAATTGCAAAAAATCATCAGTTTCTTGGGGTAAATAATCTTTTTAATCAGATGCAAAAAAGAGAAGAACTTAAGGGTAAACTTGGCGTTTTTTGGCACACTCAGGGCTCTGGAAAATCCTATTCCATGGTTATGTTTGCCCGGAAAGTTATGCGAAAAATCACCGGGAACTTTTCTTTTATTGTGATTACTGACCGCGATGACCTTGATGCTCAGATTCATAAAACTTTTGTCCGCACCGAAGTTATAAAGGCAAGCGATGTAGTTCAGCCGGCAAACAGCGAAAAACTCCGCGAATATCTTGGAACAAATCAGAAATTTGTATTTACCTTGATTCATAAATTCCGCTACGACAAAAAGAAAGAATATCCGGTTCTTTCAGAGCGTAATGACATTATCGTAATGGTGGACGAAGCCCACAGAACTCAATATGCAGATTTAGCGGAAAATATGCGGCGTGGGCTTCCGCATGCAAATTTTGTAGCCTTTACTGGAACTCCACTTCTGGGGCCGGAAAAACTTACAAATCAGTGGTTTGGAAATTATGTTTCTGAATATAATTTTGCCCAGTCCATTGAAGACGGTTCTACTGTTCCATTGTTTTACAGTCGTCGTGTTCCGGAAGTGGGATTAAAAAATAATTTTTTGGATGATGATGTTGTAAAAATCGTTGAAGAAGAAAAATTGAACGACCGGGAAGAAGAAGCCCTTGAAAATGTAAAATCCAAAATTGTAGAAATTTTAGACCGTGATGACCGCCTGGAAAAAGTTGCCCATGACATTGCCTGGCATTTTCCGCAACGTGGATTTTTGGGAAAGGCCATGGTTGTTTCCGTTACAAAATACACTGCGGTAAAAATGTACGACAAAGTGCAAAAGTATTGGAAAGAAGAAATTCAAAATCTTTATGACCAAAGAAATAAAATCAATCCTGGCGAAAAAGAAAAACTCAAAAAAATCAACGAAATGATAGACTACATGGAAAAAACTCAAATGGCAGTCGTTATTTCTGAAGAAGAAAACGAAGAAGCAAAGTTCAAGGCTAAGGGCTTAAATATAAAACCTCACCGCGATTTAATGAAGGAGATTGATAGGGAAGGAAAGGACATTGAGGACCGCTTTAAAAATGCAAATGACCCGCTCCGCCTGGTTTTCGTTTGTGCTATGTGGCTAACTGGTTTTGATGTTCCAAGCCTTTCTACCTTGTATCTTGATAAACCGATGAAAAGTCATACTCTTATGCAGGCAATTGCCCGGGCCAACAGAGTTTATCCGAATAAAACTGCCGGAATCATCGTTGATTATGTAAATGTTTTTAAATATATGAACGATGCCCTTGCCGAATATGCCACTGGCGACGACGGAAGCGAATTCCCGGCAAAAGATATTGACGCCCTGATTTTATCTTTGGACGCCTCTATAAACGAAGCAGATTCGTTTATGACTTCTATTGGAGTTGATTTAGACAAAATCCTTGCAGAAGAAGAAACATTTTCTAAATCTGAATTGATTCTTTCTGCCTACGATAAAATTGTTGATACTGATGACAAAAAAAATAAATTCCGCGTTCTTACAAATGCAATGCTTAATCTTTATGAAGCAAGTAAACCGGAAATTTTTGAACGAAGTCCAAAATGGCAGAATAAAAAGTTTGCTCCTTTAAAATATCTTCACGACCTTTACACAAATGACATAGACCAGGAAAAACTTGAGCGGGCAAAAGAAAAACTTTCCAACATTCTTGATAAAAGTGTTGCAAGTCAAAATCCGAATGATTCTGATGGTGATAAAAAGGCGGATTATCTTATTCACGAATATAAGGTGATTGACCTTTCAAAAATCAATGTTGATGAACTTCGTGCGGAAATCAAAAAATCAAAATACAAGGCAATCGAAATTGATGACATAAAAGCCTTTATAGAAGTAGCGTTAAAAAAACTTCTGGAAGCCAACAAGGAACGAATTAAATTCAGCGAACGGTTTAAGGCGATTATTGACCGTTACAATGCCGGCGGAAGTGAAAATGAAGATTACTACGAACAGCTCCTTTCCCTTATGGAAGAACTTAAAAAAGAATCTTCGCGGGCTAAAACAGAAGGCCTTACCGAAGAAGAACTTGAACTTTATGATTTACTTGTAAAGGGTAAAAAACTTACAAAAGACGAAGAACAAAAAGTAAAACTTGCGGCAAAACATTTGTTTACAAAAATCACAGAAAACCGCGAAGACCTTTTGATTGTTGACTGGTACAAAAATGAACAGCCAGTCAAAAAAGTTCAGGAAGCCATTGAAGAATCTTTGGATGCAGATTTGCCGGATTCCTACGACAAAACGTCATTTGAAGCAAAAACAAGGCTCATATTAAATCACTTTGTAGATATGGCAGTTCAAGGCTACGGCTGGATTGTGGCGTAAAGTAAAAAACTGGAGATAAAATATTTATGGAATTATCAGAAATAGAAAACGGCGAAAGTCGCACTTTAGAATTTAAAAAAGAACTACCTCAGGATTCTACTCTGGATGAACTTGAACTTAGAAAAAAACGCCGTTATTACGACGAACTTCCGATGTCTGAACTTGAAGTAACTGATTCAGACATTGAATATCTTTGTTCGGATTTTTCAAAACGTGCAAAAACTCAGATTACAAAAGAAAACCTTATAAATATGAAACTTTTGCAAAAGGTTGAAAATAATCTTGTTGCAACGAAAGCCTACGCAATTTTTTTAGGAAAGCACGATTATCTTTCAAGAATTCAATGTGCAAGATTTAAGGGCATTGACCGCGTTCATTTTATTGATAAAAAAGATTTTGACGGTCCTTTGCTTGAACAGATTGACGGAGCCTATAAATTTGTTCTTGAGCATATAAATATGGCGATTGAAATAAAGGGAATTGTCCACGATGAAATTTATGAACTTCCCCAGCAGGCAATCCGTGAACTTATAATTAATGCCGTAATCCACAGAAATTATATGATGAGTTCGAGCGTGCAGGTTGCCGTTTATGATGATAGAGTTGAAATTTCAAGTCCGGGAAGTTTGTACGGAAGTCTTACTTTGCAGGAAGCACTTGAAGGCCGTTCTTCAATCAGAAATAAAATTCTTGCCAGTGTTTGCGAAAAACTGAATGTTATTGAAGGCTGGGGCTCTGGCTTAAAGCGAATTATAGATTTTTGTAAAGAAAAGAATGTGAATCCTCCTGAAATCCAGGAAATTGGCGATATGCTACGGGTGAATTTTTACAGACCTTCGTATAAAAAATCAGCGGAAAATGACCCTGTAAATTGCCCTGTAAATGACCCTGTAAATGAAAATTGCCCTGTAAATTGCACTGTAAACGATGATTGCCCTGTAAATTGCACTGTAAACGAACAAATCGGCGATAAATTGGCGATAAATGTCCCTAAAATGTCCCCAAATGACCCTGTAAATGAACAAATCGGCGATAAATCGGCGATAAATCAACAAATTGGCGATAAATCGGCGACAAATAATGAAAATAAAATACTTGAATATCTAAAAAAACACGATAATGCTAAATCTCACGAAATTGCTGATTACATTGGTTTAAAAATTTCCAGAACAAAAGATTATCTTTCTAAACTAGTTAAAGAAAGAAAAATTGAGTCTCTTGGAGAAAATAAAAACCGTACTTATAAAATAAAATTGTGACAACAAAAAACTGGAGATAAAAACGGCTACTGGAAGGTAATAAAATGACAGACAAAGAACTTAAAGAATTACAAGACAAACTCTGGAGGGCGGCCGATGTCCTTCGTAGTGGGGCACACCTGGCGGCAAACAAATTTGGTCAGCCGATTTTAGGATTAATTTTTTTGCGGTATGCAGACATTCTTTACAAGCAGCATAAAACTGAAATTGAGGCGGAATATAATCAGCTAAAAGGTGGACGGCGCGAAAAAGAAATAAAAGACATTGCGATTGAAAAATGCGGTTTTTATCTTCCGGCGGAAGCAGGTTATTCAAAAATAAACGATGCTCCCGACACTGCCGACAAGGCGATTCTTGTAAAAAAGGCAATGGAAGCAATTGAAAAGTACAACAAGCAGATGGAAGGCGTTCTTCCAAAAGAAGTTTACGGTCAGTTAGTTCCTGCCGAAGAACCGGATTTACTAAGCAGAATTGTCCGCATTTTTATGGATATCCCTGAAAATATTGGAATTGATTTGTTTGGTCAGATTTACGAATACTTTCTTGGAAACTTTGCCCTGGAAGAAGGAAAGGGCGGCGGTGCCTTTTACACGCCTGCAACGGTCGTTCGCTATATGGTGGAAGTCTTAAAGCCTGAATACGGCAACAAAAAGTTTTTAGACCCTGCCTGCGGTTCCGGCGGTATGTTTGTTCAGGCGGCCCGCTATATGCACAATCACAATCAAAAAGCTAGAACGGATGATGTTATGCAGTTTTGCTGTTATGGGGTAGAAAAAGAGCCCGACACCGTAAAACTTGCCAAAATGAATCTTTTGCTCAACAACATTCGCGGCCAAATTACAGAAGCCAATTCTTTTTATTCCGACCCATACAACGCTTACGGAAATTTTGATTATGTAATGGCAAATCCTCCCTTTAATGTTGATGAAGTTGTTTACGAAAAGATTAAGGATGACAGGCGTTTTAATGAATACGGCCTTCCAAAAAATAAATCAAAAGGCGGCAAAAAGGATGATAAAAAAGAAACCGTTCCAAACGCAAATTATCTTTGGATAAGTTATTTTGCAACCGCCTTAAATGAGAGTGGAAAAGCCGCTTTAGTTATGGCAAATTCTGCAAGCGACGCCGGAAACAGCGAATACGAAATCAGAAAAGCGATGATAGAAAAAGGAATTATCAAGCAAATGGTAACCCTGCCAAGCAATATGTTTAGTACGGTAACGCTGCCTGCAACGCTCTGGTTTTTTGATAAGCAAAAATGCTCAAGTCCTCAAAAAGACGAAATTCTTTTTATTGATGCAAGAAATGTTTTTACCCAGGTTGACCGCGCCCACCGCAAATTCAGTGACGAGCAGATAAAAAATCTTGGAATAATCACCCGGCTTTACGAAGGCGACACCCAGGCTTTTAATGATTTGATTGACGAATATCAAAATACCATAAACCGTGCAAAAGAAAATTATGATGAAGCGGTAAAAAACGAAAATGAAAGTTTTAATGCCTTTTTCCCCGAATATCAAAAACAGATGCAAGGCAAAAAGAACGGCGAAAAAGAACTTGAAGCAAGCCTTGAACGCCACAAAATCATTCTTGAAAATAGCAAAAACGAATATAAGCAGACGGCGGATTATTTTACAAGTCAGATTGCCTGGCTAAAAGAACGATTCCCTAACGGCGTTTACAATGATGTGATAGGCCTTTGCAAAGTTGCAAAACTTGACGGCGAAGACGGCATAATTGACCAGGACTATTCGCTGAACCCGGGCCGCTATGTTGGCGTTGTTATAGAAGATGACGGCATGAGCGAAGATGAGTTTAAGCAGACGATGCTGGATTTGAATGATGAACTTTGTAAGCTGAATGAAGAAGCGAAGAAGCTGGAAGGGGAAATTGAAGGGAATTTGAAAGGGCTGTTTTAGGGAAAGGGAATTTGTCAGACGTGTCTGACAAATTTGAAAAGGATATTTTAGGAAATTATTGATGGAATATTTAAGACTTAGTGATTGTTCGGATTATTCTTCTGAGAGAACATCAAATATAACTTTTGAAAATTATATATCGACAGAAAATATGCTCCCAAATAAAGGTGGAGTTACTGTTGCTTCATCATTACCTGATGTAAAAAGTACATCTGCATACAAAAAAGATGATATTTTATTATCAAATATTCGTCCTTATTTTTGCAAAATCTGGCTTGCTGATAAGGAAGGTAGTTGTTCTAACGATGTATTAGTTGTAAGAGCGAAAAAAGGTTTTGATTCAAAATTTTTATACTATGTTTTAAGCGATAAGAATTTTTTTAATTGGGATACTGTAACTTCAAAAGGAACAAAAATGCCACGAGGTACACCAAAAGCCATTATGAAATATTTTGTTCCAAATGTTGACCTTCCTACCCAGCAAAAAATCGCCGGAATTCTTTCTAAATACGACGAGGCAATAGAAAACAACAACAAACGCATAAAACTTCTGGAGCAAATGGCACAAAATCTGTACAAAGAATGGTTTGTCCGCTTCCGCTTTCCCGGCTGGCAAAGGGCAGAATTTGAAAACGGAATCCCAAAAGAGTGGAAGGTGGATTCGGTAAAGAATGTTTTTGAAATATTCGATACAGATAGAATTCCGCTTTCCTCCATTGAAAGGGATTCTATGAGAAAAATATACCCATATTATGGTGCTGCCGAGCTAATGGACTATGTTGAAAATTATATATTTGATGGCATTTATCTTTTGATGGGTGAAGATGGTTCAGTAATTACACCAAGCGGAAAACCTATGTTGCAATATGTTTGGGGAAAGTTTTGGGTAAATAACCATGCTCATATTTTGCAAGGTAAAAAACCATTTACAACCGAGTTTATATATCTTATGTTTAAAAATATGGATATAACCGGAATTGTTACCGGCTCAGCTCAACCCAAAATAAGTCAGGGTAGATTATTCAAAAAGAAAACAATTATTCCACCAACCGAAATTATAATGCAATTTAATAAGTTTATTGAACCTATGTTCGGTGAAATCAGATGTTTTAAGGAACAAACCCAAAACCTCTCCCGCCAGCGCGACCTGCTTTTACCCCGATTGATGAGTGGCAAACTGCAGGTTTTTAGAAAATAATGAAAAATTCTCCACAGAGTGGAGAGAATTGACTTAGAATAAGGTGAAAATATATGAAAAAAGACATAACAATCCGTAGTTCTGCTGCGGAATATCTTACTTTTATAGCAGCGACTGGAGACGACAAAAACAGCATTGAAGTCCGCTACGAAGATGAAAACATTTGGATTACGCAAAAAATGCTGGCAGCTTTGTATGAAGTGGATGTCAGGACAATCAATTACCATATTTTAAAGGTATTTGAAGATTCCGAACTTAAAGAAGATTCAGTTATCCGAAATTTTAGGATAACTGCCAGTGATGGAAAGTCCTATGACACAAAGCATTACAACCTCCAAATGATTATTGCCGTGGGCTTTAAGGTAAACTCTGAGCGGGCGGTTCAATTTAGAAAATGGGTGAACACAATCGCAAAAGATTACACCATAAAGGGCTGGGCTATGGATTCTGAACGCCTTAAAAACGGCGGTTCAATTCTTACGGAAAAATATTTTGAAGAACTGCTTTCCGAAATCCGCGAAATCAGAATGTCGGAGAGGAAGTTTTACCAAAAAATCACGGATATTTATGCCACTTCCATTGATTATGACAAATCTGCAAAAGCAACAAAAAACTTTTTTGCAAATGTTCAAAATAAACTTCACTGGGCAATTCACAAGCATACTGCTGCCGAACTCATAATGGAGCGTGCCGATGCCAAAAAACAGAATATGGGCTTAACAACCTGGCGAAAAGCTCCCGACGGAAAAATTGAAAAAACTGATGTGAGTATTGCAAAAAATTATCTGAATAAGGATGAACTTGAAAACCTGGAACGCATTGTAACAATGTATCTTGATTATGCAGAACTTCAGGCTAAAAAAAAGATTCCTATGACAATGGAAGACTGGGCTTTGCGATTGAATAAATTTTTAGACTTCAACGAAATGGAGATTTTGCAGGACAACGGCCGGGTCACAATGGAAATTGCCAAAACTTTTGCAGAATCTGAATGGGAAAAATTCCGCGTGGTTCAGGACAGGCTTTACCAAAGTGATTTTGATAAGTTTTTGAATGACATACAATCTCTGGAGTAACCCAAAATGACCACTTCAACTTTAGACGAAAGATTGATTCAGATTAGACCAAGCGAGCGACAGTTGGCTCATCAGCAGATGGAATTTTATGCTTTTGTGCATTTTACGGTTAATACTTTTACAGATAAAGAATGGGGCGACGGCACGGAAAATCCGGAAATCTTTAATCCCCAAAAACTTGATGCAGAACAGTGGTGCAAGGCCATAAAATCAGCTGGAATGACCGGCCTGATTTTGACTTGCAAGCACCACGACGGATTTTGCCTCTGGCCAAGCAAATTCACTAATCATTCTATTGCGGCTAGCCCTTTTTTGGATGGCAAAGGTGATATTGTGGCCGAAACGGTGGCTGCCTGCAAAAAATTCGGCTTGAAATTTGGGATTTATCTTTCGCCTTGGGATAGAAATTCAAAACTTTACGGCCAGGGTCGGGCTTATGATGATTATTTTATCGCCCAGCTTACGGAACTTTTGACAAATTACGGCCCGATTTTTTCAGTTTGGTTTGATGGAGCGTGTGGCGAAGGCCCGAACGGCAAAAAACAGGTTTACGATTTTCCGCGGTATTACGAAGTTGTCAGAAAAATGCAGCCGGATGCCTGCATCAGTATTTGCGGGCCGGACGTCCGCTGGTGTGGAAATGAGGCCGGGCATTGCCGCCAGGCAGAGTGGAGTGTCGTTCCTCTGAGAACAAAAGACACAGAAATTATCAAAGAGCGCAGTCAGCACGAAGATTCTGCGGAATTTCGTCAGCGGGAAATTTTTGCCAGTGATGAAGATTTAGGCAGCCGGAAAATCCTGGAAAATGAAGCGGATTTAATCTGGTACCCGGCAGAAGTGAACACGTCTATCCGGCAGGGCTGGTTTTATCATAAATCTGAGGATGACAAAGTCCGCTCTCTGGAAGAATTAATCGACATTTATTACAAGTCGGTGGGTGGCAATGCAACATTTTTGCTGAATATTCCGCCCACGCAGCAAGGACTTTTTCACCAGAACGATGTAAAACGCCTGCAGCAAATCGGGGATTATTTGAAGGCGGCTTTTGGAAAGGAACTGGCCAGGGCGGATTTTCCAGAATATCATAAAAGTGACGCGGGATTTGTTTACGAACTCAACACTTCCGGGCTGGAAATCCGTCATATTGTTTTGCAGGAAGATATTAGCCAGAGCCAGCGAGTGGAAGGGTTCAAGGTGGAAGTTTTGTGTGATGATGCTCACTGGCAGAAAATTTACACTGGTAGCGTCATCGGATATAAGAAAATCATCAGGCTGGAAAAGCCGGTAAAAAGTGACCGCATAAGGTTCACTGTTACGGATTGCCGTTGCCAACCGGTTATGAAGTCTTTGATTGTTTATTAGAGGGGGAGATGAAAGTGGAAAAGTGGTATTCTAAATAGTTACAAGTAAATTTAAACTTTACCAAGCAGGGTGCCCTGTTTGAACAAGGCTATCTATATCCCGATATGCGTTTTCGATGGCTTCACTATGGTATAGCTCATACATATTGTAAATAAAATCAGTTTTACCTTTTTCGTCCAATGTTTTTAAGATGAGAAAGGTGTCTGTATTTTTGTATTTTGCATAACTTTCGATTAAATAAACAAAAAATTCAAATTCTTTATCCATGATTATGCCCCCATTAGATATTGGGATTTTAATGGCTCTCCAGATTTTTCTTCTTCGGTATAAATTTCGTAGATTGCTTCTGGGCTAAAAAACCACATTTCTAATTTTTCATCTACAAGCATTTTATGAGTTTTTGAGGCAGAAAATTTTCTAAAGGCATCAAGGTAAGAGCAGTTTTTATTATTCGCAATAAAGATACAGACTTGAGCTTCTATCCAGCTGATTTTTTCTGGCAAAGCAGTTTGATTATTTACATTATTCATAATCTTATTACCTCCTTAAAGCTTAAACAATTTAGTGCCGTTTCTGTACAAAAAACATATTGATCTTTTAATTTTTGAGGAAGAAGAAGAGCTATTGCAGTGTTTTCGTCAATCATTTTTGAAATATAACTGTTTATGACTGTGATTGTAGAATCATTTGCTACAGGTCCGTGTACAATGTCAAATATTTTTCCGTTATAAAGACCTTTTCGGTTTTCAACGACGAATTTAAGCCAGTCTTTATTTGGACTATCGAAATTTAAGATTTTTAATGATGGTGCTTTTTCTTTGTCAAAATCATAAATATTTAAAAAAGGTTCTCCGGTGTTAGAACGAAGAAATTTTAATTTTGCCCATTTTGAAGCTTGGTCTTTATCGCTTGTTGTATAAAATCCACTGCCAAAGTCTAATTTTCTAGCACCATTGATAATTTGAGGATTTTCTACTTTTGTATTACTTCCGTGATATAAAATTATTTTCGCCATATCCATACCGAATATACTACACATTTTGCTTTATGTGTTAAGGGCATCTCTAAAAAATCATTTTCAATACTTTTTCAGAGATGCCTGCGAGTTTTAATTCGTTAATATAGCACGAATTAAAACATCGCGTTTGATTTTTACTCTACCGTAACGCTTTTTGCAAGATTTCTTGGTTTATCCGGATTGTAGCCGCGCAAAATTGCACAATAATAGGCAAAAAGCTGGGCCGGAATAACCGTCAAAAGGCTCGCCAGAGTGTCGCAACATTCCGGAATCTTGAAAACTTCGTCGCACTTGCCTTCAAACGCACTGGAATCTGGCGTAATTACAAGAACGGTCGCACCGCGGCTTTTTACTTCTACCATATTTGAACCAATTTTTTCGTAAAGTTCAGGCTTGCTGGCAATTGCTACAACCAAAGTCTGCGGGTCAATTAGAGCAATCGGGCCGTGTTTAAGTTCACCGGCGGCAAACGCTTCGGAATGCATATAAGAAACTTCCTTTAATTTTAAGGCCGCTTCCATAGAAGTTGCACTGTCAAACTGTCGTCCAATGTAAAAAATCTTGTCTTTATTAAACTGCTTTGCCGCGAATTTCTGAATAATCTCTTTTCCATCAAGAATTTCCTGAATTTTTGACGGCAGACTTTCCATTTCGGCAAGAAGATTGCAGGCTTCATCATCAGAAAGTGTGCCCCGCAGTTTTCCGGCTTTAATTGCCAAAAGGTAAAGGCACAGAATCTGAGTCGTGTACGCTTTTGTAGAGGCAACCGCAATTTCCGGTCCTGCGAGTGTGTAAATTACGTCGTCGGCTTCGCGGCTAACCGTAGAACCAACGCAGTTTGTAATTGCAACAACTTTCAGGCCGTGTTGTTTTGCAAGTCGCAGGGCACTCAAAGTGTCGGCAGTTTCTCCGGACTGGCTTATTACAATAAAAATGTCGTCTTTATCAAGAATAGGATTTCGGTAGCGGAATTCAGAAGCAACATCAACATCCACCTGCATTCTGGCAATTTTTTCAAAGGCATATTTTGCAACAAGTCCGGCGTGATATGCAGTGCCACAAGCTGTAATCACAACGCGCCTAGCCTTCTTCCAGTTGTCATTCATAACGGTTTCTTCAAAATGAACGTCGCAAGGCTTTCCGTTGGCGTCGTGCACAATTCTTGGACGCATTGTATCAAGCAATCCTTTTGGCTGTTCGTGAATTTCTTTAATCATAAAGTGTTCATAACCGCCCTTCTCTGCTGCATCCAGATCCCATTCAACGTGACTAGGTTCTTTTATGATTTTTTCGCCGTCAAAATTGAACAAATCAACGTGATCCGCATACAAAACGGCAATTTCTTTTTCGCCAAGATAGTAAACGTCGCGGGTGTGTTCAAGCAGGGCAGGAACATCGGAAGCAATAAAGTTTTCGCCTTTTCCAAGCCCAACAACAAGCGGACTTTCCTTGCGGCAGGAAATTATGCGGTCCGGATAATCTTTGCACAAAACTCCCAGGGCGTAGGAACCTTCCACGGTGTGCAAAGTTTTCAGAACAGCCTTAAAAATGTCCTTTTCCTCTTTGTAAAAATCCGTAATCAGCTGAACAACAACTTCAGTGTCCGTCTGACTTTTAAAAACATAGCCTTTTGCCTGCAGTTTTGCCTTTAATTCCGCGTAATTTTCAATAATTCCGTTGTGAACAATAGAAATGCTGCCTTCCGCATTTGTGTGCGGGTGTGCATTCGTGTCGGAAGGTTCGCCGTGAGTTGCCCATCGTGTGTGACCAATTCCAACGCAGCCTTTTACAATTTCGCCGGTTTTTTCAATCAGATTTTTTTCATTTTCCGCGTTTGCAGCCTTGTCTGTCGCAGAAATTTCAATTGTTTCTTGAGTAATGCTTTCAATCAGATTTTTTAGCGCGCCTTTTGCCTTTTTTACGCAAATATCTTCGCCCGTGTAAACCGCAATTCCCGCCGAATCATAACCGCGATATTCCAGTTTTTGCAGTCCTTTTATCAAAATCGGGGCCGCTTTTTTATATCCACAATAGCCAACAATTCCACACATAAAATCCTCCAGTAGAACTTTTTTTATTCGGGCGTGTCCCGACGCTTCGGCTTTGCCTTCGCTCTGGGCCGGGCTTTCCGCAATTCCATATTCACTCCAAAGTCCTCGGCGCGCAAATAGCACGCCTTCGGGCTTCCGCTTCGTTTTTTGAAAAAAACTTCGCGGTTGCTACAATCCCTCACGCAAAAGTGTCAAAAATTTTTATTTATTCTTGTTTATTATTCGTGTTTCGTACTTTCCGCTTTCAATGTCAATGAATCGTACAAAAAGAGAAACTTTATTGTCCTCGTTCAGGGCATTCCAGATTGTTTCTGTTATTTTTTCAATGTCACCTTCAAGTTTTACTCTTACAGGTTCGCCTTCAAAACTTGGCAGAGGATTTCCGTCCCCCATATAAGTGTGAATATAGCGGCCTTCTCCACTTTCAGGATTATCGTAATTAAAAGTCTGTCTTAAAGTGTTGTCCGGATTTCCGTCATCAGATTTTAAAATTGACAGGGAATAATTCAATTTTCCGCCTTCAATGTCAATCAAACTGGAAATTCTTGGAGTGTAATTTGGTGCATCGTGTTCATATTTACGACTTCTCAGACTCTGTTCAAAGGTCTGGCCGTTTTTCATTCCGTCGTAAATTGTGTCAGTCTGGTCGCCGTTTGTAACGATTGTTTTGCTTCCAAGCTGGCGCACTGCAGAATAAATTATCAAACTTGGGTCACCGGCAATCAATTTTTCATCAAAAGCCTTTGTTTTTATTACTTCGCCGTCGCCGTCCTTTTCTGTTACAAAAATGCGGTTGCGGCTGCCGGCGCTTCTTCCCATTGTCCAATATGCAGAAATTGCGTACTTTCCATCTTCAGATTTTCCGGCAATAATTCCGCGGCCCGGGTAAGTTGTTTCAGAAAGTTCATTTGCCAAAGGTTTTACTTTTCGACTGGCTTCTGCAGCATTGTGCTGGTCTTCCATATATTTCATTACAGTATCAACTGTAAACTGTTTTGGATCTTCACAATTTTCCGGAACTTTTGCCAGTGCGGCGTTTCTGAATTCTTTACAATTGATTACCGGGCTTGCTGTGTATGTCAAAACATCTTTTTCAACAATATCAGCCATCATATCTTCAGAATTTTCCGGATTAATTCTTAAACAGTTTCCGTTTATAGAAACAAGAATCATGCAGTCAAACAGACGGAGGTAACTGTCCATTTCGCGCAAACCACGTTTAGTTTCCGGTTTGCCTGGGCGGTATCTTGTTCCTGTCGGGAATGCCAGAATCACCTGACCACGTTTTTTACACTGGTCCATTGCACGCATTGCCGCAAAATTTATTTTTTTTGCACGTGCCTGTTCTGCTTCAATTTCTTCTTCAGAAAGTCCTTTTGAAGCAAGCGCTTCCTTACTTCGTGTAGGATAAACAATTACGCGCGAAAAAGAACCTGCAACAACTCTTGTTCCAATGGTTGCTTCGTTCAATTTTATTCCGGCAATAGAAACTATACGACGGCCTAAATCTTTTTCCCATTCTTCTTCGCTAGATTCCAGCAAATAAACAAATCCCGGTAAATCAAAATTTGAATAATGTTCAACTAAAATTAATCCTGATTTTCCTTCTTTTGTAACGGCATCGTAAAAAGCCTTAAAATTTTCCTTATTTTTTAATCCCGAACCAGGCAAAAGCCAGTCTTGAGCAATTTTAAATACATATTTTTGAGTATTATAATTTGCTTCTTCATAAACTTTTGTTTCATCAACAACTTTACTTGCGTGAGACAATTTTGCCATTTCTGAAAAAATATTTCCGTATACATCTTTTAACTGTCGGCCCATTTTTTAATTCCCCTATAAACAAATTTGTTTAAAATTATAAATCTTTTTTGCCTTTCAGTACAATTCCCTATTTTGTAACCAAAAATTAAAAGTAGCATTATAATGTAGATTATTGTGCAGTTTTGAACTGTCATCAAACAGACTTTTAACGGGAGTTTTTATGAAAAAAACAATTTCACTTCTCTTGATTGCCCTGTCCGCAATTTCAGCTTTTGGAGCAGCAAAAAAACAGAATCCAAACGCTGTAGAAAATTCTGACGGAACAATCACAATTACCGCAGTTGATAAGGATTCATCTGTAAAATTAAATCAAAAATACGAAAATCAAAAAGGCGTAACAATTATTGACAGCAAAAAAGTAACAAAAAATAATCCGGTTACGTTTAATCTTGCAGATTTTGGCGACAAGGAAATCGGGATTGAATTTTCCTGCGATATCAAAATAGAAACCACCGAAACAGAAGAACTTGACCTTTCCTGGATGATTAACGATTTTGAAGCCGGAATGCCTGTGATTATCCGCGAAATTATTAATCCAAACGAGTGGGTAACTTTAAAAGGCGAAAAAGTTGTAGCCATCGGACAGAATAAATCCTTTTATCTTTCTGGCTCAGGATTGCCTTCCGAATATAAAATCTACATCAAAAATCTGAATTTTAAACTTTCCGGCGAAAATATTTCGTCTATAAAAGTACCGCCAACAAACTGGATGGACGCGCCGTCATTAAAAGAAGCTTACGCTGATTATTTTGATCATTTTGGACTTGCCTGCACTTACCGTGGCGAACTTCAGCGCCCAGAAATTCAAAAAGGAATTGCCCGCCACGCATCTTCAATTACACTGGGCAACGAAAGTAAACCGGACGCTCTTTTTGGATTCACAAAAATCAAGACTTTCAAGGATTTTGTTGCTGAGGACGGAAAAACTTATCAGATGCCGGTTGAAGTTCCAAATTTCAATACTATGGACATTTGTCTTATGCTTGCCAAAAAAATGGGCGTTCAGGTAAGAGGCCACGTTCTTGTATGGCACAGCCAGACTCCGGAACTTTTCTTCCGTGAAAATTTCAGTTCTGACCCAAGCGTTCCGTTTGTAGACAAAGAAACTATGAATGCCCGAATGGAATGGTACATAAAAACTGTCCTTGAACACGTAGCAAAATGGGAAGAAGAAAAAAATGGCGGACAGCGCCTTGTTTATGCCTGGGACGTTGTAAACGAAGCCGTAGCAGATGGTGCCACGACATCACGATGGTTGCGCGAAGACAGCAACTGGTTCAGAGTTTATAAAGATGATTCGTTCATTATTAATGCTTTCCGTTACGCAACAAAATATGCCCCAGAAGATATTCAGTTAGTTTATAATGATTACGGTTCTTCAAATCCAGGAAAACGTTACGGTGTCTGCCAGATTATAGACAAAATTAAGGCAACTCCGGATGCAAGAATTGATGCTGTAGGTATGCAGTCGCACATTAAAATTAATTCTCCGGTAATAAACATTGAAGACGGCAATAATTCTTTTGAAGAGGCCGTGCAGACATTTATCAATCACGGGGTAAATGTTCAGATTACAGAACTTGACGTTGCAAACAACAAGGCCCGCTACAGTCCAATGAATCTTAAAGAACGATATAAGCAGTTGTTCCAGATGTTTATAAGAAACCGCGCAAAAGACGGCCAGAAAGGCATTACTTCCGTGACAATCTGGGGACTTACAGACCGCGGAACCTGGCTTGATAAGCAGACTGAATACATTGGTTACAAACAGTATCCTTTGCTTTTGAACGAAGATTACACTTGTAAACCGGCATTCTTTGGAGTTCTGGAAGCAGCGGCAAAAGAAGAATAAATTATGAGAAATTCTGAAAAAATTACAAATCTGGAAATAAAACTTGCTTATCTGGAAGATTTTGTAAATCAATTGCAGGAAGTTGCCGTTTTGCAGACAAAAGATATTGAAAAGCTAAAGGCCGAAAATAAACTTATGTCGGAAAAAATCCGGGAACTTCTTGAAAATCAGGAAGGTGACATTCCAAACCGAAAGCCACCACACTATTAATTTTGAAAAACGCGACCTATGTCAAAAACGGCCGCGTTTTTTTTTGGACTTTTGCGTTAGCGGGTGGAGCAGCGACGAAGTTTTTTTCAAAAAACGAAGCCGAAGCCCGCAGGCGCACAATTTGGGCGCCGAGGACTTTGAAGGCGTATGCCGGAACTGCGGAACACGCGACCCGCAGGGGAACGCCCAAAAATTTAAAAATAGTAGTCCAAAAATTGAGTGAGTGCTAAAATCCTTTTCAATCGGGTGAATTTATGGCAAAAACTGACGTTAAGGATTTTACGAATTGTTCGCTGTTTAAGGGGATTTTCTTTTTTAGTCTTCCGCTGATTTTTACGAATCTTCTGCAAGTGCTTTTTAATATTTCGGACATTGCGGTTGCCGGACATTTTGCGGGGACGGGGCCGTTGGGCTCTATCGGGTCTACAAGTCAACTGATTTTTATGTTTACCGGGCTTTTGATGGGGCTTGGTGGCGGAATTAACGTAATCGTCGCTTATTATATCGGGGCAAAATCCAAAAAGGACATTGATGAGTCGGTGCACACGGCATTTGTTATTTCTTTGATTTTTGGCGTTGCACTGACTTTTGTTGGATTGATTTTTGCGCGCCCGGTTCTTGTTTTGATGAAGACAAAACCTGAACTTTTGGACGGCGCCATCACTTATTTTAAGATTTATGTTCTGGGAATGCCGGCGGTTGCAATTTACAATTATGGCAATGCCGTTTTGAGCGCGGCAGGAGACACAAAACGTCCACTTTATTTTTTGAGCGCGGCCGGGGTAATCAACATTTGTCTGAATCTGTTTTTTGTGATTGTCTGCAAATTAAGCTGCAGCGGAGTTGCGATTGCCAGCATTATCAGTCAATATACGTCGGCAGTGCTTGTTATGATTGCGCTTTGCAAAGGTTTGGGCGACATAAAATTCAGTTTTAAACGAATTTCCGTAAAAAAAGACAAGGTTCAGAGGATTTTAAAAATTGGCGTGCCGGCAGGTTTACAAAACGTGATTTTTGCCACCGCAAATATTTTTATTCAGACGGGAATTAACAGTTTTGACGCGGTTATGGTTTCTGGAATTGCGGCCTGCTCTAATCTTGATTTGATTGTTTATGATGTTATGAACGCCTTTTACACCGCCTGCGCGACGTTCATCGGGCAAAATTACGGTGCCGGAAAAAAGAAACGAATTTTGCAGACGATGATTATTTCCAACGGATACGCTTTTGTGTACGGCTGGATTATGAGCATCAGTTTTAAACTTTTTGGAACGCAGTGGCTTTCTATTTTTACGAGTGACCCGGCGGTTATTGCGGCCGGCCTTTTGAGGCTGAACATTATGTTTTTTACGTTTCCGTTTGCATCTTTTATGGACAACACGATTGCGGCAAGCCGCGGACTTGGAAAAACTTTTGGACCGTCGATTATGGTTTTGATTGGTTCCTGTGTGTTCAGAATTGTGTGGGTTTACACGATTTTTGCGCATTTTAAGACAATTCCGTCGCTGTTTTTGCTTTATATTTTTTCATTTTGTCTTACGGCCATTGCAGAAATGATTTACTTTGCCTGCATTTATTCAAAAATTCCGGAAAAAAGAGAAGTATAAGGACGAAAAAGCATGGCCCGAGGCTGGAGCAGCGGCGAAGGCAATTTCAATTGCCGAAGCCGAAGCCCGCAGGCGCACAATTTGGGCGCCGAGGACTTTGAGGGTTACCGAACTGCGGAAGGCGCGTGGGAAGTGGCACTGGCCCAAAAAAAATCTTTTGTAATATCGACTTTTGGACGGGGATTTCATGTTATAATTGACGGCGAAACGCGGATTTTTGCGTGAAAAGTTTTGAAAAACGCGGCAGGAGAAAAAAATGGATTTGAAAAAAATTGAAGCGCTGAAAAACGAAAATGAGGATGCTTTTTTTCCGGATTATAAAAACAGTATTCTGGGACTTTCGGCTTCAATTCTTCAGTATTTTGGGGTAAAACCTGAGCACGAAACGTTCCCGCCGGCAGACGAAATGCTTTCTAGAAAGTACAAGCACGTCGTTGTAATAATTTTGGACGGCCTTGGAATGAATATTTTGGAGCAAAATCTGCATTTTAAGGATTTTTTAAGGCGACATTTGCTCGTCGATTATTCTTCGGTTTTTCCACCGACGACTACGGCCAGCACAACTTCATTTTTGAGCGGAAAATCGCCGGTTGAACATGGATGGCTTGGCTGGGATGTTTATTTTGGCCAGGAAGATAAAACTGTTACGTGTTTTAAAAATACAATTCAGGGCACTTCTGAGCAGGCGGCGCCTTATAATGTTGCGGAAAAATATCTTCCGTATGAAAGCATTATCGAAAAAATAAATAAAACGGGCACGGCAAAAGCGTTTTCTGTTCTGCCGTTTGGCGAAAACGCCCAGACTGATTTGTATAAATGGGTCGAGACCATCAGAAAAACCTGCAAAACTGACCAGAAAACTTTTACTTATGCTTATTGGGCAAATCCGGACACGGAACTTCATCAAAAAGGCACCAAATCAAATGATATTGAAAAACTGGTGCGCGAATTAAACGAAAAAATCACGTATCTTTGCGAAGAAACGCCGAACACTCTGTTTTTTATTACCGCTGACCACGGCCACACGGACATCAGAAATGATTTTTTGCAGGAAAATTACCCCGACCTTGCAAATATGCTTTTGAGGCAGCCTTCCGTTGAACCGCGCGCGCTCAGTTTTTTTGTAAAACCAGAATTTATGCAGGATTTTCCGCAAAAATTTAACCAAAACTTTGGTCACGATTATATTCTGCTCACAAAACAGGAAGCCCTGGACATAGAATTATTTGGTCCCGGCAAGCCAAACGAAAATTTAACGGGAATCGGAGATTTTGTGGCCATCGCTACCGGTCAAAAAACTCTGCTGTGGAATAAAAATCAGACACAGTTTAAATCCCACCACGCCGGCATTACAAAAAATGAAATGCGCATTCCGTTAATCTGCTACAAAAACCGTCCGCGCCATATTGGACTGATTATTTATTATTGTTTGATTGCCGCTGTTCTGGCAGTTATTCTGCTGGCGCTGTTTTAGAGAAATTCTGTAATTTATTCTTTGGATATATTTGAGTATAATTACGGTATGGAATCAAAATTAAACGCAGAAATAATCGGTGAACTTGCAAAAAAAAATTTTTTTGACCGTCACAAAATTGCAGAGCAACTGAAAAATGAAAAATCGCTTGTTTTTGATAAAAGAAAAGTCAAAACAATTGCGACTTATTATCATTCAATATACAACGGCGGTGTTGAAAGAGTTTTAGTTCTGTTATGTCACCTTTGGACAGAAATGGGTTACAATGTTGTCGTTTTTACCGATGCTTTGCCCCGTCCCGAAGAATATGAACTTCCACCAAATGTAGAAAGAGTTGTTATTCCAAATTACATCAATATTACTGACAAAAATTATATTGAAAGAGCGCTTGCCATTCATAATTTAATTGAAAAATACAAAGTTGATGCCGTCGTTTACCATGCCTATATGGCGGATGTAATGCTTTGGGATGAACTTGTAATAAAAGCAAGCGGTGCGGCATTTATTGCACATTGTCACATAATTTTTTCAATTCAACTGGTTGATATTTGGCCAAATTTTAAAGATTTTATTGATTCATATAAATTGTCGGATGCACTTGTGGTTCTTAGTAAAACGGACAAATGTTTCTGGGATTTTTATAATTCCAATGTCCACGTTACAATTAATCCTTTTTTTGAAAATCCTAAAAAATGGACTGTTGAACAAAAATCCCCTGAAAATCATAACATTTTGTGGTGCGGAAGATTTGCAACTGAAAAAAATCATCTTGATACAGTTCCAATCATGAAAGAAGTTTTAAAAGAAGTCCCAGATGCTGTTTTGCATGTTCTTGGTTCTGGAATAAAAAAATCTTTTGAAAAAAAATTAAAAAAAGAAATTAAACGTAATCATCTTGAACAGAATATAATTCTTGAAGGCTTCCATAAAGATGTAAAACCTTTTTATCAAAAAGCAAAAATTTATTTAATGACTTCAACCTATGAAGGTTTTTGTTTAACTTTGATGGATGCTAAAACGGCAGCCTTACCAACAGTAATGTATGAACTTCCATACCTGACTTTGTGCGAAGGTGAACGCGGA
>CAVHTI010000040.1:0-21435 GCA_963638805.1 Anaerobutyricum sp.
TTTATATGCCTGTTATTTCAATGTATGCAAAAAGATTTAATAAATCAAAAAGTTTCTTTTCCCATAACTGTGATAATGAAGGTCGTTGTGTTTGTTGTAATGGTTCTGGATTTTTATTCTACGGGTCAAATGAATTTGAGAAAATTGCCATTGAGTGTAAAGAATGTGATGGCACAGGTTTTAATAAAAATCTTAATAAATTCAAAATAAATGGAAAATCCATCATAGATTTATGGAAAATGTCTTTAGATGAACTTTTTGATTTTTTTAAGGATGAAAGCAAAATTATTGAAAAACTGAAAAAAGCACGGCAACTTCTTTTAAGTCATTTAATTTTAGGACAAAAAACTTCAACATTATCTGGTGGAGAAAATACAAGAATAAAACTTTTAAATAAAGTTTTGGATAATACTCAAGTCATAGGAATAGACGAACCATTCAAAGGATTAAATATAAAAGAAATAAACAAAGTATCAAATTTTTTAGTTGAATTTGTTAAAACTGGAAAAACTGTGATAGTAGTTGATCATGAAGAGGAAAGCTTTAAGTATTTTTCAAAAGTAATAGAATTAAAAAACGAAAATGGAATTTTAATAGGAAATTGATTCTTTAACCTGCCGTAAACCTCTCTTTGTTTATTTTTTTTCCTGTACACCGGCCCGGTGCTGGAGCAGCCGCGAAGGCAATTTCGATTGCCGAAGCGGAAGCCCGCAGACGCGCTATTTGCGCGCCGAGGACTTTGAGCTTTAGATTGAAATTGCGTTAAAAAAAATTGCGAAAACATGGAGTAATTTTTTAGCAATATCCTACTTTTGCGGAATGGACCGTTTGGACTTGGCATTTGGCCTAGTGGAGATAGCAAAGACTATTCCAATGGAAATGCGAAAATTAATCGTGATTTAGGAGTAAATTATATGGGAAGAAATAAAAAAATAGATGATGATTTATATTTTGATTATGAAGATGTTCATGAGTTTAATGATAATTGTACATCTTTAGGGGCTGAGATGAGGCTTCCTTATGTAGGAGCTGATGCAGATTATGAAGATATTTATGGTACACAAAGTTGTTTATTCGGTATTGTTGATACAGATAAAACTAATATTGAAGTTGTATTTACACTCAGTACGGCAGAGGATTCTGTTATTCTAGAATGGGATTTTACTTGTTCAAGTAAAATAAAAGGTTTAGAAGAGAAAATAAATGATGCCATTGGATGTGATCCACAGATAATTGGAGAATTTGTAACAGATCATAATATCCCTCTAGAAGTAATTCGTGATAACACAGCAGAAGTAATTAGTTTAATTGAAGGGAGACTTCATGAAATAATAAGTGACCTAGAATCAGAAGGGATAATTTAAGATTCTTCCGCTAGCCCCTTCGTGTATTTCCTTATCATCAGACTTGCGTAAATGGCCACGAGGATTTCTGTGAGCGGCATTGCCAGCCAGATCGTTTGGGGCGCAAAAATTAACGGCAAAATCAGGATAAAAAGTCCGCTGACTACCAGGCCGCGCGAAACTGAAACTATAAATGCCGCTTTTGCTTTCATGAGGGACTGGAAATAATAGGTCGAAAAAATATTGAACGGCAAAAGCAGGAACGAAAGCGAGTAGGTTCTGATAATTGCCGGCGCAATTTGTAAAATCTGCGGTGTTGGTTTCATAAAAATTCTGATGTAGAGGTTTGGGCAGGCGAGGCTGAGCGCGGTCCAGAAAATTGCGAAAAACGCGCTTGTCCAGATTGCAAGGCGGAGCGTTTCTTTGATTCTGGCTCCTTTGTGGGCGCCGTAATTTGTGGAAATGATTGGTTGGGCGGCCTGTCCCACGCTGTATGCACAGCATTGAACGAATGTGCTGACGTTGATAATCGGGCCGTAAACCGCAAGTGCATCGGAATTGAAATAATGCATAATCTGTCTGTTGAAAAAAACGGTCAAAATGCCCATTGCCACGTCAATAAAAAATGTTGAAAATCCTGTGATGCTAATTTCCTGTAATTTTTTGAATGGGCGCTGAACTTTCACTACTTTCAGTGAGTTCTTCTTTGTGAAAAAGTGTGAAATCATCACTATGAATGAGATTCCCGAACCGATTGCTGTTGCAAGTCCGGCACCAAAAATGCCCATATCGCAGGTAAAAACAAAAAAGTAGTCGCCAAAAACGTTGAAAATTCCGCCGGCGAGTACAGCGGCCGTTGCAAGTGAAGGATTTTTGTCATTTCGTAAAAACGCCGCCAGCATCTGATTGAACAAAAACAGCGGAAAAACGATTTTTACGGGCTTCATATAATCTTTTGCAAGTGGCAGAAGGCTGGAGTTGGCCCCGAAAAATGTTAAAATCTGGTCGTCAAAGGCAAAAATGCAAATCCAGGAAATTAGCGACAAGAAAACTGAGCCTAAGACTGCGATCGTAAAATATTGATTTTCTGTAGATTCCGTTGATTTTGCGCGATTTTTTTGATTTTCGTTTGAATCGTCCTGATTTTGGTTTATTTCTCCGCGTTTTGCACTGAAAATTACACTTCCACCAATTCCCATCAAAAGTCCAAGGCTGTAAATGATGTTCCAAACCGGCGCAACAACGGCGAGCGCAGCGGTTCCTTCCGGGCCTTGATACTGTCCGACCATCGCCATATCAACAAGCGAATAAATTGATGTAATCAGGGCACTGCCAAATGCTGCCCCAAGATACTTAAAGTAAATCGGTTTAATTTTTCCGTTTAAGAAATCCATAAACACCTCAAATAAAATTGCACTTGCCTTTCAAAAAAAAAGCCGGACAAGGAACAGATATTTCAATCTGCGCCTTATCCGGCTGTTATTTCTATTGAACAACGTGCCCTCCGAGCGAGTAAAACAGACTTTATCATTCAAAATCCAAAAGAACAAGTGGTTTTTAACAATTTTGAGTGTTATATTAATAGAAAGATTTTTTCAGGAGTTTTTATGAAAGTAATTTGCGTTGATGATGAAAAATTTGTTTTGGCCGACATTGTTGAAACTTTGAAGGAAATTCCGGAATTTCAGGAAGTTAACGGTTTTAGAGATGTTAATGAAGCTCTGAAATTTCTTGAAACTAATTCAATTCAGATTGCTTTTTTGGATATTGATATGCCGGAAATGACTGGTCTTGAGCTGGCAAAGAAAATTCATGAAGTTTCGCCAATGACTTCCGTGATTTTTACGACCGGTTACCCTCAGTTTGCGCTGGAAGCTTTTAAAACTCACGCGATTGGTTATCTTTTAAAGCCGATTAAAAAAGAGGCCGTTCTTGCGGAATTGGAAAATTATAAAAAACTTCAGAAAACTGCATTTGCGGAAGACAGTCAAAAGCCAAGATTTTATGCCAAGACTTTTGGTAATTTTGATTTTTTTGTTGATGGAACTGCCGTTAAATTTGGACGCTCAAAGGCAAAGGAATTCCTGGCATTTTTGATTGATCGTCAGGGTTCGGCTTGTACCAGAAAGGATATTGCGGCGACGGTTTTTGAAGATTCAAATTATGACCGCAATACTCAAAGTTATATGACAAAAATTCTTGCGGATTTGAAATCTTCGCTGGAAAAAGTTGGCGCGGCGAACATTATTCAACATTCCGGCGACACTTATGCCGCGGATTTTACTCAATTCGGCTGTGATTTTATTGATTATCTGAATGGTAAGCCAATGAACGAATCTGATATGTATCACGGCGAGTATATGACTCAGTATCCGTGGTCAGAAGAAAGTATTTACAAGTTTGAATAGTCTGGCCGGCAAAATCATAATGGCGCAAAACTCAAAGGTGGTTTTAGGGTATCTCCAAAAAAATCATTTTTGAGTTTTTTTTTGCCTGATTTGATAAAATATCAGCGTGAACCGGATTATTATTGGAAATATCGTTTGTCTTGTTGGTTCGGCGTTTATGGTTGCCGTTGGTTTTTTAAAAGGAAGAAAGAAAATTCTTGCCGGACAGTGCGTTCAGTATCTGATTTTGGGTGCCGGAAATCTTGTGCTTGGCGGCATCAGCGGTACAATTGCGGATTTTGTGAGCATTGTGCGCAATCTTCTGTCGTTAAAGTTTGACTTAAAGTGGTATCTGAAAGTTATTTTTATTGCGATTCAGATTATTTTTACGGCGATTTTTAATAATGCGGGCTTTATCGGCTGGCTTCCGACACTGGCCGCGTGCATTTTTACCTGGTGTGTTAATTCTAAAAACGAAATCCTGCTAAAACTTCTGATTATTCTGGCGCAGGCAATGTGGGCAATTTACGATTTTTATTTTAAAAATTTCACGACAATGGCTTTTGATATTGCCACGATTATTTCTAACATTGTTGGCATTTTTCTTGTTCGGAAGGCTTATAAAACTAAACTCGCAAAAACAAACGATGAGAGACAGTGACGTTTTCTAAATTTCGGGGGATTTGCGTGAAGGATTGTAGCAACGCCGAAGGCGGCCACCGCAGGCGAAGCCGAGGAGGCTGGAGCGATAGCGGAATTGCGAAAAGCCTGACCCGAAGGGGCACGCCCAGAAAAATAAAAGTCGTAATTTCGGAAGGCACTTATATTTTTTGGCCGTATTTTATTTTTTGAGCATACTGAAATTGACTAGCTCTGGCATTTGTGAAAATTTCGTGGCAACTTCTAGGTAGTCGGTTGCGTCCGGGACTTTTACCATCAGGGTCATGAGGACGGTTTTATTTTCCAGGCAATATTCAATGTCCGTATCAAGCAAAATCATTTTAAAATTTTTTAGGATTTCTTTTATCTGATTTTGATTTATGTTGCTGTTTTTAAAAGTCAGTCTGATTACTTTTGTATTTGATGCCGGGAACATTTTATTTTCGATTTTTTCAAAAATAAAAAGCGTGATGAGTTCCAGTGCCAGAGTTATCAGTGCCGGAATGTAAAGTCCCGCCCCGCACGCAAGTCCAATGGCGGCAGCGGTAAAAATAATGGCCGCTGTGGTAATGCCACGAATGTTAAATCCCTGGCGCAAAATGCCACCCGCGCCAATAAATCCAATTCCGGTTACAACTCCGGCCGCAATTCTTGTAGGGTCCCCGGTGATATAGCCAAAATCTGCCATCACAAAGGACATGATGCTCAAAAGACAACTTGAAACACAGATTAAAACTAAGGTTCTTATTCCAACCGCGTGCTGTCGGAGTTTTCGTTCAAGGCCCATGCAAATTCCGCACGCAAAACTAAGAAGAAACCTCAAAAGATAGACAATAACAACGTGATTTT
This sequence comes from Anaerobutyricum sp., assembly GCA_963638805.1. Lineage (GTDB taxonomy): Bacteria > Spirochaetota > Spirochaetia > Treponematales > Treponemataceae > Treponema_D. Next base: position 5,240 of record CAVHTI010000040.1, read on the forward strand.
GTAAAAATTCCTGCATTCGTAATCCTTGAAATCTCAAAACTATTTAAAAAGTGAAAATCCTGTTGAAATTTTTGCGCCGGCTTTGTTCCAGGTGCAGGCGTGTTTTCCGTTTTGTTTGACTTTTGCGGTGTTTACAGAAACGTACGCGTCGTTCAGCCACTGTGCAAGATTTTTTTCGCTTTTGTAAAGTTCATTTGCGGAATTGCATTTTCCCAAAATTACAGAAAGATAATCCCGGTCTTTTACATAAGACGCAAAATTTTCCGCGAGGCTTGTAAATGCCGCTTCTGCCGTGCTCACAATTATACTTGCCGGCAAAATTCCAGGATTTTTGGAACTGTTCAGCGTAACTTCGCATTTGGAAGGATAATTTTTTACCAGAAAACTTACCGTTAGTTTTTCTTTTTTCTGGTCGGCACGTTTTATGAGTTCGCCGGATGCATACAAAAACGGGTTAACCATTGTATCAATTGCGGCGGAAACTTCTTCAGTTTTATCAAGTTCAAATTTTGTGACAAAATACGTTGTATCAAAATAAAAAACCACGTGATTTATCTGGCCAAGTTTTGTTTCGGCATTAATCAGCAGTGAATGTGCAGAAATTGCGGAAGATTTATTCCATTTTGTAGCAAAAATCTTTTCAGATTCAAAATTTACGCCTTCGTTTTCTGATTTTGCAGACGTAAAAACTGTATTTTCGGAACCGGCAAGTGCTTCAGCAAAAGCGTTGCCATCAGGCAAATCCTTACCAATCAACAGAATATTTGACATATCTAGAAGTATAATGAAGTATAGAAAGGCAATCTAGACTTTGGTATAATCGAAATATGAAGGTTTGGATAAAATATTTAATTGGAATTGTTATTGGAATTGCAGCTTCTTTTATTCTGCCAATGTCAAACACTTCTTGTTCCGAAGTTTTTGCTTTTTTAAGTGATTTATTCATACGTTTTGGACGTTATATTGTCATTCCGCTGGTATTTTGTACTGCCGTCATTTCTATAAATAAACTGCGCACATCAAAATTATTCGGAAAAACTCTTGCCTGGACGGCGGCAATCATCGTGATTTCTTCACTTTTGCTTACTTTTATCGGTTTGATTTCCATTTTGATTGTAAAATTGCCACGAATTCCAATTACGATAGATATTCCGGTTGGAATTGATGTTCCAAAACCTGTTGATAAAATCAAAGAAGGACTTTTAAAACTTTTTCCTTCATCAGGATTTGATGCGTTGCGCGAAGGTAGTTTTATTCTTGTCAGTCTTGTGCTTGGATTTTTGTTTGGCTGGGCAAGTGCCGCTGATGAAGTTACTTTTAAACCGGTAATCACTTTTTTTGATTCACTTTCTAAACTTGTTTATCATATTGCAGTATTTTTTACGGAAATTACTTCCGTTCTGATGGTTGCAATCATGTGTTACTGGATGTCAAATTACAAAACAATTCTGGCACCTGGCATTTATACCCCGATGATTATTATGTTCCTGGTGGATTTTATAATCGTAGCGGGAATTATTTATCCTGTTATCATCAGATTTTTGTGTCATGATACAAAACCTTACCGAGTTTTATACGCTGCCCTTGCCCCGATGATGCTTTCGTTTATCTGTGCAGATTCAAATATGGCTTTGCCACTTACAATCAGGCACGGCAAAGAATCTTTGGGAATCAGAAGGCGTTGCAGTGGATTTACTTATCCGATGTTTTCTATTTTTGCGCGCGGGGGTTCGGCATTAGTTTCTGTAATTTCCTTTGTTTTGATTTTCAGATCTTATTCATCATTGAGCATTACAATTTCTGATTTGTTCTGGTTGTTCGGATTTGCTTTTGGATGGTCATTTCTTTTGGGCGGAACGCCGGCCGGCGGTGCATTCTTTCTTTTGCAGGTAATTTGCAGTACTTACGGCAAAGGTTACGACACAAGTTATCTGCTTTTACAGCCGGCTACAATGATTATCTGTTCTTTTGCGTGCCTTTTTGATTCCGTGACGGCAATGTTTGGAAGTTATATTGTTGCGGTAAAGACAAAAATGATTGAACATCATCCGGTTGCAAGATTTATTTAGTTAAAAATGGATTTATGGTGTAGAATAAGAACTCAGGAGTAACTTGTGGCTATATCTGTAAATGAAATTGCAACTGGCAGAAAGACTTTCTTAATTACTCCGGATTTATCTTTAATTCCGGAAAGTTTTCTGGAAGATTATTTTTCACTGGGATTTGAATGTTATAACATAAATTATGACCGCAAGTGCACTATTCAGAAAAAAGTGGACATTATTTGTTCGGTTTTTCATGATGTCATTTTGTTTTTTAATATTGACTACCAGATTTCCGGTTTGGACTGGGAAACTGTAATCAAAGATGTCATCAAAAAATATAATAACCGCGCTTCAATTGGAATTTTGTACGCAAAACGTCAGTCCCGCGATGCACGTGCAGATATAGAAAATAAATATTTGTTTGAACTTGGCGTTTCCTGCGGTTGCATTCAGCTTGAATATCAGAAAAAACAGAATTTTGACATTATTGTAAAAATGCTTTACGCAAATCAGGCTCAGGGTAGACGAAAAAATATCCGGGCAATTTGTACAAAGGCCTGTACATTTTCAGTTCAATATCAAGAAGAACATTTGAACGGCGTCCTCCAAGATATCAGTTTAAGCCATTTTTCTTTTATTTCTTCTGACACACGTTTTGATTCTGAAGTTGGAACCAGGATTTCGGATTTTCATTTTAATGTGCGGGGCTTTTTGTTCAGATCAAATGCCGTTCTTATAATGAAACGTCCGTTAAATAACGAAATGCTTTATATTTTTGCTTTTACGACTCAGACCGGCACTCCGGGACTTGATGCGCGCATAAAAGCACTTTTAATTCCAAATATTTATCAACTGTTGAATTCAAACTGTATGAGCATTCTGGAAGATATGTTTGCAAACAGTAACACAGATGAATCTTACGTTGAACGAAAATTGTCTGGTAATATACTTTAATTTTTCCTTCAATTCCCGTAAACTTATCGAACTATGGAATTTACACAAGAATCAATTGACTCGTTAACCGTAAACGAAGTCGCAATCATGAAAAAAATTGCTGAAGAAATGAATATTCGTGTTCAGCAGGTTAGCGCTGTAATCAGCCTTTTTGAAGAAGGTTGTACAGTTGCTTTTATCAGTCGTTATCGAAAAGAAAAAACAGATAATCTGGATGAAGTTCAGGTTCTGAATATCGATCATCTTTTCAAATCATATAAAAATCTGGAAGAACGCCGAATGGAAATTGTAAAAGGCGTTTTTGCCCAGGGAAAATTGACGGAATCACTTTACGAAGCAATTATGTCCGCCGCAACTTTGACTGCCCTTGAAGATTTGTGGGCACCGTTCAAGAAAAAGAAGAAGACTCGCGGAATGGTTGCCGCAGAAAAAGGTCTTGAACCACTTGCCGAATCAATGCTGGTGATGGACGACGCAGAAATTGAAAAAGAAGCAGAAAAATATGTAAAAACTGACAATGAAGATTCAGCGCTGAATGTAGAATCTGTGGCCGATGCACTTGCGGGTGCACAGGACATTCTTGCAGAACGCGTAAGTCAGGATGCAAAAAATCGTGAAGCAATTTATGATTTTTATATGGCCAGCGGAAATATCGTTACAAAGGGAATTGTTCCGGAAGGTCAGACAGAAGAGCAGGCTCAGAAAGTTTCTACATATCAGATGTACTGGGATTATAAAGAGCCTTTGAATCAGGTAAAACCTCACAGAATTCTTGCAATTAACCGTGCAGAACGCGAAAACGCACTTTCAGTTTCTATTGATGTTGATGTTGACGGCGCAGTTTCTTTAATTCAGAAGAAAAACGTAATTCACAATCATTATCATAAAGATGCAATTGAAGACGGAATTATCCGTTTGTTGTCACCGGCAGTTGTTCGCGAAATCCGAAGTAACGAAGCGGACGAAGCAGACAGTCACGGAATTGGCGTTTTTAGCGAAAATCTCAAGAATCTTTTGATGAGTCAGCCGATTAAAGGTAGCCGTGTTCTTGGCGTTGACCCGGGATATGCAAATGGAACAAAGTGTGCCGCTCTTGATGAAACAGGAAAATACTTAGGATTTTTCAAAATTTATCAGGAAAGAGATCCAAAAGGCGCTTACGATGCATTAAACGATGCGATTGATAAATATGATATTCAGGTTCTGGCAGTAGGAAACGGCACGGGGTCTCACGAAGTTCAGGCAATTGTTTCTAAAGTAATTTCTGAAAATTATGCAGATTCTGATGTTAAATACACTGTCGTTGATGAATCTGGTGCTTCGGTTTATTCTGCAAGTCCTGTTGGAACGGAAGAATTCCCGGACCTTGATGTTATGATTCGCGGTGCAATTTCTATGGGCCGTCGTCTTCAGGATCCGCTTGCCGAACTTGTAAAAATTGATCCAAAAGCTATTGGCGTTGGACTTTATCAGCATGACGTAAATCAGAAAAAACTTGCAGATCAGCTTGATGAGGTTGTAAGTTCGGTTGTAAATAATGTCGGCGTAAATTTGAACACCGCTTCTTATATGCTTTTGAAATACGTTTCTGGAATTAACACTTCTACGGCCAAGAAAATTGTTGCCTACCGTGATGCAAACGGAAAAATCACCAGTCGTGAAGATTTAAAGAAAGTTCCGGGGCTTGGTCCAAAAGCCTTTGAACAGTGCGCAGGATTTTTAAAAATTGCCGAAAGTTCAGATCCTCTGGATAACACTTGGGTTCACCCTGAAAATTATGATGCAGCGCGCGAAGTTTTGCCTTTGATTCAAAAAGGTGAAAAAGTTCCGGCCGATTTAATCAAAAAAGTTGCAGAAAAATATAATCTTGGCGAACAGACCGTAAAAGATATTGTAGAAGAATTGCAAAAACCGAACCGTGACCCTCGTGATGGTTACCCGGCTCCGATTATGCAGAAGGGCGTTCTTCAGTTTGAAGATTTAAAGCCTGGCATGAAAGTTACCGGAAAAATCAGAAACGTTGTTGATTTTGGTGCCTTTGTTGACATTGGTTTGCACGAAACTGGCCTTGTTCACGTTTCAGAAATGAGTGATGACTTTGTAACTGACCCGATGGAAGTTGTAAAAGTTGGTGATGTTTTTGAATTTACAATTCTTGAGCTTGATACTGACCGCCGCCGCATCAGCCTTTCTTTAAAATCAGATGCTGCAAGCCGCGCCGGCACTGGCGAAAAGTCAACTTCACGACGCAGTGAAAGTGCTTCTTCAGATTCAACAGGAACTAAAAAACGTGTTGTTGTTGTAAAAAAATCTGGCAGCGGTTCTTCAAATTTTGCTAAACGCGAAGATAATCGGGGCGGACAGAGAAACGACAGGGGAAATAATCGCGGTCGTTCTTATAACGGCTCTGATGACGGAGAAATGTATAATCCGTTTGCAGCTTTTTTTAAGAAATAAAAAGGATTATGTGCTATAATAAAAGCACCTTTTTTATCTTATTATTATTAATTAAACAAGTTTTTTTCAGAATGCCGATAATCAACCGGATTTTATTTATTGAAAGAAACTTGTTTTTTTTTAGTCAAATAGTGAATTTTTCACAGCAGGAGGATATATGAAAAAATTTACTAAAATCCTGATTCCTATTATTCTGTGCGCAACTTTTGTCAGCTGTAACTGGCAATTACCGCAGACACTTTCTGTAAAAACCAGTGCAGAATATAGGCTTTCTTTAGGAAGTCCCAGTTTTGATTTAACGGAATATGTTAATTCTGAAAAACTGACTCAAAAATTGAACGAATCAATGGGAAGCACGGTAAAACTTTATGATTTACAGCGCACCGGCGACGAAACCCTGACATATTTGATTCATTATCCGGTTTATTCAGTGCCGCTGGATATGTCGCAGTACCTTGATTCTTTAAATGTTGATACACTTTTAAATTCATCTTCTCTCTCAGATGTGAATCAGACAATTGAAATTCCGTCCCTTGCAGTAAGTCAGACAATCGAAAAATCAATAAAAGAACTGCTTGAACCTGTTATCAGCGGTTCACAGTCAGAAACTGAGTCATTGTCTTTTCCTGCAGTTGAAACTGGTTCTAGTGGCTATCAGGGAGGCGAAAAATCTTCAATTTTGGAAAGTCATCACGCAAAGGGCGTAAAATATAAAGATGGTTCAAAAGTTGTTGTAAACGTAAAAAGAACGGATTTAAACGACCTTTCTTCTGATTTTGTAATGAAAATCAAAGCGGAAATTTCAGAAACGACAGTAGATGGTTACACTTACGAAGGTTTTGAGGGTGACTGGGTTGACGTTACTGACGGCGGAACTATAGAAATTCCGCTGGATAGAGGTTACATCCCGTATGAACTTCCGGTTAAAATTTATTATAACTATGGTGGCGGCAAGGACTTGACAAGTCTTTGGTATCACTATTACGACGCAACTTTTGCCCTTGTGGATTCGGAAATTATTGAAATTGCGGAAATTAATCTTAAAGGCGACGGTAGTTCTGATGATGAAATTACATTGCCGGAAACAGCTCTTGACGAAACAACAATTAGCGTCGGCGATTTGCCTGATTTGTTTATAGATGCAACTGTCGGAGATGGTTCTGCAGCGCTCAAACTGGAATGCCCGTCAGGCTGGACAGGTGTAAGTCTTGATCTGGCAAGTCTTTCTATTGAAGGCTTGGGACTTTCGCTTGACGAAACTGATTTTGTTGACGATACGGCCACTACCGGATATTTAATCAACAAAACTGCAAATTTAAGTGGCGTTACAATTTCTTCCGGTGCCGGTTCTGAAATTAAAGTAAATGCAAGCATCAAAGTTACTTGCGACGGCGCGACATTAAAATTCACTGATAACGATGCGTTAAAAACTTCTGTTGCCGTAAATGTTGACAGTTTTTCTGAGGTAAATCTTAATTTGGCAAGTCTTTCTTATCATCTTGATGACGAAAGTGCAGAAGTTCCGGCTTCCGCAGCAGATTATGTCAAAAAAATTACGTTCCAGGACTCTTCAAATCCGGGAAAAAAGCACAAATCAGAAACTGAACTTGTTGACGGCGACGGTTTTGGCGTTAAGTGCAAAATTGTAAATTCTCTGCCGGCAGGAAATTCAATTCCGGTGAAAATTTCGTCTGGTTCTACAACTTCCGGTCTGGTTTTTGATTCATTCACGACGGAATTAACTGCAAACGGAAATTCTGATGAACAGGAACAAAAATTGAATGCCTACCCTGATGTTGAAATCAAAGAGGGCCGAATTTATTTGAATTTTGATTTTGGTTCAGAAAAAATAATTAATGGTACAACCTACGAAAATTGTGTAACGCTAAAAAATATTGCTTCCGGTTCAACTTATGAACTGAAAATTTCTGACATCACTTTGCTTTGCGATTGGGAAAAAATCGAATTGTCCATTGACGATGCCGTGAAAGTTGATGGCAACGTTGATCTTTCATCTTTTGACTTAAATTCAATGCTGGAAAACCTCCCGATTTCTGCAGATGACGTAAAAAAACTTTCAATTGGCAGTGTAAATACTTATTTCTACGCTCAAAAACCGGAAAATGAAACTTTATCAACTTTGCTTGGCGATTTAAGCCTTGCCGGCACAATGAAAGCGTCTTACACGGATAAGGATTCTGTTGCGCAGAATAAAACAATCCTTTCTGATGATACTTCAATAAGTTTTAAAACTCCTTTGATTTTCCCGGAAGGCACGACGCTTACTACAGAAGAAAATTCTGATTTTATTGCCCGCCTTTCAGAAAATGATGCAAGTTTTTACACAGATTTGTCAGAAATTATCAATGACTTCCCGTCCGCATTAAAACTGGACTATGAATTTAATCTGCAGACGGCAAATTCTTCAAAAAATATAAATATTTACGGTTATCAGGTTGATTCTCTTGCCGCTTCTGATACTTCTACAATTTCCATTGATTTGTTGTGCGAACTTCCTTTTGATTTTGCGCTGGACGGTAAAATTTCTATGAATATCCGCGAAATGATGCAAAACAGCTCTGACAGTTCAAGTGAAGGTTCTGAAAGTTCAACTTCCACAGAAAAAACTGATCAGGAAAAAGATTTGTTCAACCGCTCCGGAGAAACTACTACGGAAGGCTACTATAGTTTGGCAGAAAGCATAGACAGTTTTAAGATTTACTACAAATTGGATGTCAAACTTCTTGATGTTGATGATGGCCTGGATGCTTTAAATGCAAATGTCACGTTAAACGATTCTGTTTCCGGTCTGAATAAAGTGCTCAAAATTGACGGAAAATCAAATGAACTTGAATTTTCTGGCGAAGAAATGAAAAAAGTCCTTAAGACATATCCTTTTGATCCAGATATTCTTGTAAATGTTGGAACAGATGATGCCAAAACATCATTCAGAGTAAATCGTGAAGGCTTTAATTCTTCTGATTCATTAAAATGCAGACTTGATGTTGGACTTAAAATGAACGGTGAAAACGCAATTAAAGTTTTTGATAGCACTCCACAAACGCTTGAATAAAAAGGGGGTACAGAATGAAAAAAATTATAACATTTGCTGCTGTAATAGCTTTGACTTTTTGTTCTTTATTTGCAGAAAATAAATCTAAAGACCGCTTTATAGAATTATATGCTGATGCTTCTGCCGATGCTTCAAACAATGGACTTTCAATGTCAGAAATATTTGTCAAAGACGTCGTAATTGACCTTACAAAACTTGCAGACAGCCTTCCAGATTCAGGATATAAGGCTTCTATGACGGCAACTCCTGTGCTCGGTTTGAAATTAAATCTTCCGGCTTTTTCGATAGATTTTTCTATAGGTGCCACTGTTGACGAATATCTGCAGATTGGAAAAAGTTATTTTGATATTCTTGGTCACGGATACGATTACACGCAGTACACAAAAGAAAATCCTTTGAGTTTTGATATGAACAGCACAACCGATGCCTTTGTTTACGGAAAATTAGATATAGGATTCAACGTCAAAAAGTTTAAAATTGTCGCAAAGCCTACATTATTTGTCCCGATGTTTCACGCAACGCCGGAAAAAGGCACAATGACCTTTACAAATCTTGAAGACGGCACAATTTCTGCGGAAGTAAGTCAGACCATTGCAATTTATTCAGTGGAAGAAGCTAGTTATAACAACGGCACACTTGAATTCTTTGACTCTATGAATGTTTCTGATTTTGGCTACGGATTTGATATGGGCGCAACTGTGAGTTATGAATTAAACGACAAATTGAATTTCATCGTGAACACAAGAGTTCCTATAATTCCAGGGCAGCTTAAACATGCCACTAAACTTACATTTGACGCTGCCTACAATGCCAATGCCGAAGATTTTGTAAAAGGCCAGTTCTACGATTCAGAAAAAACTTCCGCGTCAATCACAACTTCTGACGGTAAAACCTACGATTTACTGAACAGCGAAGAAGATTATTCGGATATGAATCTTTCCTGGATAAACGCTGATTACAAAATCCACAGGCCGTTTAAATTTGAAGGCTACGCCACTTTTAATTTAAATTCGTCGCTGGCATTTACGGGCGGAGCCGGACTTGGCGTTGTTCATCCTTTTTCAAGTGACACTTCGGAAATTTCGGTTTACCCGGAATATTTCGCCGGCGCAAACTTAAGTCTTGGTGGAGTTCTAAACGCTCACGTTTCTACAGAATATATGGACAGAATCTTCAAACACGAAGTTGGGCTTGGCTTTAATATCAGAATTCTTGAACTGAATGCCGGCATTTCGCTTCAGTCCACAGATTTTAAAACAAGTTTTACAATGAGCGGTCTGGGAGCTTACGTTACTTTAGCCATAGGATTCTAGATTTTTCTGGGCGTACCCCAAAGCACGGCGCATTTTTGTGTGCCGTGTTTTTTTTTTAACTTTTGTGGCGCCGTACTTTGGGTCAGGCTTTCCAGGGTTCCACTATCGTTTCAAACTTTTGCACTCCGCGCCAGAACAATGGCGCTCCGTTTGCAAAAGTTCGGCTTCGCCGCCCTTACAATCCTTTACGCAAAATTTAATCCCGTAAACAAAAGTTCTTTTGCACGGATTATTCGTTTGTACAAAATGTATTTGTAAACGGCCTTATTGGTGTATTTTCTGAATTTGTGAGACAAAGCGGACTCGGACATATTAAATTTTTCGCACAAATCTTTGATAGAAATATCCTGAATGTAATGTTCGTTTATATAACTGAATGCTAAACGTGTTACTTCAAAACACAAGGATGTAAAAGAAAGCACAATCAGCATTCAGGGAAGTTTTGGTGCAACTTCGCAGTGGACAAGAAAATAATTCTAGGGCCAAAAAAACTTATTCTTCCCAGATTAAAAGTTCATCGGCAAGGTCAACGAGGCTTTCTTCTTCAAAATAATAACTATTAATTGAAATAATGTAAGATTTTGTAGAAAAAGAAACTTCATTTCCAGTCCAGATACTGACATACCAAGAAGGCGCGTTCTGTACGGTTGAAGAATGACTGTAATCATTTGTTATGTGGTCATCCATAAACATTTCGTGAACGCGCTTTGCATTGTAATCGTAATCAAGGTCAAAAAAACTTACGCTGATATCTTCATCTTCTTGAGAAAAAGTTGCACTTGCGTTCCAATGCCCCACAATAGGAAAAGACCAGTCTGCATAACCTTTTTCTTCGGCATAGGAATCCTGGACTTTTGAAAGATTAAACATAAGAAAATCTCGCTGAACATCAGTATTTTCCGGCAAAACAAGCAAAGTTCGGCGGATTTGCGGATAAATCAAAAGTGAAGAATCATTATCAAAATTGTTTATAAACTCATCAAACTGAGATGGCGTAAAATCTTCCGTCAGCATAAAAATTGCAAGACTTTTGTTTTCATTTACGCCGTAAAAAAGACTTTCGGTATCATCCTGAATAATCAAGGACTTTAAAATTTCGCCTTTTACAAGAAAATCCGCATCCTTGATTTCAAATTCGTTCGCTTCTTCTGATTGAGAAAGCGAATCTTTGATTTCTTGAAGTTCATAAAAGGTATTTTCGTCGCCACTTGAAATATAAATTACGACATTTTTGTCAAATAATTCGTCATTGTAAGTTGCATAACTCGCGGCATGAACTTTTTGACTGTCCGCAATCAAATCGTAAAAGTCATCGAGGTCCGGCAAATCTTCGTCGCTGGCACGGAGGTTGTCAAAATCAAAAATACTCAGATTTTCAAGACTGAAATTTTTATTAATCGGGAATTCTTTTATAAGCTGCAAAACCGCCGGCGAATAAATTTCAGGAATTTCGGTTTTTCCGTTGTCAAAAGTAACGTCCTGAGATTTTAAGACCTCGTTGTATTTCTGGATTTTTTCTTTTTCGTCGGCAAAATCGCTGATTTTCGTGTCCGTTATGCCGATTTCTTCAAGTTTTTGCTGCAAAGGTTCCGTTTCTTCTTCAGATTCAAACGCTCCGGAATGTAAATCAAACGAAAAATACGAATCTTCATCAAAAGTTTTTAAAACATAAGAGTCAATTTCGTGTTCTTTCAGCCGGTTTTTGCCATTTTCGGCAGACTGTTCCTCTTTGTAAGAATGAACAAGCACGGAATAAGGTTTTTCTTCCGAAACTGGGATTGTTTCCTCATTTTTTTCAAGCAGGACGGTTTCTGGCAGGGGTTCTGGCACGACATTTTGAACTACAGGCAATGGTTCTACCACAGGTTTTTGAGCTTCGCAAATCCAAAGTCCACTGAGATTTAAATTTTTTACAAAATCTGCATCTTTGATTGAATCTCTGAAAGTGCGGGCTTCGTCTTTTTGGTCAAAATCTTTTGAATACAAAACCCGGAACATTGTCTGATTATTGACAACCGTTTCGTAAATGAACGCTTCTTCGCCCAGGTCATTAAGATTTTGCACAAGCCTTTGAGCATTTTCGCTATTTCTAAAAGAGCCCAGACAAACAAAAATACTTTCTGCAAAACAGAAACTGAACAGAAAACTTAAAAAAATTATCGTAAAAAATTTCTTCATACTTCTACTATAATTTATAAGTTTGGAAAATCAAATGAATTTGTTTCTTTTGCGTTAGGCAATGTAGCCCCGGCGATGGCAATTTCAATTGCCGAAGCCGAAACCCACAGGGGCACCATTTGTGCCCCGAGGATTTTGGAGCGTCAGCGGAAGGGCGGAACTGCCGGCCCCGCCATGCGGGGAAACGCCCGTATAAAAAATCTAAAGATTAAAAAGTTTCTGGCAGTTGGAATCCACGGCGTCGCAAAGTTTATGAATTGTGGTGCCACGTTTTGACGCAATGTATTCGTAAATATACGTGATATTTTGCGGATTGTTGAGCGTTTTTTTGAGCGGAACGGGCGCGTAATATGGCGAGTCGGTTTCTATTAAAATGCGGTCTTTTGGAACGTAGGCGACCAAATCGGCCATATCGTTGAAAGTTTTTTTGCCGGAATAGGTGACTGTGCCACTAAAACTGATGTACCACCCGAGATTCAAAAAATATTCAAGTTCGGACTGGGTGTAGGAAAATCCGTGAATGACCCCGCGGTTCCACTTTACGGCTTTGAGAACGTCGGCGGTGTCTTTAAAACCTTTTCGCGAATGAACAATTACCGGCAAATTCAGCTTTTTTCCCAGCGTGAGCTGCAGTGCAAATAAATCGCGTTCGTCGCCAATTGTCTGATTGTCAAAAAAATCGTGGTCGCGGCCTTCGTATTCCACGGAATCCCAGTCGTGATCAATTCCGCACGGCCCGATTGCAACAAGGCGGGAAGAAAATTCGTCGTCACTGTCGCGAAAATCTGAAATTGCGCGCTCAAGATTTTCAACTTCTTCAAAACGGTTATCAACGGATTCGGAATCCGGCATAATTCCGGCGGAAAAATGAATCATATTGTTCAGAATTTTTTGAGCGGAATCGTCGTCAATTTGATTTATGCAGTCTTTAAAATTCTGGGCGCGGTGAAAAATGTCGTCCGCCTTGATTCCACAATCCAGCAGAAAATAAGGTTTGTGGACGGCGTAATTCTGGAGAATCTGACTGGCTTCGTCTGGGCCACATTCGTCAATGATTTTTGAAAAATTTAACTGCGAATCTGAATACATAATTTTCTTCCGTAATTTTCCTTATATTTTATCGCGTTAGTTCAGTTTTTGCCAATTTGTGCTATAAATATTTTATGAATAATCTTATGAATGTTTACAAAACTGGCCCTGCCAACGTTATTTTTGCTGATTTTCCGGATGTTGACGTGATTCGCGTTGATGATACTTATTATATGGTGAGTACGACCATGCATTTTATGCCCGGTTGTGTGATTTTGCGGTCTTATAATCTTTTGGACTGGGAAATTTGTTCTTACGTTTTTGATGAGCTGGAAAAAACTGACGGCCAGACACTTTGTGATAACAAGGGGATTTACGGCCAGGGGATGTGGGCGGCTTCGCTTCGTTTTCATGACGGGAAGTTTTATGTTTGCTTTGTCGCAAATGATACCCACAAAACTTATCTTTTTACTTCTGAAAAAATTGAAGGGCCTTGGAAAAAATCGGAAATCCAGGGATTTTATCATGATATGTCCCTGCTTTTTGATGATGATGGCAGAGTTTTTACTGTTAGTGGAAATACAGAAATCCGCCTGATCCAGATGAAAAGTGATTTGTCTGGCCCGCTTGAAGGTGGAATTAACAAAGTCATAATCAAAGATGATAAGGAAAATGTAAATCTTGGTTATGAGGGAAGTCATTTTTATAAGATTAATGGGAAATATTATATTTTTCTGATTCACCTGCCAAAAGGAAAAATGCGGACTGAAGCCTGTTTTGTTAGTGATAGGGTGGACGGCGAATACAAGGGCGGAGACGTTTTGTGTGCGGATTTTGCAAACTGGAACAGCGGACTTGCCCAGGGCGGGATTGTTCAGTCAAACGACGGAAAATTTTACGCGATGTTGTTCCAGGACCACGGAGCTTTGGGAAGAATCCCTTTTTTGATGGAAATTAAAATGCCGACTGGCGAAAATCCAGAACTCCCAATTTTCTCTCAAACTGTTCCGGCGGAAGTTACTGTTTTGGACAATCGGCCCGGCTACAAATACCAACCACTTTTTTCTGATTCATTTTGTGATGACAATGGTAAATTGAATTTCTGCTGGCAATGGAACCACATCCCCGAAAAATCTTTGCTAAAAGTTTCAAAATCAGAATATCGCCTGAAAACCGAAAAAATTGTCGTAAACCCAGTTCAGGCAGCAAACACACTAACCCAGAGAATTTTTACAGAGCACTGCACCTGCACCGCGACAGTTGACGCCTCAAAAATAAATGAAGGCGATTTTGCCGGCCTTTGTGCATTGGAAGGGGAGTACGGTTTTATCGCTCTGACAAAAAAGGACGGAAAATTCAAAATTGTGGTTGCAGAACACAAAATTCCTTACAGTCCCTGGACTATGAAAGTTTCTGATTCGTCCGAGCCAGATTTTATTGCCGAAATCCCCTGCGAAAATCCAAAAATGACTTTTACCCTGGATTTTAACCTGGAAAAAGACAGGCAGGAAGTGACTTTTTACTATGCGGAAGCTGGGGATAGTGATGATGGTAACCTTGGTGGGCGAAAAATTGCCGGCCGGCCTGTGAAATTGCGGTATACGCTGGATCAGTTTGTGGGCGTTAGACTTGGGCTGTTTCTTTATTCAACGGTGGAAGTTGGCGGAGAAGCGGAGGTGTCAGAGTTTTCTTTGCAGGTAAAAAATCTGAAATAAGAACCCAAAAACATTTTTTCGGCCGAAAAACGCAAACAAAAGTAGATTTTTCGGTCGAAAAATGTTATTACCCCCGGAAAATATTATCCTTCCAACTGATATGTTTCGCGAAGAATGCCGAAAGAATCTTCGTTTGGCTCATCATTTTTCTTTCGACGCAAAGAAGGTCTTCTAGGTGGCCATGGAGTGACGACAGGATCTATACATAGTGGGGTAACTCTTGGAAAATCAGATACTTTCAAGTCATTTTCCTTTGCTTTATCCGTCGATATAATCACTTTTCCAGATTTTACGGTTATTTTTACCGTGCTTTTGCTTTTTTTATTCGTCGAAACAGTCACTTTGCCAGGTTCTACAGTTATTTCTACATCACCTTTGATTTTCTTTTGCATAAACAACCCCTTAAAAATGTAGTTCTGTATTTAATATAGTCGTAAATTTGTCTGGCGGCAAAGAATGGAAAGATTTTTTTTTAATATCATGGCGCCTGCCGGCAAGCCGGCACCGGGCTTTTCAGGGCTCCGGCATTCGCCTCCGGCTTTTGCGCTTCACAGTCATTTACAATTTGGCTGCTCCGTCATCCCGGACTCCGATCCGGGATCTCTTAATTTTCCTGTTCAATTGCAAAATCCCGCTAACGCGGCCCTTACAATCCCTGGCGCAAAAAAAGGGGAAAGACAAAAAACTACTTTTTAGAGAGAAATGGTGAAAGTTGTTTTGTAGTTTTTTAATCCGTCCCCAGTTTTTTATTGTTCGTAAAATAAATTTAATAATTGACTTAAAGAACCTAATATAACTCCGTAGCCTTCAGGATCAGTAAGAGGACCACCGTCGCAAGTAAATGTTTCTGATTGGGAAGTTGTAGGAATTTCATAAACCAATTCTGCAGGGTAACAAGCCCCATCCTGGTCCATAACAAAAGTGGTCGTAATTCTCATTCCAACAATGCCGTATTCTGCATACTCATTTGAAATAACAAGTATGTTATCAGATGAAGCTATTTCGGTGTTTGTTGTTGCTAAAGGCTTCTTTCCATAAAGATCATTAATTGTCATGGACTTACCATATACAACTTCTGATAAGAAAATAGATGAATCACCCATCCAAGCAGGAATTTTTCCTTTTGTTTCTGCAAAGACACTTGAAACACCAGACAATAAAATAAGTCCCAATGCTAAAAGTGACGTCCTAAGTTTACCTCGATTCATATAACGAATCCTCCTAAAATATATTTTTTTTTAAATTGTATCTTAAAAGTCCAAAATTTCCTAATTTTTTTTGCGTGAGGCTATGAAGCAGCGGAGTAAAACTTCTTCCCCCCAGAATTTGATTTCCAGGAAAAATATATTACAATTTTAAATATGTTATTGACACGTCCTTACGGAAAATTTAAACTCAGCAACTCAGCAACTCAGCAACTCAGCAACTCAGC
>CAVHTI010000040.1:21583-21661 GCA_963638805.1 Anaerobutyricum sp.
ACTCAGCAACTCAGCAACTCAGCAACTCAGCAACTCAGCAACTCAGCAACTCAGGGCGTAGACTGTCTTAACGTTATT
>CAVHTI010000041.1:0-21437 GCA_963638805.1 Anaerobutyricum sp.
CCGCTTGCAGAAATTTCAAGAAAATTGCCACTTGCCTGATCCGCAGACAAATCAAAACTACCGCTTCCAGAAACAGAAAGTTTGCTGTCATTACTACTTCCGGTCAAAGTGAGAGTGCCGGTCACAGAAATTGCACCGTTTATAGTTAAAGTTTTTCCGCCGGCATCTTTAAAAGAAAAGTCCCCCGCCTTGATTTTGCCGGAAAACTCAGAACTATCCGTGACCGTCAGCGTAGTTGCAGAAATGCTGTCGTCACTTGCAGAATTATTTGTCAGTTTTCCGCCGGAAATTATCAGCGTAGTTGCCGTTAAAGTTCCTGGATTATAATTTGTGAGTTCCGCGCCGGAAGAAATTGTCACGGAATTTAAATTCACCGTGCCGCTATTTGAAAATTTCCCGGTAACCGTAAGCCCGCCAGTGTCGCCGGTAATGCTTGCCCCGGAACTAATTGTCAGATTTTTTACCTTAATTTCAGAAGTGAGGACAGGGTAGTAGGTGCGGTTTGTAGAAATAGTTACGGAAGCCTTTTCGTTAGGGACATTTTTGCCTTCCCAGTTTCCTGTATCAGACCAGGCTGTTGAAGTTCCACCCGTCCAAATAAAAGAATCTTTAATTTCAGTGCCTGTGCCTGTTTGTGTGCCACTACCCGAGACATTTCCAGAAATTGTACCGCCGCCATTGTTAAGTGTACCGTTGTTGGTTATATTTCCGTTAATTGTACCGCCCCTGTTATCAAGAGTGCCTTCATTTGAAAGACTTCCGCCAGAATTTTTTATATTTGCAGTAATAATTCCAGAATTCTTGATTTCTGAAGTGTTTGAAATGGTATTTGAAAGGATGCTTCCCTCATTTGTTATTGTCCCAGAGTTTTTTAAATCATCATTTATAGTAATTGTTCCGGAAGATTTGTTTATAAAAGTTCCAGTGTTTGTAAAGGTATTACCGGAATTTATTGTTCCACTGTTGGTTAAAGTTCCGTTGTTAGTAACATTACCGTCAATTGTTCCTTTTTCCGTAACAGTAATATTGCCGGAAGAAGTTATTCCGTTTGACGCATTTAAAGTTCCGCTTATTGTTATAGAACCATCGTTAGTTAATGCACTGGAAACAGTTAAAGTTCCCCCTTCCTCAACGGTAATGCTCGCTCCATCAGAAACCGTTGCTCCGTTAGAAAAGGCAAATGTCCCGTAAACATAAAGTTCTCCGTTAAAAGTTGCAGTTCCACCGCCTATAGAAATGTCCGCCCCTTCCAGCACAATAATTGTCGTGTCTGCGGAAATTGTGTTTCCAAGGTTTATGCTCTTGGTGTCAAAGTTACCAGCGTCTGCAATAATTTTAGAAATTTCAGTCTCAGTGCCGTTGTATAGGTAAGCCTTGCTGGACTTGTCGTTGTCTTTGCAAATGTACGTTTCAGCCCAGATTCCGCTCGTCGCGCTCAAAAAAGCCGTCATCAGAGCCAATTTTTTAAAAATCCGTGAATTAAAAATCCTTCCTAAAAGCATAAAACCCAACCCGACAAATTTTTTTTATTTTCGGCGCCAAATTATTCGCCTGTTAGACTTTTTTATTCACTTTTTTATCAGGAGGTTCCGGCTACGCCGTCGCGTGTTCCACACTTCCGCTGTTCGCTTCAAAGCCCTACAGCCCGCAAATGGCGTGCTTTCGGGCTTCGGTTTCGGCAGTTCAAACTGCCTTCACCGGTGTTACACCCGCTAACCCAAATTTTCCAATCTTCAGTTCAAAGTAAAACCAAAACTTTCATGCCCCGGAAAAACTTTTGTGTCAGGTGGCAATTCTGTTTTCAGTTTATTTATGGTGCGCAAAATTAACGCTTCGTTTCCGCCGTACATATCCGTGCGGCCGTATCCGCCGTAATCAAAAATTGTGTCGCCGGCAATCAAAATTTTTTGTTCCTTGTTGTAAAAACACACAGACCCCGGCGAATGTCCCGGCGTAGAAATTATTTTCCACTGATTCGCGGCATTTTTTAAATTTTCATCTGCATTTTCAAAAATTGCAGAAAGCCTTTCTCCGCCATTAAAAAATTTTTCTGCCGCCGGAATTTTCTGCAACTCATCAAAAACTTCAGAATTTTCGTTCATTCCAAAAAAATCCAGAAGAAATTTATTCATAGGGCCGGGCGCGTTTCCGTTCAACTCAGATTTTTCGTCATTGTGCACGGCAATCACCGCGTCAGAAAATTCATTTTTTAAATTCGTAATTCCAAGAATATGGTCAAAATGTGTATGAGTCAAAAGAATTGCCGTGCAGTCAAGTTTGTCTTTTTTCAACTCCCGGACAATTTTTCCTTCATCATTAGAAATTTTATTGTCCGCGGGGTCAACAACAAAAACTTTATTTTCGCAAAGAGGAACGATGTAAGTGTTCACGCCAAAAATTCCAGTCCGTATAATTTTCAATTTTGCACCTCACTTTCCATTATAACCCATAAAATAAAAAAGCCTGCTCTTCATCAAACTGAATTGCAGGCATTTTTAGAATTTTCTGTGTCAAAAACTAAACGTTTGTGCTTCCAAACGGAGTTTTATCTGCGGCGGCTTTTTCTGCTGCGGCGTATGCTGCTGCATCTTCGGCGGCCATATCAGCTTCTTCCTGAGAATCATAAGAAGAAGAAAGTTCCTCTTCAGTTTTCTGTTTTGAATAACTTACGGCAAGACTTCTTCCGCGGTAATCGTAACCGTTCAATTTTTCAATTGCAGTCTTTGCATCTTCTGTGTAAAGCTGAACAAAAGAATAATTTGCAAGAACTTTAATGTCACCAATGCGGTCACGGTCAAGACCTGCAACGGCAATCAAAATTCCAACTAAATCGCGCGGATAAACACGGCGGTTTTTACCAATGCTGATAAAAATTGAAGTTGCCTGATCTTCCGGAATTTCAACTCTCGGATGATGTGGTCTTTCTTCTGCTTCTACAGCAGATTCTCTAGGTTTATATTCAGTTCGTGCAGATTCTTTTCTAGAAATGCTAGGTCTTTCAGATTTACCCCAGCTACCATCTCTTACAAATCGGTAAGGAGTATGTTTTACAGCTTCCTTTAAAAGATAGCCAATAACATACTTTCTTAATGAAAAAGGCACATTCTTTTTAAAAAGTTTAGAAAGTGTGTTCAATGTGTCTACATCTTCTGTAGTTTTTACTCTGTTTAAAGTGTTTTGCAGAAAATTTGCAATCTGGTCTTCATTAATTTCAAAATTTTTGTTGTACATAAAAAACTCCCAAGATAAAAATCAGTTTTTAGCTTTTTGAATTTCTGCCATATATCCATATCTGATTTTTTCAAAGCCTGTACGTGTTAATAACGGCTCCAAAAATTCAGGAATCAAATTTTCTGGCATGATAATCCATTTTTTTCCGTCGGCATTTAATCTGTTTATGAACATTGAAATAAGTTCTGTTCCAATTCCTAGCCCGCGGAAAGTTTCAGGTACGTAAAGGCTTGTTAACAGCATAATATCGTCCTGTGTTTCAGAAACAGCACAACCTGTAATGCATCCGGCAAAATCATTAGAAAGACTTTTGCAGACAAAACCGCTTTGATTTTTTGAATCTGCAAGCTCAAACTGACTGCACCACATTTTGTACAGCGCAAGTTTTATTTGTTCCGGCAATTGTTGTTCTGTATCGTTTAAAAAAGCGCTTATATTAAAGAGGACATCTTTCTTATCTTTTGATGAATCATAAATACTGAAAGAAAAATCATCATAAACCAGAGATTCTTCAGATTCTTCAAGATAATCTAATTTTTCCAGTCCCCATACAGTGCGCAAAGAATTGTACCAATCATTAATACGTGCTGACATATACTTATACTTAAAAATATGCCATCGTTTATCAATTTCAGGATACTTTCTTAAACAATTTCTAAAATTCTTAAACACCCCCCGTCCCGAATGCAAAATTTCCTGCAATTCTTCCTGAACAACAGGCGCGTGAAGATTGGCGGTAAAACTTTCCCGTAGTTCAAAACCTTCCGCGCTGTTCCATTCGGGCAATTTATAATACTGTGACTCATCTGGCTTTGACTTTTCGTTAAGTTCTGCAAGTTTTGCGGTTGCTGCATCAACAACAAATACCGTTTCTTGATTTTCCATTGCAGAAATTATGTCTTTTGTTAATTCATCAGTCAGAGCAAATGTCATAATATTTTTATTAAGCCGGTAAATCTGAACGGTTTTTAATTACTTTGCTGATAAGGCCGTATTTTACAGATTCTTCTGAATCAAGCCAGTAATCGCGGTCTGTGTCTTTTGTAACCTGTTCAAGAGGAGTTCCGGTTTCGTCGGCAATCAATTTATTTAAAATTGCACGAGTTTTTTCCATTTCTTTGGCGTGAATTTCAATATCAGTTGCAACCCCCTGCATTCCGCTCATCGGCTGATGAATAAGGTAACGGCTGTTAGGAAGTCCAACGCGCATATTTTTTGGAACGGCAAGCAGAACAAGAGTCGCGGCACTTGCAATAAGTCCCATTCCAACCAAAACTACCGGCGCTTTGATAAATCTGATCATATCAAAAATTGCAAATCCGGCATCAACGTCGCCGCCAGGTGAATCTATGTACATATAAATAGTTTTTTCAGAATCATCGGCTTCAAGAATTAAAAGCTGGCGTACAATTTTATCTGCCAGTTCCTTGTTAATTTCTCCGGAAAGAATAATCTGTCGGGTTTTTAAAAATTTTTCCTGTAATGGATCAGGAGTTTCCGGGATTTTTTTTGTTTCTTCTTCGTTAAAAATAGTACTCATAATCTAAAATATAGTGAAAATCCGCTGAGGTTTCAATTAATGCTATCTCTAAAAAATCATTTTTAGTGTTTTTAATGTTTTTTACGGAGCGGGGGACACGGTAGATTTTTTTCTGATATAATAAAGCTCATCTCTGAAAAATATGGAAATAAGGCAAAATGTTAAATATCAATAACAATACGGCAAATATCAAAAAAGAAATTCTGGTCAGAATTGTAAAACTGATGATGGAAGGCAATCTTGAAGAGGGCGTTCACAGCATTCCGCGCGAAATGGCCCCGCGCACAAGAGAACCAATTACCTGCTGTATCTTTCACGACCGCGAAATTTTACGTCAAAGAGTTGTTGCCCGCCTTGGAATCAGCCTTGAATCTGAATATGACGATAACCGCACTTTAGCTTCCTACGCAAAAGAAGCGCTTGAACGAAAAACTCCAACGTGGCCAATGCTTACCGTCCTGGACGAAGCCTGCAATGGTTGTGTAAAGGCACACTATCTTGTAACAAACGGATGTCAGGCGTGTATCGCTCGGCCGTGCATGGTCAACTGCGGCAGAAAAGCAATTGTTGTACAAAATCACCGCGCACAGATTAACAGCGAAAAATGCGTAAACTGCGGACTTTGTATGCAAAACTGCCCATACCACGCAATCATAAAAATTCCAGTTCCGTGCGAAGAAGCCTGCCCTGTCGGCGCAATTTCAAAAGATGAAAACGGCAAACAGACAATCGACTATCACAAATGTATTTTCTGCGGAAATTGTATGCGTGAATGTCCGTTTGGCGCCATGATGGACAAAAGTCAGCTGGTTGATGTTTTAAAACACATTCTGAATAAGGAAAAAGTCGTCGCAATTTATGCCCCGGCAATCGCTCCGCAATTCAGGGCAACGGCCAGTCAAATGTCACAGGCTCTTAAAGCCGCGGGATTTAGCGAAGTAATGGAAGTTGCACTGGGCGCCGACATTACCGCCAACAAAGAAGCAAAAGAATTTGAAGAGAGAATGGCCCGCGGCGACAAACTTATGACTACAAGTTGCTGTCCGGCCTACGTTCGCGCCGTTCACAAACACGTCCCGGAATTAAACGAATGTATTTCTGAAACAAAAAGTCCAATGCATTACACAGCTGAACTTGCCAAAAAAACGTATCCTGATTCAGTTGTTGTATTTCTGGGCCCGTGCCTTGCAAAACGCCGCGAAGGAATGGACGATGAATTTGTAGATTATGTAATTTCCGCCGAAGAAGTTAACGCACTTTTTATTGCCAAAGAAATTAATCCTTCAAAATTTGCAGATTCTCAGACCGAAAATTCCCCGACGCACTCCGGCCGCAATTTTGCGCAGTCTGGTGGCGTTGCCGAAGCCGTTAAAATCCGCCTGAAAGATCCGTCAATTTTGCGCGCCACACGAATCAACGGTCTTGGCAAAGAAGGAATGAAAACCCTCGCGATGTACGGAAAAATCAATGCCGGACTTTTGCCATACACGCCCGAAACTCCAAACCTCGTGGAAGTTATGGCGTGCGAAGGCGGTTGCATTGCCGGCCCGTGCGTTATTCAAAATCCAAAAATTTCCGTGACCCAGTTAAAAAAATACGTTGATGCCGGCAAGGACGAAAATTCTCAAGACTAGATTTTTTTTAATCAGGGCGTGTCCGGCGTGCAATTTGCTGCCGGATTTTTTTTGTCAGTTTTAAAAATAAAAACTTTGCCGAAAAACTGCACGCCGGTCAGGCTTTCCGCAGTTCCGCTGTTCGCTCCAGCCCCGGCACTGCGCGCCAGAACAATGGCGCTTCGTTTGCCGTGGCCGGCTTCGCCGCTGCTACAATCCTTCACGCAAAAAGACTTAGTCTTCCAGCCCAATTTCCCCGTTCAAAAAATCCAGGGCGTAAATCTGTTTTATTCCGTTGTGGTAAGTTACCGGCACATTATCCATAGTAATAAGGAATTTTGGAAAATTATCTTTTACCATAAGCAACGGTCGTAATTCCCTGTTTAAAGTTTCTTCGTCACGAACGGTCAGTGCCACCTGAATGTATTTAAAAGCACCGTTTTTTTCTATTACAAAGTCAATTTCGGCGTCGTCAATTTTTCCCACATAGATTTTGTAAAGTTTTCTGTGAAGTTCCAAAAAAATCAGATTTTCTAAGATATGCCCTTCGTCCCCAGTTTTTGAACCTAGCATAAAAAATCTTAACCCCATGTCCACGGCGTAATATTTTTCCAGAGTTTTTAAGATATTTTTGCCTTTTACGTCAAAGCGGTTAACTTTGTAAAAAAGATAAGTTTCGCACAAGGAAGTAAGGCAAAGTTCCACAAGGGCAGGGGACGTTTTTCTGCCGGAAGAAACAAAGGAGTCAGCAATTTTTTTTGGTGACAGAATATTTCCGGTGTTTTGCAGGGCAAATTTCACGATTTTTTCCAGCATAAGAGTATCCGTGATTTTTTTCCGCTGCTGAATGTCTTTTAAAACAATCGTTGAATACAGTCCGCCAATGTAATCTTTTATGTGTTCGTCCTGACCGTAAATGTTGTGCAGGTAAGGAAATCCGCCGTAAGTTATGTAAAGTTTGTAAAGCGATGCCAAGTCCAGATTTTTTTCTGGAAAAGTTTTTTTGTAGCCTGCCTGAAATTCCGTAAAAGAAAACGGCAGAATGTTTATTTCAACATAGCGGCCGGAAAGCAGTGTTGCAATTTCGCTAGAAAGCATACTTGCGTTTGAGCCGGTCAAATAAATGTCGATATTTGGCAGCAAAAAAAGTGAATCTATGGCTTTTTCAAACTGCGGAACAACTTGCACTTCATCAAGAAGTACATAATTCATTTTTTCGGGAATGATTTTGCCCTTTATATAATTGTAAAGTGCGTGATATTCGTGCAAATCTTCGTTTTCAATCTGCTCAAAATTCAAAAAAGTAATCTGATTGTAGTCCACTGATTTTGAAATTTCTTCGCAAAATTCTTTAAGAACAATGGATTTTCCAGAGCGTCTTATCCCGGTTACGACTTTTATGACTTTTTTGTCTTTCCATGACAGGACTTTCTGAAAATATACTGGGCGAGAAATTGATTTTTCCTGATACTCTGGCGTTTCGCGTAAGTCTAACATGATTTTAGTTTACCACGGTTGCAAAAATGAGTAAAGTTTTTAACTTGTAAGTTTAAAAGTCATAAAAATGCTAAAGTTATTAATCTGAATGTCAAAAATATTACAATATTTAAAAGTTTTTAATTTAGAAGTTAAAAACTTTTGGTTTTTAAGAAGTTTTTAATATAGAAGTTAAAAAAAATAATCTACAAGCAGAGTTTGCCGTCCATAAAAACAGAACTGCTGGTTGGAAGTTTTCTTAATGCAAAGTTTTTTGGATTTTCTGAGGTAAAAACTGTAAGTCTTGAAGCTTTTGCGGCGGCCTTTTTTTGTTTGCGCGAAAGAAATAAGCATCTTTTTTCTACCGGCAAAAGAACTACAGGACTTTTTTTGTTCAGTTTTAAAAAATCTTCCAGTTTTGAAAATTTTACGTTCATTGTTTCATGATTTATTGCGGATTCTATTTTATTCTTTAGTTCTTCATTTTCCCAAATAATTGTAATATCTTCCGGGGTAAAAGGATTATTCTGATTTGTAATTAAATTCAGGAAAAAACTTAAATTCTGAGAAAAAGTTTCAGAATTTGCACAGAGAAAAATTTGTTCAGGTTTTTTGAAAAATTTAAAAATCATATATAAATGGTAAATTGACCTTAGATTAAGGTCAATAAAAAATTTGCTGGTTTTATCATTTATTTTTGACAGCCCGTTTTTCACTACAGACTTTGTCAAAGGATGCTATGGCCAGAAATGTTTACAGATACAAGAACAGATTAAATGTTGTTGGCGAAAATATATTGCGTCTCAGGACATCAAAGGGCTGGTCACAAAGATTCCTTGCGGATCGTATGCAGGAATATGATTTACAGATAACTAAAAATGCAATTCAGACAATGGAAAATGGCAGCCGTTGCGTAAAAGACCTTGAAGTGCTGTTACTTTCTAAGATTTTTGAAGTTGATTTAGATGAACTTTACAAAAATGTAAAAATTGAACTGAATCAGGATTTGACTTTTTCTTCCATAAACAAAAACTCTGAGTATTCCAAAGATTCTGAAGGTTACGGCGTAGGTTCCGTTGCTGACAGTCACAAATAATGCACTACTGAATTTTTTTGAACTTTGTGTTAAAACTCTTTTATGAAAGTAGCAATTTTTTTTGGTTCAAAGTCTGACAAAGACACAATGAAGAAGGCTGCCGACATTCTTAATGAATTCGGTGTGGAATACAAAGCGTACATAATTTCTGCGCATAGGGCAGGTGCTTTGCTTAAACATACAGTTGAGCAGGTAGAAAAGGACGGCTGTGAAGTAATTATTGCCGGCGCTGGTCTTGCCGCTGCATTGCCGGGCGTAATTGCCGGAGAAACTGTTTTGCCTGTGATTGGCGTGCCACTTGAATGTTGTTCAGAAAAGTCCAACGGTCTTGGCGGAATGGATGCACTTTTGAGTATTGTTCAAATGCCACCGCAGATTCCTGTTGCAACGGTTGGAATTAACAGTGCAAAAAATGCTGCTTACCTTGCAGTGCAAATTCTTGCAATAAAATATCCAGAATTAAAATCGAAACTTGTAGAATTCCGTAAAAAACTTGCAGACGATGCAGCTGCTACCGGAATTGACATAAAATTCTAAGATTTTCCGGGCATTTGCATTAGGAAGTAAATTTTCTTTATAATTAAGGGCATCTCTAAAAAATCATTTTCAATGATTTTCCAGAGAGACTTTCGAGTTTTAATTCGTTGATATAGCACGAAAGAAAACCTGCGTTAGGGATTGTAAGGGTGAGCGTAGCGAAAACAAACGCAAAGCGTTTGGTCGGAGGCGAAAGCCGTAGCCCTGAAAAGCCCGGTGGCGCATTTTTGCGCCAAACGCCCATAATATTTTTTTTATTTTTTTTAGGAGACCAACATGGCATCGTACAAAGAATCTGGCGTTGATGTTGAAGAAGGTTACCGCGCGGTAAATAAGTACAAGGAGCAGGCCGCTCGAACAAGAATTCCGGGGCTTTTAACCGATTTGGGAAGTTTTAACGGAATGTTTGCAGTGCCAAAAGGCTTAAAAAATCCGGTTATGGTAAGCGGTACGGACGGTGTTGGTACAAAACTGGACATTGCATTTAAAATGAAAAAATATGACACGGTTGGAATTGACTGTGTTGCAATGAGTGTAAACGACATTTTGTGTTCGGGAACTCAGCCGTTGTTCTTTTTGGACTATGTTGCGTGCGGTAAACTTGAATCTGATGTTGCCGCTGAACTTGTAAAAGGCGTTGCTGACGGTTGTGTTGATTCTGAATGTGCATTGCTTGGCGGCGAAACTGCAGAAATGCCAGGTTTTTATGATGACGGAAAGTATGATTTGGCCGGTTTTGCTGTTGGCGTTGGCGAAAAATCAGAAATGATTACCGGTGAAAATATTAAAGACGGCGATGTTCTGATTGGTTTGAGTTCTACTGGCGTTCATTCAAACGGATTCAGCCTTGTTCGCAAACTTGTAGAAAATTTTGACGACCCTTTTGTAATTGACGGAAAAGACACAGGAAAAACAATCGGCGAAGTTTTGCTGACTCCTACACGAATTTATGTTCGTCCGGTTATGGAAGTTCTGAAAAAATACAGAAAATCTGTAAAAGGTATGGTTCACGTAACTGGTGGCGGATTTTACGAAAATATCCCGCGAATGTATCCTAAGGCAAAGGACGGCAAAAAACAGTTGATTTCTGTGATTAAACGTGACAGCTGGAATATTCCGCCGGTATTTGGTGAATTAATCCGACGTGGCGCTGATGTTGATAATGTTTACAATACATTCAACATGGGAATCGGTTTTGTTCTTGATGTTGCTGCAAAAGATGCTGATGAAATTATAGAAATGTTTAACGCAAATGCTTCTAAATATCATCGTGATGATTGTCCTGATATGAAAGCTTATAAAATCGGCTATACAAAGTATGCGGACGGTGCAGCGGTAACTCAAAGAGAACGTGTCCTTTTTGAAGACTAATTTTTTGAAGATTTGTTTATGAAAGTAAAAACTGCGGTTCTGGTTAGTGGCGGTGGGACAAATCTTCAGGCTTTGATTGATTACGAAAAGTCAAATCCCGAATGTCCTTACGAAATTGTAACGGTTATAAGTGATCACAAAGATGCTTATGCCCTGGAACGTGCCACAAAGGCCGGAATAAAAACTGAAATTACAAGTCCATATTCTGTTATGGGCGCGGAAGTTGCAAAAGTTTCTGACCGTGACACAAAAAGACTTGCCGTTTCTAATAAAGTTCTTGAGTTGTGTCAGGCGGCGGGCGTTCAGGTGATTGTTCAGGCCGGGTGGCTTACGGTTCTGGCGGGAAAAATTCTTGATTTTTATAAAGACAGGATTTTGAATCTGCATCCGGCGCTTTTGCCAAAATTTGGCGGAGTTGGAATGTGGGGCCATCACGTTCACGAGGCAGTTCTTGCGGCCGGCGAAAAAGAAAGCGGTTGTACAATTCATCTTGTGAGTGCCGAATGTGACGGCGGAAAAATTCTGATTCAGAAAAAGGTTCCAGTTTTGGACGGCGACACTCCAGATTCTTTGTATGAACGCATTGCCCCGCAGGAACATCAGGCGATTGTTGAAGGGCTTTTGCTTCTTTGTAAAAATATTAAGTAGTGATTTTTTAATGCGGACAGTTTGTTTTCAGGCTGTCCGTTTTTTAGTTTGAACGCGCAGGAATTTTTTGATTTTTTTAAAGATGCCCTTTAGTGCGAGCATTGGAGGAAATATGTCAGTTATACAGGGAATTTTGCTTGGAATTTTACAGGGAGTTGCGGAATTTTTGCCGATTTCTTCTTCCGGTCATTTGCTTGTGGCCCAAAAACTTTTTGGACTTGAAGAAGTGCCACTCCTTTTTGATATTTTTTTGCACATGGCAACTTTACTTGCCGTTGTAATTTATTTTAGAAAAAAAATCTGGAATTTACTGAAAATTCTTGGCCGCTGGATTGCAAGAAAACCGCGCCCGGAAAATACAGAAAATCCTGATGATTTACTTTGCGGAACTGACGTTGCCGGACGAAGAACAATAATTGCAATCATAATTACGACGGCAATTACCGGTGTTCTTGGCTATTTTATGAGCAAAAAAATTGACGGTGCTTCAATAAAATTAACTTGTGCCGGATTTTTGATTACCGCTTTTCTGTTGATTCTTTCTTCCGTTGCCGCAAATAAAAAACGAATTCCCGGAAAATCAGGATTTTTTGCGCGTTTTTCAAAAAAAGAAGATGAATCAGCCACAGAAAATTCTGAAATTTCTGAAAATAATGAAAATCAAAAGAAGTTGCCGGCCGGAATTTCAATTTTGCAGTCTGTGATTATTGGAATTATGCAGGGATTTGGAACTTTGCCGGGAATCAGCCGCAGTGGTTCTACAATTGCCGGCGCACTTTACAGTTGCGTTGATAAATCTGCTGCCGGAGATTATTCATTTTTAGTTTCAATTCCGGCAATTCTTGGTGCTTTTGTTCTTGAATTAAAAGATTTGGGACAAGTCAAAGAAAGTGTTGGTGTTGCGGCCGTAATTGCCGGTTGTGCCGCCGCTTTTGCAACAGGATACATTGCCCTGACTTTGCTTATGAAAATTTTACGAAAAGGAAAACTTCACTGGTTTGCCGCATACCTGATTCCTCTTGGAATTTTTGGATTGTTCTTTTTCAGATAGTGGCAGATTTTTAATCAGATGAAAGCAGTTTATAAAGATTCTACCGTCCCAGAAAAAATTGCAAAGAAAGTTTATGAATTTCCTGAATTGATTATGATGGAAAATGCCGCTGCCGCTTTGGAAAATGCCGTGCGGGATTTTTGTTGCACTGGCAAAGTTCTAATTTTGTGCGGAAAAGGTAATAATGGCGCGGACGGTCTTGCTCTTGCGCGGCGCCTTTCAGGCGATTTTGAACTGAAAATTTATTTGTCCGGCGAGCCAAAATCAACGGAAGCTGAAATTCAGTACAAAATGGCAAAAGTGGCTGGCGTTCAATTTTGTTCAGAAAATGAAATTTCCGAAGAAATTTTAAAAACTTCCCAAAACGACATTATCGTCGATTGTTTTTTTGGCACGGGCTTTCACGGTGATTTGCCGGAAAATATTTTAAAAATCATAGAAATCTGCAATAAATCAAAAGCGAAAAAAATTGCCTGCGACGTTCCTTCTGGAATGAAATTTGTTGCGGACAAGACCGTTACAATGGGCGCGCTGAAAACCGTGCTTTTTGGCGACGGTGCAAAGAACGTTTGCGGAAAAATAATCTGTGCAAATCTGGGAATTTCTGAGGTGAAATTTCAATCTGCAAGCCCAGCCGATGCATTTTTGATTGAAAAACAGGATTTAAAACTTCCCTGGCGCAATAAAAAAAGCACTCACAAAGGAAATTTTGGCCATGTGGCAGTTTTTGCGGGCGAAAAATCCGGCGCGGGAATTATAGCCGCCACCGCTGCCTTGAATTTTGGAAGTGGCCTTGTAAGTCTCGTGAAAACTCAAAAATCCGATTTAAATCAATTTAAAATTTCCCCGGAATTAATGATTTCTTCCGAAATTCCAGAAAAAACTACGGCCGTTTGCATTGGAAGTGGCCTTGGTAAAATTGACGAAAAAACTCTGGAAACGTTTAAAAACTGGTTTGTGTCTGCAAAAAATCCTGCGTGTGTGATTGACGCTGACCTGCTCACGAATCCTGAAATTTTAAATATTCTTGAATTTTTGAATTCTGTCCGTGGTGCAAAAATAATTTTGACTCCGCATTTAAAAGAATTTACGGTTTTGTGTTCACTTTGCGGAATTGCCGAAATTTCAGTTTCTGATTTGACTGATTCAAAAGATTCTCTTGCGTTAAAAATGGAACTTTCAGAAAAATTTGTTCAGAAATTCCCTTCCTGCGTGCTGATTGTAAAATCTGCGGTCACTTTAATTACTGCCGGAAATAATTGCCCTGTTCGTCATTTTATCCGTCATTTTATTTGCGCGGATGGCGCTCCTTCTCTTGCAAAGGCCGGTAGTGGTGATGTTCTTGCCGGAATGAATGCCGCGCTTTTGGCTCAAAATTATACCGCACTTGATGTTGCCATAACGGCCGTGGAATCTCATGCGCTTGCCGGTTCTTCGTTTGATGAAGGCAAAGGCTTTGATTTAACTCCCTTGAAATTAATTTCTGCAGTTAAAAACTTGTAGAAAATCAGGGAAAGTCTGGGACTTGTAAAAAAGCAATAATTCATATAATATAAATTCCACTTGCCGGGATGGCGGAATTGGTAGACGCCCAGGACTTAAAATCCTGTGTCGAGCAATCGACGTGCCAGTTCGATTCTGGTTCCCGGCAGAAGCCTCCTTAAACAAGGGAGGCTTTTTTTTTGTAATCAGAATTGAGGTCAAACTTATGGAATTTCATTCATATTCATCAAAATGTCCGTTTAAATCTGTTGATGACATTAAAAACAAAAAAATTACGGTTATGGGGCTGGGATTAAATGGCGGAGGACTTGCGGCCGTCAGATTTTTTTTGAAAAAAGGCGCTTTTGTAACTGTTACGGATATGAAAACGGAAGAACAGCTGAAATCTTCCGTTGATGCTTTAAAAAATGACGCTGAATTACCACAGGAAAAACTGATTTTTCATCTGGGTGAGCATATTTTGGCTGATTTTGAAAATGCGGACTGTGTAATCAAAAATCCTGGCGTAAAATACCAGGGGAATAAATTTCTGGCAGTGGCCAAAGCAATAGAAACGGATCTGAGTATTTTTTTGCGTTTTACTTCCGCTCCGATTATTGCAGTCACGGGTAGCAAGGGTAAATCTTCTACGGTCAGTGCAATTTATTATGGACTGAAAACTGCCGGTTTTAAAACTTTTCTTGGCGGAAACATTACGGTTAGTCCTTTGACTTTTTTTGATGAAGTGAATCAGGATACTCCGGTTGTAATTGAATTTTCTTCATGGCAGCTTGCGGATTTGCGCGGCCGTGGAATTTTAAAACCTCACATTTCCATAATCACAAAAATTATTCCGGATCATCAGAACTGGTACGGCAATATGGAAGACTACGTTGCCGATAAACGTTTGATTTACAAAAATCAGGATAAAGGCTGTTATTCAATTTTTGACGCGGATGGTGATGAACCTGGTACTGGGCCCGAAAAATCTGCGCATCCTGACCTTGATAATTCAACTTGGGGAAATCTTTTTGCAAGTGAAAGTCATGCGACGGTTTTGCGTTACGGAAAATCTGAAAAATCTCTGGAAAATTGCCACTCTGGCGCGGAAAATTCTCTGCCAACCGGCAATGGACACTCTGCGCCTGCAAAAGTTTACGGTGTCTGGCAGGAAAAAGACAAAAACGGCCGTACAATCGGAAAATTGTTCCTGCCGTATATGGAAAAACCGGTGACTGTAATGAAAGAACTTTCTGTTCCCGGTGAACATATGAAGACGAATGTGCTGAATGCGGCGCTCGTAATGTATTTGATGGGAATTGATGCTGAAAAATGCACGGAAATTTGCGGAAAATGGCCGGGAATTGAACATCGGCTACAGTATTTTCATTCCTGGAAGTGTAAAAAAACGGAATATAAATTTTACAACGATTCTTGTGCAACGGTTCCGGAGGCAGCGGCGGCGGCAACACAGGCCTTTGAAAAAAGTGTAAATCTGATTACCGGCGGAACGGACAAAGGCCTTGAACTTTCGCCACTTGCAAAAATTCTTACGGCCCCGCAAAACTCAGAATACAAGGTAAAAAGTATTTATCTTCTGGCGGGCAGCGCAACGGACAAAGTATTGCCGGTTTTGCAGGAAAATAAAACTGAATATTACGGCCCGTTTAATTCTCTTGATGAACTTCTTTGTGAAATGAAAAAAAATCTGGAAAATGAAGAAAAAGCAAAAGAAGATTCTGCAAAAAACAGTGAAATTGTAGTTTTTTCGCCGGGTGCAACGTCTTTTGGAATGTTTGCCAACGAATTTGACCGCGGTGAAAAATATATGAATGCCGTAAAAAAATTATTTGTGGAAAATTAAAATGAATGAGTTTTATAAAAACGGTCTGAATTTTGAATGTCAGCGTTGTTCCTTTTGTTGCGGGCATTCGCCTGGATTTGTTTATCTTTCGCACCGAGATTTAATAACGCTTTGTGCCCATTTTGATATGAAAGAACTTGATTTTGCAAAAAAATATTGTCGCTGGGCAGATTATTATTACGGAACTCAGGTTCTGGCACTAAAAGAAATGGACAATTATGATTGCATTTTGTGGAATTCTGGTTGTTCTGCGTACGAGGCACGGCCGGTGCAGTGTTCAACGTATCCGTTTTGGAGCTGGATGATTCAGGACAAAGAAACCTGGAACGAATGTGCGCTAGATTGTCCGGGAATGAACAAAGGCAAAACCTGGACTTTTGAGCAGATTGAAGAACAGAAAAAACTTTATGACGGAAATATTCCACTTGACCGCCGTGATTTTGAACGCTTGTACGGAAAAGCAGGCCCGAGCCTGGAGTAGCTGCGAAGGTTGTTTGAACAACCGAAGCAGAAGCCCGGAAGCCCGCTAATTTGCGGGCTGAGGACTTTGAGGGCTACCGAACTACGCAAGGCGAGTTGGAACGATGCACTGGCCCCGTATGAAAAATGGCAATCTTAATGTAAAAACTCATTTTTTGTGGTATATTTGAACTATGGCGGTAATTATTCCTGTAGCGAGTGGAAAAGGTGGAGTTGGAAAAAGTTTGCTTTCTGCGAACCTGGCAATTGCGCTTGGTCAGCAGGGTAAAAGAGTTGTTCTTGCTGATTTGGATTTGGGAGCGTCCAACCTTCATCTTGTGATTGGGCAACGGCCGGGAAATGCAAGTCTTGGTTCCTGGTTTACGGAAAAATCTGATTTTAAAGATATTATTCAGCCGACTGATTATCAGAATGTAAGTTTTATTGCCGGCGACAGTCAGATTCCCGATTTAACGTCATTGAAATATTCGCAAAAAGTTCGTCTTATAAAAAATCTCAAAAGTATAAATACCGACTATCTGATTCTTGATTTGGGCGCGGGAACTCATCAGTTTATTCTTGATATGTTTTTGCTTTCTCCGCAGGGAATTATTGTTTCGGCGCCGGCCGTTACTGCAACGCTGAACGGTTATCTTTTTTTGAAAAACGCAGTTTACAGACTTTTGTACACGACTTTTAAACGCGGAACTGCCGGTCGTGAATATCTTGATAATTTGCGCAAAAATTCTTCTTCAATGCAAAAACTTTATATTCCGCAGCTTGTTCAGGAACTTTTGCAGATTGATCCGGTGAACACTCAGATTTTTGCGAACAGAATGAATCAGTTTAGGCCCCGCCTTGTTATGAATTTGATAGAAGATCCAAAAGATGCGGACAGGGCATATAGAATCAAAAATTCCTGCAATCAGTATCTTGGACTGGAAATTGAATATCTGGGACTTATGTTCCGCGATATGCTTCAGGACAAGGCACTTGCGAGTCAGTTGCCGGTGGTTGTTTATAAACCGCAGTCCGTTTTGGGTCAGGCAATTTACAGGATTGCAGATAAAGTAATTTCAACTCCGGCACATCAGTTTGATGCGGGATTTTCTCCGGAAAGCAGCACGGACAATTTTCAATCTGCGGAAGAGGAAGCCAGCAACGATTTTAATGTCCGCATTTCTGGAATTGAAGATTTGGTTGCTGGCGGTGGCCTTTCTTCCAGCGAAGTTGCAGAAATGATAAGGTCGCAGAATTATGAAATTACCCAACTGAGAAAAGAAAATCAGCTTTTAAAATCAAAACTTGTAAAAGCCGCTTCTTTGGGATTTAAAATCTAAAATAAAACAGGAATTTTTATGAATTTTCTTTACGTTAATTATCCGTCTTTTATTCATCCGGAAATTTTCCCGGGCGTTCAGGCTTTGAGCATGCTGCGATGGTACGGCTTAATGTACATTTTTGCTTTTGGCACTGCCTATTTTCTGTTAAACAAACAGATGAAAGAGGGCGCGCTGGATGCTCCGGGGTATAAAGCAACTTCGGATGATATTTTTAGTTACATCATTTGCGGCATTGTTTTTCTGTTGATTGGCGCGCGCGTTGGTTCATGTCTGATTTACGATACGACCGGCCTTTACCGTTCAAAACCGTGGCTGATTTTCTGGCCGTTCCAAAACGGAAAATTCACGGGCCTTGCGGGAATGTCATATCACGGCGGAGTTGTCGGCGGATTTATAGGACTTTTGGTCTGGTGTCTTATTCACAAAAAGAAGTTCTGGCAGTGGGCTGACGTTATGTGCGTGGCAATTCCGTTTGGTTATTTTTTTGGCAGACTTGGCAATTTTTTGAACGGCGAACTTTTTGGCCGCGTTACAACAATGCCGTGGGGAATGGTTTTTCCGGCTGCAGAAAGATTCAGCACAAAACTTCCGTGGGTACAGGAATTCTGTGCAAAAATCGGAATGGACATTTCCAATTTAAATTACGTGAACCTTCCGCGCCACCCAAGTCAGCTTTACGAAGCAATTTTTGAAGGCATCGTGACCGGCATAATTCTCTGGCTTTGCCGAAAACATAAAAAATATGACGGCCAGCTCGGCTGGATGTACATCGGCATTTACGGATTTTTCAGATTTTTCATCGAATATTGCCGCCAGCCAGACTCAGACATGGGCTTTAGAACCGGCAGCAAATCAATGGACATTTCCGAAATTTCGCAAAATATTTCGTTCACAAACCTTTCCACCGGCCAGATTCTCTGCCTGATTATGATTGTAAGTTCAATCGCCATGAATCTGATTTTGTTTTTCCGCGCCCGCAAAAAAGGCCTTAGCGTTCAAAACGGTTACACAAATCCGGAATTGAAAAATCAGAAACCTAAAGAAAAAAATAGAAAGTAAGCACGAAATTTTCATAAAGGAGGGGAAAGCGATGTTTTGTCTTCCGATAAAAAAAAATCGAAGACAAAACTCGTAAGTGAGCGAAGCTCACGACTCTTCCCCCTCGCGCGCACATGGTTGCGCGCTCCCCCTTCAGCGTGGACACCCCGCAACGCCCCGTTAACAGCGAAGCGACCAACACCCCAACACCCCGTTAGTTTTGTTTACCAATGAAAGTAAATCGAAAACAAAACTAAGTAGCGAAGCGTCTTTTGTAAATATTCAATAGAAATTTTCCCTTTATTGCCGTAAAATATGCGCTATGAAAAGAATTAAGTCAATTTTTAGGGCTGCTTTAATTCTGCCCGTGATTTTTACAATGTCAAACTGTTATGCTTTTGGCTCAAAATCAAAAGAAACGTCTGACAATCAGAAAATTTCAAGTTATCAGTACATGAAAAAAATCAACAGTGTATTTGATTTTGTAGAAGAAAATTATGTTGATGAACTTGATCCAAAAATTCTTTACGAAGGCGCATTAAAAGGTATGTTGGAAGCAATCGGCGACCCTCACACGGTTTATCTTGATTCTGATTATATGCGCGACTTAAACGACACTACGGCCGGTGCATTTGGCGGAGTTGGACTTACAATTACAAAGGCCGTGACCTCAACTCCAGAAAAACCTGCCTACGTAGAAGTTTCAACTCCACTCGAAGATTCTCCGGGCGCAAAAGCCGGCATTCAGGCAGGAGATTTAATTATTGCCGTTGAAGGAAAACCAACTCCAGATATGACGATGAACGAAGTTCTTGCAGTTTTGCGGGGCGAAGTTGGAACTCCTGTAACAATTACAATTTTGCGCGGAACCAGTATGCGTTTTGATGTAACTCTCGTACGCGCGCTGATTGAAGTTCCGACCGTAAAATATGCAATGATAGAACAAAATTCAAAGAAAATCGGCTATGTAAGACTGATTCAGTTTACTCCAGAAACCGCACATCGTATGCAGGACGCTCTTGATGAATTTGAAAAGACCGGCTACGACTGTTTAATCCTGGATTTGCGTGATAATCCTGGCGGACTTATTACAAGTGCAGTGGACGTTGCAGACAAATTCATTGACGAAGGCCCTGTCGTTACTACAAAAAGTCGTCTTGCAATGGAAAATCAGCAGTTTACCGCAAGTGCCGCAAGAACGACTGTAAAGAAAAATACTCCGTGTGTTGTTTTAATAAACCGCGGTTCTGCAAGTGCTTCAGAAATTGTTTCCGGAGCGTTAAAAGATTATCACCTTGCATACCTTGTTGGCGAACGAACTTACGGTAAAGGTTCGGTTCAGCAGGTTATCACTTTGAGCGAAACTGACGGAATCAAAATTACAATGGCGCGCTATTATACTCCAAGTGATGTAAATATTGATAAAATCGGAATTCCGCCTGATTA
Source organism: Anaerobutyricum sp. (assembly GCA_963638805.1). Lineage (GTDB taxonomy): Bacteria > Spirochaetota > Spirochaetia > Treponematales > Treponemataceae > Treponema_D. The sequence goes on from CAVHTI010000041.1 coordinate 20,196, forward strand.
TGAAGTAAAAAATCTTGAAGAATTTACGGAAGAAGAAGAAAAAACTTACGTAAAACTCATGGAAGACAACGTGATTGAAGATTATGTCAGCCAGAATCCGGGAATGAACGAAAATGCAATTTCCAGAGCTGCAGAAAAACTTAGTGAAACTTATAAACTTGACGAACGAATTTTAAGAAAACTTCTCAGAAATCAGGTTTTAAGAAATCAGACCGCGCCAGTTTATGATTTGGATTATGATTTGCAGTTGAACGAGGCAATTAAAATTGTTACCTCAGAAAATTACAGTGAACTTTTGCAAAATACAAAAACCTTAAAGCAGCTTCAGGACGAAGTTGTTTCGGAAACTCAGGAAGAATAGGGGCACGGTAAAACCGCAAATTTTCGGAGCGTGCAGGCAGATTCTGTGCGCTCCGTGATTTTTTTGCGTGACCGTGGATTTTTTGTGCGGCAGTTTATTTTAGAAAATCAAAATATAAAAAATGGAATCGCGGAACTTTCCGGCAAGGATTTTCGATATTTGAGGCAAGTTCTCCGCGTAAAAACCGGCGATATGCTGAATGTAAGATTTCCGGACGGAAAATTGCAGGCAACGACGGTTGTTTCTGTTGATGACAAACTCAAAAAAATTAAAATCCAGGTCTGTGACGTTTTAGAAAATCAAAAAGAAAATTCTACGATTACGCGCGGGGTTCAGGCCGATGAAATTGATGAAGTTTTAAATCGCCGTGAATACTGGCTTTTTCAGTTCATTCCAAAACCTCAGAAATTTGAACAAATTGTACGGCAGGCAACTGAGTGTGGAATTCGTAAAATCATTCCGGTGATTGGCGAATATTCAGAAAAAAACAGCGTTCAGGCCCTGCAAAATTCAAAAAAAGAGCGGATAGAAAAAATCATCAGGGAAGCACGGCAGCAAAGCGGTTCGCCAGTCCCAACGGAAGTTCTGTCGCCACAAACTTTGGACGAAGCGCTTTCTTTGTGGGAAGAGCAGGCGGGCGAGTCAAAATCATCTTGTACCGGACTTGTTCTTTCAGAACGCACGGAAAAATGCGTGCCGTTTGGCGACTTTGTTCAGAGCGTAAAAAATAATGATTCAAAAAAAATTGCTGTGATGGTTGGTTCTGAAGGCGGAATTTCCCCGTCCGAAATTGAAAAACTTTGTCAAAAAGAACTATTCCAGCCCGTTCATTTTGTCGTAAATATACTTAGGTGCGAAACTGCGGCGCTTTATGGAATTGC
>CAVHTI010000042.1:0-21392 GCA_963638805.1 Anaerobutyricum sp.
ATTCCAGAGTAATACGTCGAGTCAAGGCATACTTTCATTCAAGACCTTGACATCAGCATTTTGAATCTATTTTTATACCTTCAATAAAAAAAAGGCGGAAAATGAAAATCTTCCGCCTTTTTTTTATTTTAAAATCACAAAATATCAGTCTTTTAATTTTCAAGAACAGAAAGTGTCTGCTTTACAGTTTTTTTCCAGTCATAAGCAGAGGCATTTTTTAATCCTTTTTCAATCATTTTTTCTTTTAACGAAGGATTTTCCACAATTTTTATCATAGCGTCTGCAATATTTTCTGGTTTGCAAGAATCAAAATACAAAGGAGCGTCCTCCCCCATTTCTTTTAACGCTGCGGAATCAGAACATAAAACAGGAACCCCACAAGCCATTGCTTCAAGAACAGGCAATCCAACACCTTCATTAATTGCAGGGAAAATACAAACATCAGCCGCACCATACAACTTTGGAAGACTTTCTGGAGGAAAATATCCGGTTATAAAAATATCACTCGCAAAAGAACTTTTAAACGCCAGTTCATGAATTTTGTCCGAATACTCGTTTCCGTCACCGGCAATTACAAGTCTGTGGGGAGCATTTGTTTTTTTCTTAAAAATCTCAAAGGCTTTTATGAGTTCCTCGTGTTTTTTATCAGGACCAGAAAGGCGCGTTGCACAAAGAAAATAAGGAGTTTTTATTGCAAAAGGGTTTATCTGTACAATTTCTTCTTGAATTACGGACGGAAAAAAGTTTTTATGGTCAATTCCATCTTTTACAATCTTTATTTTTTTAGATTTTATGCCAATTTTCGTCAAATCTTTCTTTATATATTCGGTTGGACTTATAATTTTAAAGGCGTGATTTAATCCTTTTTTTAATTGATGACGATAAGAAAATCCCATTTCCTTTAACATTGGGGACAAAACAGAATTTACAACAACAATTGCCTTTGCCGGTATTTTTGAAGCAATCACTTTTTCACATGCCGGAAAAATTACTGCATCGTAGCCATTTTTTTTGACAAATGACGGCAAAATCCGTCTGTGCCACAAACGTTGAACGGAAAGTTTATCGCCAATATTTACGCTCACAAAATTAATTCCGTTATTCTGATTGTATGTATATCTGTCTTCTTCCAAACCAAAAAGTTCATACTCAAAGGAAGAATCCAAAGGAAGATTTGAAATAAAATTTAATAAATATGCGCCTAAACCAGATTTTGCATGGTCGCAGCCAAAAGTATCTATCCCAATTTTCATATCTTAAGGATTATAGCGATTTTTTTTTTAGTGTGCTATATTTACACTATGAGTGACAAAAATTGCTTTGACTTACTATCTCCAGAAATAAAAGAACGTCTTGAAAAATTAAATATTTTAACGCCAACTCCTGTACAAAATGAAATTATCCCTCAAATTTTAGAAAATAAAAATGTCATTTTTCAATCAGAAACCGGAACGGGAAAAACTTTTGCATATCTCCTGCCAATCGTAAAAAAAATCGAGGAAAATGATGACAAACTGAATGTAAAAGCGATTATCGTAGCCCCTACTTTTGAACTTGCAAGTCAGATAAATCAGGCGGCAAAATCTGTTACAGATAGAAAAACTGCATTAATAATTGGCGGCGCTCCTGTAAAACGTCAAATTGAAATTTTAAAAGAAAAACCTCAGATAATTATAGGAACAACGGCAAGACTTGTAGAACTTATCAGATTGAAAAAAATCAAAACTTCATCGGTTGCTTTTATAGTTTTTGATGAAACGGACAGACTTGTAAAAAAAGAATCTTACGAAGATACCGATAATTTACGACGCCTTGTTCCTCCTCAGGCGCAGGTGATTGCATGCACTGCCACAATTAACAAACAGACGAAAATTTTCTTTGGCGGAATTAATAATGTGATTATGCCACCTGAAGATGTCTTGAAAAAACGAATCACACACTGGGCAATTTATTCAGAAGCCCGCGATAAAATTGAAACTTTAAGAAAATTCTTGTACGCCGAAAATCCTTCTAAAGCGCTGATTTTTACTTCACGCGCCGATCAGGTCGAAAATATTTTTAACAAACTCACCTATAAAAAAATAGAATGTGCTTGCCTTCACGCAAAAGCTGACAAAATGGAAAGAAAATCTGCTATTGAAAAATTCAGAAGCGGAAAAATAAAAATTCTTGTTACAAGTGATCTTGCGGCACGTGGCCTTGATATTCCAGAAATTTCACATGTAATTCAGATGGATTTGCCTTCTGATGATGATTTTTTTATTCACCGCGCGGGACGAACTGCAAGGGCCGGAAACAGCGGAATAAATGTTGTAATTGGCGATGAATATGAAATGAATCACTACGCTGCACTAGAAAAAAAACTCGGCATAATTGTTTATCCTAAAGAAATTTGGAATGGAAAAATCAGAAAACCGGAACTTTAATCAAGTAAGCAAAATATAAAATTCCAAAATTTCAGAAAACTTGAAGAATGAACTATAAGGGTCTATAATATTTGAATGAATTGGCTTCTTTTTTGCGACGAACAGAATTTTTCTGAAAAAATTAACAGTTTTCTTACGACTCAAGATAAAAAAAATAAACTTTTCACGACAGACTTTAATATAAAAAATATCTTGAAAACTCATGATGAAATGATATTGTCCGCCTGTTGTTTAATTTTTTGTACAAAGGACCTTAATTTTGACGAAAAACTAGATCTTTCAAGAATCGCGGGTTTTATGGAAAGCCATGAAGTTCCTATTGTTACGAATATTGAATTTTTGGGCAAATCTGCAATCACAAAACTGACAAAAACGAAATATTTTAAAACTCAAAGCACTCTCTTTGATTTTTTTACGGAAAATTATGAATCTTTCATAGAAAATTCTAAAAAACGAATCTCAAAAACAAGATTATTAAACAAAGGCATTCCGTTTACTCCTGATTGCATGGCATCTTACATTGCAAAAAATAAATCAAAAATATTTAACGAATTTATTAGCGCCGGAATGAGCGTAAACGAACGCGACGACGAAGGAACTCCGCTGCTGAATGTTGCCTGCCGAAATGATAATTTTGAACTTGCAAAAAAAATAATTGCCGAGGGCGCTGACATAAATTCCACGTCCCTTGACCGCGGGTATACTCCGGTGATGGATGCAGTTTGGCGCGGAAATGAAAAAATTACGGCTTTTTTAATTTCAAAAGGTGCGGATTTAAACACAATCAATAAGGAAGGCCAGACAAATCTGATTCTTGCAGTTGGCGCTGACCGCACAAAAATCGTAAAACTTCTTGCCGAAAATGGCGCAAACCCGGACATAAAAGATCATATGGGAATGAGTGCCTGGAATTATGCAAATCTTTTTAGAAAAACGAAAATTCTTGAAATTTTAAAACCTTATCATAAAGAGTCTTAGGATTTTTTGAACTTTTATAACTTCAGTGCAAATTCCTGAATCAAATATGCAATCAAAAGTCCTGCGGACATAAAAGGGATGAACGGAATTCTCATTTTTTTGATTTCTAATTTTTCTACAAGATGTCTGATAAGAATGTAGCCTGCCATAAAAATTACTGCTGAAAGAATGCAAATCCATAAAACTTTCCAGTGCAGGCATAATCCGCAAAAAGTAGCAAAAAGAACTTCGGAAAAACCGACTTTGCGCTTAGTAACAAACAAAACTACATAAAAAAGAATCATCATAACGACGGCGCTAATCATCTGATTTAGGATAAAATCTGCGCTGCGATGCAATGTATAAACTCTTACAATCTGAAAAACAAATTCCGCTAAAATTGCAAAAACGACAAGACCTTTTGTAATTTTTCCGAATTTAATATCTTGAAAACTCAAAATTGATGAAAAGGCTAGAATTATAAAAATCTGAATTAAAAAATAAATCATAGTTTAAATATAAAGCACTGACAGAAATTTTTGCGATAATTTTTCATTATAAAAAAATATAAAAAAAATCCCGCGAAACTGATGGATTGTTCCGCGGGATAAAATATTTAATTAATATTTAAGACTAACGTTTTAATGAAAGCACTGTTTCAAGCAATGTATCTGCAGTCTGAATTGTTTTTGCGTTTGACTGGAAACCACGCTGAGTAACAATCATATCTGTCATCTGTTCTGAAAGGTCAACGTTTGACATTTCAAGTGCACCGGCCATCAGAGAACCTCTTCCGGCAGTTCCAGACTCCCCGATTCTTGCCATTCCAGAGTTATTTGATTCTACAAAAGTATTGTCACCGGCTTTTTCAAGTCCCTGCTGATTAGAGAATGTGGCAAGGGCAATCTGTCCGATTGTACGGTTTGTTCCGTTTGAATAAACTCCTGTGATTGTACCAGTTGAATCAATATGGAAATTATCAAGATAGCCCATTGTATAACCGTCCTGATAAAAAGCTTTTGTTGTTGATTTTGATGCAGACTGAGTTACTGTATCTTTAAAACTTCCGATAGTTCCAAGATTAATATTCAATGTCTGGCGATAAGGATTTCCGTCAGCATCAGCATTTGAATCTGAAACTCCAAAAGAAGCCTGAATTACAACCTGTCCTTCAGGATTTGTAACATTTCCGGCACTGTCAGTTACAGAAGCCAGGGCACCGTAATTATCAAAACGAACGGTAAAAGTATTTTCCATTCCGTCTGTAGTGCCAAGTCCAACACGAGTATTTGTAAAATCAGCATTATCAGGGTCAATATTTACAACGGCAGTCCAGGCATTAGGTTCGCCGGTAACTTTTGTAAAACTTACAGAAAGCATATGTTCGTTGCCAAAACTATCGTAAATTTTCTGTTCTGTACCCCAAGTTCCTTTGTAAATATCATCAGGACTTGCACCTTCTGCAATTTCCGGAGTATTTTTGTTCAAGTTGCAGGCAAAATTTACATTTTCAGTCTGTTTTGCAGGATCTTTTGAGCCAACCGGAATTGTCAAATCTGTTGGAGTTGCGGCAGTAGAAACCAGCATCTGGCCGTTTACATCTTCTGCCATCCAGCCCTGCACTCTCATACCTGTTGCAGGATTTACAAGAGTTCCGTCCATATCAAGGCCAAAAGCACCATTTCTTGTATAAAATGATTCTTCGCCATCTTTAAGAATAAAGAAACCGTTTCCCTGAATTGCAACATCAGTAGAAACTCCTGTAGACTGCAAATTTCCCTGATTAAAAATATTATCAATCGTGGCAACTGTCATACCAAGTCCAACTTCCTTAGCATTTACACCACCAAGTTCATCGGTTGGTTTTGCGGCGCCAGAAAGCTGCTGACTAATCATATCCTGAAAATTTACTCGTCCGCGTTTAAAACCCGTTGTATTTACGTTTGAAATGTTGTTTCCAATTACGTCCATTCTTGTCTGATGATTCTGCAAACCAGAAACGCCAGAATAAAGAGATCTCATCATAAGTCTTCACCTCTAATTTTGAATATATATTTCGCAGACTAAAACTGCAGGCCGTGAAAGTTATCACAGCCACATCCCTGTATATTTGGAAATCCTGAAAATCTCTTTTTTCAGAATTATTTTTCGCCTTTTAATTATAAATTGCAGCAATTTTATCCATGCTGTAATACATTCCGTTTACCAGAATTTGTGGATTTTCTCCACGAGTTGCACCTTCAACAATTCCTTTAGTAGTCGTATCGCCAACATTAAGTTCAACAGTTTTTCCCAAAGTAGAAACTGCCTCCGAACCAGAAATATAATTTGAAAGTTTTTCAAAAGATGAACTCATATTTGTCATTTGCTCAAGCGAACTGAACTGCGCCATCTGCGAAATGAACTGAGTATCTTCCATAGGGCTTGTCGGATCCTGATTTTGAAGCTGAGTAATCAACAGTTTCAAAAAATCGTCCTTTCCTAATTGACTGGAAGTTTTTCTTCCTTCCTGAACCAGCGTTTTATTGTAGGCGTCAATTTTTAAATCATTACTCGCCTTTTCGCTGGCCGACATTTGTGTGTTAAGTAGTTCCATCATTCTCCTCACTCACATAAAAATTTGCTGCGTAATTTCGAAACAGATTCCAAAAATCACAAAAATTTCCGGACTGCCTTTTTTTTATCGGAAATTACGCAACAATGTTAACCGAATAATTTCCGGTATTTGAAAAATTTTCTAAATCAGGAAAATTATCAAAACCAGAATCCTCTTGAATTGAAATATCACCGTAAGCACGCTTTGCGTAACGTTCCCGATCATCATACTGGCCGTTAAAATCAGAATTCTGATCAAAAGAATTTCCGCTGTTTTCGTAACTTACATCAAAAGTGGCATTTTCAAATCCCTGCTTAATAAAAGCTTCGCGCAAAGTTTCTGAATTGTCCTTAAAAACTTCCATTGCTTCTTTTGTGGCAACAGAAATTTGAGCACTTACAGTTTTACCGTCCAGCGACAAATGAATTTTTACATTTCCCAAATCATCAGGATGCAACACAAGATTAATTGTTCCCTGATTATTGTTTTTTAAGATGATTTTTCCCGCCTGAACAAAATCCGGAGTTGAAGAAATCAGCTGATTATTAAACATTGCCTGATAATTTGAAGCAGAACTGGCAGTAGTCTGATTATTCAACAAAACCACATCAGAATTAGCAGAATCAGCCATATTCATCGTAATTGTTGCAGAATTTTCGCCCGTAATTTTTACTTCAGTAGTCCCTTTTTCAGTTGATGTGGCAAATTTTGATTTTTCAGCAGGATTTTCCGTTCTTTCATCTTGAACTGTAAATTTTCCGTCTTTATCTAGTTTTGAAATTTTTGAATTCTGCTTTGCACCGTCAAAATTTAAATCAGTTTCCCCGTCTGATTTTCCCTCCCGCTGACCGCTAAGCAGATTTTCAAAATCATTTTTGTTCAAAACAGTTTCTTTTTCAGATAAATCCGTAAGTTGTGACAATTCCAAATCATCGTTTTTTTCTCTTGAGCCTTTAACCTTAATTTCAGCCGCCGATTTTTTATTCTCTGAAACTTCAGCTTCATTCAAGGACTTTTGAGTTATAAAATCAATTCGTTCAAAATCAGAATCTTTGAGTTTGTTTGAATCTTTTTTTTCAGATTTTTTAACATCCTTTTCTGATTTTTGATTTTGAATTTCTGAAATTACAGATTTTTCCCCTCTTATCTCTGTTTTTTCAGGATTTTCTGATTTTTCGTCCTTTAATTTTTCAGACTTTACTTCATTTTTTTTATTTACCGTTTCTGATTTTTCAATTTCTTGAGATTCAGATGTGGCATCTACTTCCGATTTTTGATTTACCGTCTGATTTTCATTATTCTGAGCCGTTGTATTTTTATAAACCGTTTCAGTTTCTGAATTTTTTGACTGCAAATCATTTTGAGCAGAACGAAGTAAATCTTCAAAATTATATGAAGATGATGTTTTATTTCCAGACAAAGAATTCATTGCCTGAAAATCAGGTTTGATTTGAGAATTAACGATGATGTCTAAATTGTTTTGAATTGACATTTAATCTCCTGTCAAACTTATGTAAAAAATTGACAGGAAACTAAACTTGAAGGTTAGTCCAGGTTTTCTGGTTTGCTCAACATCTTGCGCTGAATTTCTGCAGCCCGCTCAGATGGCATAAGAGACAACCAGTAAGAGCCCATAGATGATTTTCCATTTGCGGCAGCCATTTCTTCAACTTTGCGCAGAACATCAATTACAGTCTGATCGTCCATTGCAACAAGAATATCAACTGCAGCCTGTGGTCTCATACCGTTCAGGTTACTAGCAATCTGTTCAATATTTACATTTCTATCATCGTATTTTTTGACGGTGAGGTTAAATGTTTTTTCTCGCTCTTCCTGATTTTTTTCTCTTTCTTCAAGTTCTGCGGCAACCTGAGCATGCTGATTTTCAAGAGTTATAATATCTGCTTCGCGTTTATCAAGTTCTTCTTTAAAGATTTCGTTTGCTTCGCGCTGTTTGTTTAATCTGTCTTCATCAAGATTTGTAACAAGAGGATTTGATTTTGTAACAGTTTGAGAAGTTTGAACCTGTTTTCCGGTAATTTTGGAAACTGCATCGTTTACCCAGGTTTTTGCAGGCAGACCAAGAAAGTGGAACCACAACAATCCACCGGCAATAAGGATTAAAATTATAAGAATTTCTAAAACTATTTTTCCAAAACTACCCTTTCTGGCCATTTTCCCCTCACAAACCGTTTAAAATTATAACATACAAAACCTAGTCTATCAAACCGGAAATAGCGGCGCCAAGACTAATATCATTATCGCAGGTTGTAATATGCCAGTAAATTCCCATTCTGTTTGTTAAAACTTCGTCAAGATAACCGGCAACTCTTTCTTTGATTTTCCAGTTTTTAAAGAAAGTTGTACCGTCGCAGAAAAGACAAACCGGTCTTGCAGCATTATGACCTTCGCCACACTGAATTACGCAGGAAGTCAAAACTGCAGCAGCATAACGTGCCGAACGTTCACAAATTGAATCAAAAATCTGATAAAGAGTATCGTAATCTTCATCAGTTGCATTTGCATTTTTCATCAATTTTCCGAGAGTTTTTTCTGAATTGAACGGTCCGTGTAAAAAATCATCCATTTCGATATTTGAAAGACTTTCAAGTTTTAAAAGAGCATCATTAACGCTTGCTGTAAAAATTTTATCATTTGCGGCCGCTTTTACGGCATAATAAGCAACAGGGCCTAAATAAGCGCCAGAACACAACTTTTCTGTAAGATATTTACCCGGCTGAACGCTGTGAGAATCAACTTCACGGTCAAAATCAGAACGCACAACGCCGCAGAATTTTCCAGATTCATTTACGATAATCTGTTTTTTGATTTTATAAACATCAGAATCTTTTTGAATGTACGCTGCATTATGGCCGGTTCCCAAAATCATTCCAATGAACGAAGAATATTCCATTCCTTTTGAAGCACAGGCAGCACCGGCAAGAAGAGCGGCGGTCGTATCATTACAAAGTGTAATGCGTTTTATAGAATTCCAGCCACGCTGTTTTAAAGCCTCGACCAAATTTTCGCCAACCAGGCATCCAATAACTTCCGGAGCTTTTACTTCCTTTGAAAAACCAATCAAAAGACCATCACCATTTTTTTGAATTTCCATAGGATAAGAAAAACAAAAACCGATTCTGTCAGATTTATTTTTAAGATGATCAAGATTTTCTGCCATCTGAGCAAAAAAGTCCTTTTTAGAAAGTTCTTTTTCAACGCCTGGCATTTTAGTTTTTTCCATTTCAGAAATAGAAGCATTGCCTTCGGCATCAAAATTTACAAGACAAGAGCGGAAATTTGTTCCGCCGGCATCAATGACAATTACAGATTTATTTTTTGCAGTCTGAGTCGGAGGATTACAGTAAGTTCTGATCATATCCATATCAGACTTATTGCCTTTAAGACCGTTATCCATATCATTTAACATTGCCTGAGCAACAGACAAAACATCAACATGAGCCACAAAATTATGAGTGGCAAGAAATTTACTTACTGTAGTATTCATTATGTCCTCTTTTTAATTAAGGTCCTGAAAAATCATCACAGACGAATTTTTAAGATATTTTCGATTATATTATTAATACGATTTTTTTTCCATTTTTGAAACATTTTTTTTACTTCCTGACAAAATATAGATTTCATTTTGAAGTAAAATTTTCTTGTGAATGGAACAAAAGCGAATAATACGATATAATTTTTAGAATTCTACTATTGGGGTTAAATGTGTTTCTAAAAAGTCTTGACATTCACGGTTTTAAATCTTTTGCAGATAAAACTCATATTCAGTTTGCAGAAGGAATTACGGCTCTGCTTGGACCGAACGGCTGTGGAAAAAGTAATATTGTAGATTCAATAAAATGGGTTCTTGCAGAAAACCGTTCAAAAAATCTGCGTGCAGAAAAAATGGAAGACGTTATTTTTAATGGTACGGAACAACGTCAGGCATTAAATACTGCAGAAGTTACGCTTACACTTTCTAATGACAAAGGCTTGCTTCCAATTGATGAAGAAGAAATTTCCATTACGCGCCGGATGTATCGTTCTGGTGAACAGGAATATTTTATAAACAAAAGACCTGCCGGCCCTACAGAAATCAGAAAACTTTTTTTAGACACAGGAGTTGGAAAAGCAGCCTACTCTGTGATGGAACAGGGCAAAATTGACCAGATTCTTTCTAGTAAACCGGAAGACCGTCGTTATCTTTTTGAAGAAGCGGCCGGAGTTTCCAGGAGCAAGGCTGAATGTGCAGAAGCGGAACGCGAACTTGAAAGAACAAGGCAAAATATGATTCAAATTGAAATTGCCTTGAATGAAATTAAAAAACAGTACGAAACATTAAAGGTTCAGTCCGAAAAAACAATAAAATACCGAAAACTCAGGGAAGAAATTTTTAACTATGAGCTTGATTTAACACTCATCAGACTTAAGAATTTTATTCAGGACAAGGCAAGACATCAGGAAGAACTTCAGACAATTCAGGAAAAACGTGACAAGGTCCGCAAAGAAATTGAAGAAATCAACAACACAATTTCTGAAAATATGGATAAAGTAAAGGCTTTGCAGGAAGAACTTTACACAAAACAGTCTGAACTTGTGGGAATTGGAAAAGAAAAAAACGGAAAAATGGAACTGATAAATCAGTTTAACATCCGTTCCACAGAAATTAAGGAAAAAATCAATAATCTGAATGCAAGAAAAAATGCAATTCAAGAACGCATTGATTCTGCACAGGAAGAAATTGACGAACAAAAAGCTTCGCTTCACGTAAAAAATAAGCAGCTGGACGACATCAAAAAAAATATTGATTCTTTTAAGACTAATATTGAAAAAAATGAAGATAAAATAACCGAAAATGACCGCAAAACTGACACCTGCAGAGTTCAAATTGGCGAACTTGAAAAAAAACGTAACGAACTTCAGGACGAACTTGCTGCCATTACGGAAGACATTGTAAGTAAACTGGACGAAAAACTAAAATCATCAGGATTTTCTGAAAATGCAATGAAAACGGCAAAAGAAAATCTTGATACGGTTTTAGGAAAACTGAAAATTTATGTAAACGGCCGTAAAAATATTTTTTCTGACTTTGTTTTGCAAAATCATAATGAACAGGATTCAAAAAAAGCATTGGAAGAAGTTTGTGAAGTTTTTGAAAAAACGGAAGAACAAATTTCTGAACTTGAAGTCGCTTTAAATAAATATCTGGAAGTTTCACCTTCATTTTTGTCTGAATTTTTTAGTCCTGAAGGAATTATGACTAAAAAACGCAACATTGACGAAAAAATCAAAGCAAATTTAAACGAAGTTGAAAATCTTAATCAGAAAATCAGGGATTTGCACGGCGAAAATTCAGATTTGACTCAAAAAATCAAAGATTTTCGGGAAACTTTAGGAAAACTCCGCATCAACGAAATCCAGATGCAGGAGCAGATAAAAAGTGCGGAAGACCAGATTGCAATTATTGAACGAAATCTGACGACAGAAAAAACTTCTTTACATTCTGTTGATGACGAATTGTTTACAGAAAATCGGCGTGCGCAGGAAACTAACGAGCAGATTAACGAAATTCAAGATCAACTGGCAGAAATTGAATATCGTGGCACAAAACTTGCAAATGAACTTAAGGTAATTGATGCGGACATTGCAAAATGCAATAAATCTGTAAGCGGAAAAAGTGATTCTCTGCAGAAAAAACAGGACGAACAGAACAAATATCAGGAACAGTTTGAACGCCTTACACTGCAGTTAAACACTTCTGACAGCGACATCAGAAACATAAAACAAAACTTTATGGATCAATATTCTCATGATCTTATGGATTATGAAGAAAGAATGTACAAAATTATTGCTCCGGTAAATGAACTAAAAGACAAACTTTCGGAAACTAAAAAAGATTTTGCGGCTCTTGGAACTCCAAACCTTATGGCGCCGGAAGAATTTCAGGAAGTTAAAGAAAGATACGAGCGTCAAAAAGCAAATTACGATGATACTCAAAAAAGTCTTGAAAATCTTACGCGCGTATCAGAGGAAATCAGATCTAAATCTGCGGAAATGTTCCTTGAAACTTACAATCAGATTAAGAAAAATTTTCACAATATGTTCAGACGACTTTTTAATGGCGGTCGTGCGGAATTAAAACTTGCAGATCCGGCAAATATTCTCACTTCTGGTATTGATATTTATGCCCAGCCGCCTGGAAAAAAACTTGAAAACATTGCGTTGCTTTCCGGTGGTGAAAAAACTATGACCGCCGTTGCGCTTTTGTTCGCGACATATCAGGTTAGGCCTTCTCCATTCTGTCTTTTGGACGAAATTGACGCGGCACTTGATGACAGAAACGTTTCTAGTTTTGTAAGCACTCTGGAAAGTTTTGCAAATATCAGTCAGTACATTGTAATCACTCATAACAAAAAAACTGCAATGGGCGCTAGTACCCTGCTTGGAATTACGATGGAAGAATCTGGAATTTCAAAACTGATTACAATTAAGCGTGACGAAGAAATAAAGCGTGAGGAAGATCCGCTGGCAAGCAAAGATGATTTTGTTGAAGAGGATGTTCCTGAAGAAGAAGGTGTTGTACTTCCTCCACGCCCGGCAAAAAGAATAAAAACTGAAAGCGCTGAAAATTCAGAAAAAACAGAGGATTAATTCTGATTTATGAAGTTTATTACGAAGTTAAAAGAAATGTTTTTTACCACCTGGAATATTATCCGGGAAAAATTTTCATTTCTCAAAAAAAAGTTTTTAGACTTTTATAAAAACAATAAGAAAATTACAGTTTTAGTCATTTTTCTTGTGATTTTCATTGTTATTCTTCTGATTATCCTGATTGCAAACGCCGGAAAAAAAGAAACAGTGCAAAAACCTCAGTTGATTGTTACAGAAACACCAGAAATTCCTTCTGGCCCTGAAATGCCGGAAGATTACGCTGTTTCTAGATCTTCTGAAAAAAAATGGTCGGAAGAGGACGCTGACGAATGGTTCACAGTGCCTTCTTCCCGGGAAGTTGATTCTCTTTCAGCTTCAAATAAAAAAATCATAAATGAAATTATAAAGGCGGCACCATGAAAAAAATTATTATTCCTTTAATTTCAGCTTTAAGCATCATTTTATATTCTTGTGCGTCAAATCCAAAAATTGACGAAAATCAGAACGCCCAGGAAAATCAATATTCAGAAAATACGGAAATTGTACAGCCGGAATCAGAACAAAAAGAAGAAATTTCTGAATCTGAAAGTCAAATCGAACAAATTGAAAGTCAAACTGAAAATCAAAGTAAAGAAACTGAAAGTCCAGCAGAACAAACTGAGACTCAGAATGAAAATCAAGGTGACGAAACTGAAACTAATGAAGAAAATTCAGAAGAAAAAACTGATGTTTTTCACGAAGAACTTGCAGAAATTGTTGAACCTGAATTAATTGAAGACGAAAAAGAACCAGAAGAAATCCCTGAAGTTGTTGAAGAAAAAACTGATGACGAAACTGTAGAAACTACGCCGCTTGATGATAAAACTCTAGAAGATTTGCAGTTTGAACTTGATTCGCTTCCGCCAGTTGAAATATTTTTGAGCGATGCAGAATTTCAAAAACAGGACAATGAAGAACTTTCTGATAACGAAAAATCTGAGGTAGCCGAAACAGAAAATTCTGAAAATAGCGATGCAGAAAATATTGACTCTGGCAAAGAAAAAAATGACGGCGCGGAAAATCCTGAATCTGAAAATCCTGAAAATGTAAATGCTACAGAAAATATTGAATCAGATGAGTCTGAAAAAAATCCGGTCAGCGTTGAAATTTCAGTTTCTGAAAACGAAAATCAAGAAAATTCAAAAAATGTCCAGGAAGAAATAGAAACTG
The DNA here is from genome assembly GCA_963638805.1 of Anaerobutyricum sp. Lineage (GTDB taxonomy): Bacteria > Spirochaetota > Spirochaetia > Treponematales > Treponemataceae > Treponema_D. The sequence continues at coordinate 13,840 of CAVHTI010000042.1, forward strand.
TGCCGTCCGCAGACGAAGAAAACGGCGTAATTGACATTACAGACGACGATGAAAACATTGTTGAAGAAGAAAAACAGATTATTCCGTCACGTTCAGTAAGTTTAAACAAAAATGAAATTCTTGACATTACGTACCCGGGTAACGGCTGGATTTATTCAGGACTTGTAAATAATACCCGCGAAATAATTTATTCTGGCCGCACAACAAACGAAGATTCTGTAAAATTCAGTCTTCAGGCAAAAAAAGCTGGCACAGTGATTGCTCATTTTTACAAAAATGACTTTTTAACCGGCGATTTTGTTGACGATTACATTGAAATCACGATTTTAAACAAAAATGGTTCTAATAAAACTCATATTACTGCGCCGGAATATAAAACTCCGCTGCCAGAAGTAAAAGAAAATAATGAGCAGGCAATAAATAATCCCCAGGACCCTCAAAAATCTGAAGAAACAGAGTCAAAACAATATTATGTTTCAAATCCTGTGACTGAAGAAAAAACGGAAATTAAAGAAAATCAAAACAAAACTGAAGAAAATCAGACTCAAAATGAAAATCAGACTGCAAACGAAAATGAAACGCCGACCGTTGATACAGATTCAATTTTAAAAGAAGCGGAGAATCTGTATAAAAATCAGGATTATGAAAAATCTGCAGAAAAATTAATTGAATTTTTTGAATATGCGCAGACAAAACTTGACAGGGCACTTTATCTTCAGGGACTTGTTTACGAAGCAAAATCTTCTGTACAAAATATAAACAAAGCAATAGATTCTTATACAAAACTGACGGAAAATTATCCGGCAAGCAAATATTGGAACGATGCAAACAAAAAAATCATTTATTTAAAACGATTTTATCTTGAAGGACGGTAAAATATGAAAAAATTAACGTTAGCAGCGGTTGCTCTTATAACATCCTTGCTTTTTCTTTCGTGCAAAATTGAAAAACCTGCCGAACCGGAAAGGAAAATTTCGGTAAGTGGCACGGGGACAGTTTTTGTTGATTCTGACATCATCAATCTGACTTTTGATTTTTCAACTGAGGACAGAGATATTGATAATGCAAAATCCTCAAACGCAAAAAAAATCGAAAATTTTAAAACTGCTTTGATAAATTTTGGAATTTCTGAAAATGATATAACAAAATCATCTGATTCAATATCATTCAGAAAAATTACGGCAATTACGACAAATTATACGGTAAATAATAAAATCCTCGTGACAGTAAGAAATCCTGAAAACGCGGCCGAAATTGTAAAACTTGCCGTTCAAAATGAATCAGTGGCTTTGAGTTCTTATAAACATTCGGTTTCTGACACGACAGAAGCAATCCGCTCCGCTAGAACTCTTGCCGTGCAAAATGCTTATGAAACGGCAAATCTTATTGCAGGCGCGACCGGTTCGTCGGTTGGTAGCGTTATGCAAATCAGCGAATATTATGTAAACACCGCTGACAGAAATTACTCAGAAATTGATGACGGAAGAGATGAAAAAGGCCGTTTTAGCGTGACAGCAACAGTTACAATTGAATATTTATTGAACTAAGTAGAAGAAAAAAAATTGTTTTTTTATTAGAATATTAAAGCATAGGGAGAAAAAAAATGCTTGATTATAAATTTATTAAAGATAATCTTGATGCAGTTAAACAAAACATTATTAACCGCAACATGAAAGCTGACGCAGACAAAGTCGTTGAACTTTATGACAAAAGAACAGAACTTGTCACAAAACTCCAGAATTTGCAGCAGAAACGTAATGAAAACGCTGCATCAATGAAACAGAAACTGGATAATGACAAACGCCAGGAGTTAATTGCCGCCGGAAAAGTAATTAAAGAAGAAATTACAAAAGTCGAGGCAGAAACAAAACAGATTGAATCTGATCTTGAAGAAGCTGCGCGCCAGATTCCAAACATGGTTCATCCAGACGCACCGGTTGGAAAACTTGATACTGAAAATCTGGAAGTAAAAAAAGTTGGAACACCGCGAACATTTGATTTTGAACCAAAAGATCATGTTCAGCTTGGCGAATCTCTTGATATTATTGATTTTGACCGCGGAACAAAAGTTTCTGGCCCAAAATTCTATTATCTTAAAAACGAAGCAGTTTTTCTTGAACAGGCTTTGATTATGTATGCGTTGAATACTTTGCGCAAACATAACTTCCAGATGTTCATTACTCCGGATGTTGCCAAGGAAGAAATCTTAAAAGGCATTGGTTTTAATCCACGAGGAAATGAATCAAACGTTTATTCAATTGAAGAAGAAGGCACTTGTCTTGTTGCCACTGCAGAAATTACACTTGGCGGTTACCATCAAGACGAAATTCTTGATAAAGCTTCCCTTCCACGTTTTTATGGCGGACTTTCTCATTGTTTTAGACGAGAAGCCGGTGCTGCAGGACAGTTTTCTAAAGGTTTGTACCGTGTTCATCAGTTTGATAAGGTTGAAATGTTTGCTTATTGTACTCCGGAACAGTCTGATCAGATTCACGAAAAATTAAGACTTATTGAAGAAGAAATTTTTACAGGACTTGGTCTTCCGTTCCACGTTGTAGACACTTGTACAGGAGACCTGGGCGCCCCTGCATACCGCAAATGGGACCTTGAAGCATGGATGCCTGGACGTAACGGTGGCGAATATGGCGAAGTTACATCAACTTCAAACTGTACAGACTATCAGGCACGCCGCCTTAACATCAAATACAAAGATGATGACGGAAAAAACAAGTATGTTCATACCTTAAACGGAACGGCAATTGCGGTTGGACGAGCAATGCTTGCAATTCTTGAAAATTATCAGAATGCAGACGGTTCTGTTACAATTCCGGAAGTTCTGGTTCCTTACTGCGGATTTGATAAAATCTTACCTAAAAAATAAGATTAGTTTATCAAGTTGCAAAAAATAAAAAAAATCGGCTGTCAGATTTTTACGACGGCCGATTTTTTTTTGTAAAAAGGATTTTTTAGACAAAAACTTTAAATAAAAAGTTCATTTTTTGATTTTTCATACAAATAGCGGCTGTCTTCTTCCTGAATTGAAGTATATTTTAAGTCCGCGCAAAAATGAGTTTTTTCTTCATTCTGATATATTTTATTAACTCTAGCCGTAACAAAAATATCCCGAGATTTTACAGGGCCTTCTTTTATAGAAAAAGACAATTTTATTCCAAACTCGTTGCCTTCAGAAAAATTATCAGCATTGCCTTCATTTCCAAGGACAATTCGCTCATTATCAATATATAAAACGACAAAATCTTTTTTACGATTTTCTACAGATTCAAAATCTTTTTTATCATCCGTAAGAAAATTACAAACCGGAATAAGTTGAATTCCATACCCGATATTTTTTTCAGTTCTGGCAAGATTTACAAATTTTTCAAGATATGATTTTGCTTTTTTTTGATTTTCAAGGGGCACGTCCTTCCAGACCGGTTTTGTAAAAAGATTAATTTTTGACCAGGGAACACAATTTGCGGCAATTTTTTCTGAATTATAAAGATCATAATAAATCTGAGCCGAAAAATCATATTTTTTTTCTTCAACAACATCTTTTATGCGGCAAATTTCAGCAGGAATTGTCATCTGAACAGATTTATCGTGAGCAATCAGCGTCGTCACAAAAAAAAGTCCGAGTCGATTAAAATAAAATTCAACTTTTACCTTTTTTCCTGCAAAATTCATAACGGACAAGGGCGGATTTTCTATGATAATTATTCCGCTCTGCTTTACGTTCATATTATCTTTGATTACAACAGGGAAAAAATTTGAAGTTAAAGGTTTTTCAGAAAATTCCGAATCAGATTTATCAAAAAGGCTCAAAGTAACCGGAACATTACCGTCAACTAAATATTGAACGACCAGTTCCCTTTCAATTCCAGAAAGTTTATCATTCATTAAATTTCCCCCATTTTGATAATTTCAATTTTATAAATTCCGTTTGCCAGAGGATTTATTTCCTGAAATATCTTTAAATCTGCGGTTTTATTATTTTTATAAAGTCTGACGGGAATAATAACTTCATTTTCAGAAAAAGATGGTTCACCTAAAACCCAGTCAGTAAAGAATTTTTCAGAGGAATTTTCATCATTAAAATCTTCATTGAATTTTGACTTCCAGAGCACTAAAAAATCATTTTTGAAAAATTCATAATTAAACTGATATTCAGATTTGAAAAAAGTTTCCGGGCCGTTATAAAAATTTTCCGACAAAGAAGTTATAAAATCATTCACAAATTTTAAATCAGCTTTGGAAAGTGCAGTTGTATCAAGCGAACCGAAATTTTCAAGCCACGGGTAAAGTTCGGCGTTATAATTTTTAGTAACGGAGGCCGTCTGAACCGTCATAGACACTTCGTTAGAAATCAAAGAAGCGTCCGGAACAATTTTTTGAGAAAGCCTTGTGCCTTCAATTTCTTCATTCCAGTTTGTTTCATTTTCTTTGTCTTCCAAAAAAGTTTTAAGAGTATCCTGCTCCGTCAAATTTACTTTTAAAACCTGCTCATTAGAGCACGAAAAAAATGCAAGACAGAAAATCAAAAAAAATACCAGACGACAATTCTTCATTACTTTAATTTTATCATAAAAAATTTTCATAAACAATTATGCTTTTTATTGAACTTCTCCTTGTGTGCCTTATTTCTTGCCCTGCACTATGGGGATTTCAGCAACAGCAAAAAATTTAATTCTTTTTGATTGAAGAAATTTTATAAAAGATAATCGATCCAATATTCAAACTATATTTATTACAAGAACCAAGGAGTCCATTATAGAGTTTTCTTTAGGATTCTTCTTAAAATCAACTCCGAACAGCTGTGCGGTGAGGTCTGCAAAATGTCGGGCAAGAACGCCTCAGATAAAAAAAAAGCCCTCGGAAAACCGAAGGCTTTTGGGCAGTGAGAGGATCGAACTCCCGACATTCTGGGTGTAAACCAGACGCTCGTACCAGCTGAGCTAACTGCCCTTAATGGGTATAGTTATACTAAATTTTTGATTTTGTGTCAAGTCGTAGTATTGCATTTTTCCAAAAGAATAATTTTTTTTCTACGGTAATAATCAATTTTTGCTGTGGAAAAATCTCAAAAAGTCAAAAGACACTTTACTCGTTCGCAATATTTTTCTTTGTTTATAATATCGTTTTCAAATAAAAAATTCAGCTTTTTTAGTTTTTGTTTTTTGCGTCTTCGTGAATTAAGCGAAAGCCTTACATTTTTCCGCCTTATCAAAAAGCCCAAAAAAGTGCAGCCATCACAAAAATTCCCGAAAACTGGCGTTTTTAGTGTAAGAAAAAGTTTTTCCCCGCAAAAATTCTTTACGGCATCAAAAAAAAGGGCAAGTTTTTCCTTAGAATCATCAATAATCAGAATGTCGTCCATATAGCGAACGTAACCGGCGGGTTTTAGATTTTCCAGCACAAAATGGTCTAGAGATGAAAGATAAAAATTTGCAAAAAACTGACTGGTAAGGTTTCCGATGGGAAGCCCTTTTTGTCCCTTGCCGTCCCCCTCTCTTACACACTCGCCATAAGAATCAATCAAACAAAAAAGAAGATTCAGGCACTCCCTGTCCTTTATGATTCTGCAAAGCATTTTCTTTAAAACTTCGTGATCGATGTTATCAAAATATTTTTTTACGTCTAACTTTAGAAAATACCTGTGCTTTTTTGCATTTTTAAAAACATATTGCACGGCCCTGTGGCTCCCCTTGCCCTTGCGGCAGGCGTAAGTGTGATAAATAAACTGGCGTTCAAAAACCGGCTCCAGCACGTTCATTATGGCGTGATGCATTACACGGTCTAAAAATGGAACTACGCTTATAACGCGTTCTTTTGGGTCAAAGATTTTGAACTGGGTGTAGCGGCTTAAAACAGGCGGTTTTGATTTTAGGTTTTGCTGTATTTTTATAAGATTTTCGTTTACGTGGCGGGCAAAGTTTTTTACGGCGGGTTTGTCCATTTTGCCTTTGCGGGCTTTTGTCCAGGCAAGGCGGACGTTTTCGTAGTCGGTAATCTGATTAAAAAGGGATTTTTTCCTTTTCATCGGCTTTGTGTTCCTGTACAGAAGTTAGATTTTCAAAAAGAAAATTTTCAGGAGGATTTTCCACCTGCCCTTCTGCCCGGCTTTCTTCCAGGATTTTCTGATATTCAGTGTAAAGGTCATGAGCAAACTTTTTTAACAAAATATTTGATGAATTTGGCAGATTTTTAATTTCTTCTTCCGTGATTTTAGGATTTTGAATCATAAGGGCAAGATGTTCGTCTTTACACACAAGGTAGGCGGCTTTAAGCTGTTTTTCTTTTGCAAGTTGCAGGCGGACTGCCTTAAGCTTATCAAAAATTGCACGCTGGGCGTCGTTTGCAAGACCTGCACGGTAATCAATTCTGGCGTTTTTCTTGTCCTGCTGATTAGAAATAACTGCATCCTTGTATTCCACCAAAATCTGAATACCGCAGTTGTTGCCGTTAGAAATGATGTTTTCTACCGTGCGGATTACAACGTGACCGCGTAAAAAGTGATTTAACTCTTCGCACTGGCTGGGGTTTCCGCCGGCACTTATAAAAAATGACTGATACTGTGACATATCTTACATAAAAGTCGATTTTTAAAGATAACTACTCTTAGACAGCCTTTCGTCAGGAACCTGCCACAATCCGCATGGTTGAGCAAGCTCAAAATGCGTTTGTGTCAGACCCCTGACTACGGCTGTCTAGCCATTTTTGCAAAATAAAAATCGAAATTACTCCATTCGCATAAAAACTAATAGAAAAAAAGCGCCGGCCTTGAACGTTCGCGTGTACCTGTACACAAATACTACCAGCACAAGGCCGACAAAAAAAACATTCGCACTCCGCAAAAAGCGGTTTATGCAAGAAAGGGCCGGTTCTAAAAACTTTTTGGCGGATTACGGAAAACTTCCTGCCACCATAAAAATTAATGAGCTGGAACGAACCACACGAAAACCAAGATTGTTGTTGCGGTTGTTCGGGTTGTTGTTGTTCCGGTTGGAAACGGTGCAGTTGTTGGCGTTGTTATACCAGCTGCCCCCGCGGTTAACGCGATAATTGCCAGACGCGGGGCCAACCATTCGTTCACGTTTCGGCCAATCCTTTTAAATATAAATCAATAAAAACTTCAGTTTTTATTGATTTCTCAAACTAAGTGACGTTTTAACTTCTGCTATTTTCAGAAGTTAAAACTCAACGTTAATAAAAAGTTGTAAAACAACTTTTTATTAACAAAATTACGGTAGGGGTTGCTCGCCGCAATATCCAATTTATATTTCTATATGCTCCGCTGCTCCCTCGGCCGCCTTAAGTGGCCGCGCAGCGTCGCTCCTTTGTTTTAGGCCCGTAGGGCCTTTAAAAATTTTTATTTAGAACTGGAACGAACCACACGAAAACCAAGAAAGTAGTAGCGGTAGAACGGAAAGTAGTAGTCCCGGTAGGAAACGGTGCAGTAGCCGGCGAAGTAAAACCAGCTGCCCCCGCGGTAAACGCGGTCAGAACCAGACGCGGGGCCAGTGGCGTCGGTGCTAGAGCTTATACTGCCATACCAG
>CAVHTI010000043.1:0-20819 GCA_963638805.1 Anaerobutyricum sp.
CATATAACTATATTTTTGATACAGGTCACCACTTGGAGCCCACACATTAACTGCCGTTGTTGAAGTTGCATGCGAGAACGAAAGACTTTCAGAAAAAGAAATCGGGAGATTCCAGAGCCAGCTTTGAGCATAAGTCAAATCAACAGACTGTTCTGTATTAGAAATTGTAGTTGAAGCAGAAATTGACTTTCCTTCGCCAAGGAAGTTTGAATTTTCAAGTTTCAAATACAAAGAAACCGGCAAAGTATCAGGATCTGTCATAGCAGAAAAAGTTGCACCAAAGTTAAAAGTCGTAGTCGACTGTTCTTCAACTGTGAACACAAGATTTACAAGATTATCTTCAGAGCCGGCCTGAGGTTCCGGAATTACATTTGAAAAATACTGAAGATTCATAAGATTTCTGTAACCGTTCAAAATTTTATCCCGGGAAAAAATATCACCAGGTTTTACAGGAATTTCGCGGGTAATTACATAATCTTTTGTTTTTGTATTTCCTTTGATTATAACGTTTTCAATATGACTTCGCTGAGCTTCACGAATATTCAGGACATAAGAAATTTCGTGTTTTGAAGAATCTTTTGAAGGAACCGGCTGAAAATCATTTGACATATAACCGTTTTCATAATATTTACTTGCAATATTTGAAAGATCTTCCTGGAATTTTGTGTAATTGAACGTAGTTTCAGGCTTTAACTTTGTAACGGCCATCAATTCTGATACAGAAAAAACTTCGTTACCTTTTATTTCCATGCCTTTGTAAATATAAGGCGCGCCTTCCTGAATTATAAACGTGATTGTAAGTTCATCGCGCTGTTTTTCTTCATTTGCCGTGCGCTGAATATCAACATTCTGGATATTCATATCAACATAACCGCGTTCAAGATAATAATTTGAAAGAGTAATTTTATCCTGCTCAAGAGTCTCTGCCTGATATGCACCGTCTTTCATAAAACCTACGGCCTTAAGTGTAAGTTTATTTCTTAAAGTTCTGTCAGAAACGATTGTATTTCCTTCAAAATTGATTTCTTTAATTACAGTGCTTGAACCTTCAGAAATCTGGAAAATAATATTTACTCCGCCGTCAACAGTTTCTGTTTTGTGACTTACTTTTGACGAAGTGTATCCTTTTTTGAGATAAAAATTTCTCAAATTTCTTTCATCAAGAAGAACTTTACTTTCCACATAAACATCAGAAGCCTTTATTTTGATTTCTTCTTTTAATTCACCGTTTCTGATTTTTCTGTTTCCCACAAAAGAAACATTTTTAATCACAGGTCGTTCTTCTACGCTGAAAACGATCAAGACATCATCATAATTTTTGCTGTCATGCTTTACGAAAATATCAATATTTTCAAAATATTCCATTGCATAAAGACGATCTATAAGTTCTGAATAATTATCTTCCGTAAAAGGTTCACCAATATAACTTGCGGTAATTCCGGCAAGATCTGATTTTTTTACATTTTTTAACCCATCAAATTCTATTTTTGCAATGTTCTGATTCCAATACCAGTCTTCATCTTCTGTGTAAGAAGAAGTTTCTGAAAATTCAGCTTCTTGAGCTGTCAAAAATGTAAACGGGATTAAAAGAACGAAAAGAACAGAAAACAATTTTTTTTGCAAGGCCTGCATAAATTCCCCTCAGTAAAAAAGCTTTAACGCAATTTATAGTTTTTAAAAGCGCCATTTCCACGACAAACTTACGGAAGCCGTTGGAAGGAAAGCTCCTTCTGAAAATAAATTATAAAGATCCTGAGAAATATTCCATCTGATATTTCCGAATGGTGCTTCAATTTCCAGACCTAATTCAAGAGGAAGCAAAAGCCCCGACGGAGCCCTTAGCTCAAAATTAGTTCCCTCTTCAAAGGTTGCTTGAAATACTGCATCAAAATAGATGGAATTTCCAAGGTATTTACCAATGTAAACAGTCGAATTATCCATAAGGTTACTAAAAGTAAGCTGCTGGTTTGGATTATTAATCGATTGTGTCAGCGAATTCTGAATTACGTTGGTACGTAAAGAAAATATATCAAAATTCAGTAAATCCCGCAACTTATTCTCAGCCTGACGGAAAAACAGCGACTGCACGGCATAATCACCGGCGGAATATAAAATATTTACCGGATTTTCCGTGTCCATATCGCCAGTAACAAGTTGTCCCATAATTGTTCTGAGTTCTTTTTCTGATTTTGGCGGATCCGACGTAATTTTTGGGTTAAAATTTGACAAAAGCTGATCTTCCGCTCTAAGCATAAGTTTTATGTTCTGACCTTTATCATCACGTTCCCTGGCTTCTGCACTCAGAGTAACGCGCGAATTAACAATATTTGACGGATTAAACGCTATACTACCCTCTTTTATATAGAAGTTTCGGTTCAAATATGAAATATCCCCGGACTTTATTCCAAGCAAACCGTCAATTGTAAAAACATTTGAAGAAGAATCCATGCGGAGAGTAACTTTTGTGTTAGGCACAAAAACACAACGTAAGAAAGGATCAAAATTCAAAGACGAATGAGCCCCCAGCGAAACCGTTAAATCAAGCGAAACTTTCATAGGATTATCAACGGCAGCCGTTTTATTTTCTGATTTTTGCGAAGCATTTGAAGAAGAAACGCCTCGTGTTATGCTGAAAATTCCGGAAGAAAGTTCAACATTTTCGCCGTTAATGGAACCGGTCAAAACCATCTCATTTTCACCAAGACTAATTTGAGCATCAATATCAGTTGAAAAATCTCCGTCAAGTTCAAAAAGATCTGTGTTAAGTTTTAAAGGAATTCGCTCACGGCGCACAGTTTTTAGCGAAGCATTAATATCGTTTACCGCTCCGTTGTTAAAAATCATATCTGCAGCAAGAAGAAGTTTTTCTTTTCCTTCAAATTTAAGTTTTCCTTCCTGCAGGTGAATTTCGTTTTCGTTACCGGTAATTTCAAGTTCATCGCAAACAATATCATTTGCAAATGCAACTGGCACATTTACGATTGCATTTTTGAGTTTTAAACTTCCTTCAAAATCAGGATCAGTCATATTGCCTTTCATTCCAAAGTTTCCGATAATAATTCCTGAACGGATTTTAAAAAGTTCATCAAAATCAACAACGGACATAACCTCGGCAAGATCCACATAAAGATTTTTTAAACTTACGGAAGTATTTAAATTATCAAAAACACAATCAACCGAACCTTTTACAGAAGAACCGTTATCCACTTCTGCCTTAAGTTTTCCTTTTTGAGTATCAAAATAGCCGCTTAATCCCAGATTTTTTGACGAATAAAAAGCCATTGATTTGTTTGAATAAACAGCCATCAGCATAAAATCAAGATTTTTTCGCAAAAGACTTCCGTTTATATTGTTAGATGCAACGCTGACCGCCATAGATTCAAGGCCGTTTTTAGAAGTGACAATGTTTGAAACAGAAATATCAAGCGGGACTTTTATATTTTTGTCTTCAGAGCCGGCAGAAAAGAGCGTGGTTCCAAGTCCTTCCATCTTATCAAGAGAAAATTTTAAACTTGTTTCGCCAAGAGTCATTCCTGCAAACGAAAGATTTAATTCATTTACCGCAATGTCACGGTCTTCTAACACGGCATTTCCGTTCATTTCCATAAAGGAAGTTCCCATCAAAATTGCCGCTTTTTTCAAATTCAAAGACACAAAAGGATGAGCAATAGTTCCCGTTGCATAAGCCGTTGCGTTTAAAATATTTCCTTTATTTGAATTTCCCGCAAAACGATTCAAACTGAAATTCTGAACATCAACTTCCGCATTTAAATAAAGTGAATCCAAAATATCAGAATCAGCAAAATTCTTTCTGTCAGGATTTGAAATTCCGCCGTCAAGAATTATGGACTGCGAGGCCAGAGGGTCAGAAAGTTTGATTTTTAAACTCGCGGAATCAAGAATATCCTCGTCAAGATTTAAAACAAAATCTCCGTCACCTTCAAAAAGATAATAATCATCACGGTAAGTTAAAGACGATAACTGTGCCCCGTACTTATTAATAATTCCTTTTGTACTGATTTTTGGATTTGGAAGAATATCCGTGCTTAAATCTTCAACTTCAAGGTGACTGAACGAAATTTCCGGGCCATTATCAGCATCATAAGAAAATTCTGATGCAAGCGACAAAACCAGCGACTGAACGGAAGAGCCCAGATCAATATTCAGCGGCAGATTTTCAAAACCGGCAAATCCCGAAATTTTTTCGCCAAGGACAATTTCTCCGAGCGTTGAATAATCCCCGGAAAAACTTACAACATTTTTGATTACCGAACCAGACAAATGATAAGGCACAGACTCAAAATTCAAATCCGCAAGATAAAAAATGTCATTCGTATCAGGATTTATGTCCACACTACCCGACGCCGTAAGCGAATTATTGCCAAAAACAAAGTTCAACTGATTAAGCGAAATTGACTGCTGAGTTCCGCCGGCACTAATCATAAACGCCTGATTAGCCTGCTGACTGTTTACCGCCATGATGTAAGGCAAATTAAAAGAAAAAGTTTCAAAATCCGTAGAAATATAACCATCTGCAGAAACAAGAAACGGCTCCGTCATTGACTGAACGCCCGCAAGCGAAACATTAACCTCTTCCGGAACAAACTGACGCGCAAGTGCCACAACCGAATCAACGAAAAGTTCCGTAAGGCTGACAGACGCCTGCAAATAATTTGATTTTGTCAGATAACTTCCGTCCAGGCGAATAATACCGTGCGAATCATAATCAAAATGAGAATAATCATAACCTTCCAGAAAAAAGTCATAAGAATCTTTCTGAGGCATAAAATTAAACTGAACGGCGGTAAGACTTCTGTCGCCGGCAATAATCTGCGGTGCAAAAGCCATAAAACCGCTGTCCAGAGGGTCAAGAAAAATCTCGGCGGAAAGTTCGGTGCCGTTATAAAGTTTAAACTGTTCAATATTTACCGTGCCACTTGCCTGCAAATTTTTAAAAATCAGGGACAAATCGCCGTCTGCCTGGCAAGATGGGCCTTGCAAAACAAGTTTATGAATGTCAATTTTATTTTGATTTCCTTCAAGGTTGTAATCAACTTTAACCCCGTCCGGAAAAAAATCATCAGGAATGGTCACAGAACCTTCAGACTTATAATCAAAACTCTGCGTCGCGACATTAAAATCAGCCTCAGTATCCGTATCAATCAGGAATTTTTTAAAAGGACTAAGTTCATCATGTTTTTGCTTTGAAGAAACAATGCGCACCGGGCTGAATTCTTCCGTTCTGAGCCTTGCGTGCAAAAGCTGATTTTCCAAATCATATTCAGCACTGATTGTAACAGGATTTAAACTTTGAATTGTCTGAACTGAAATTTTATGCCGCGTGTCATTGTCGCTGACGTCAAGTTTTGCAAGAACTGCAATCTGTTTTAGTAAAAAATCACCGTCCGTAAGATTTTGAATTTTCAGCGCAAGGTTTGAATTATCAAGATTATCAAAAATTGTACCGGAAACATTTACACTACAGGTAATAGATTCTTTTATTCCGTAAATATTGCAGCCGGCAGAAGCGTTCAAATCAACATTCATGCAATTTGAAGAATTATTCGCAAAACTGATTTCTTTCATGTAAGCAAAAGCATCAAGACTTTCGTTTTTGTAAGTAAAATTCAGATTTTTAAGTTTTACATTTTCCGGAATATAAGATTTTATTTCTTTAAAATTAAAATGCTGGTCTGTCTGCTCCTGATTTTCAGTAACAGTCTGAACATCAGTCATTTTATTTGAAATGTACTGAATAAAATCAACCAGCTCGTAAATATCAATATCAATTCCGTCAATCAAAATTGAAGGCACGCCGGCAGAAATATCACCTTTCAAAAGTTCAGAAAGTTTAAAATTTACCTTAGTTTTTTCAATTCTTACAAAATATGGCTGATTTTTGTCCGCAGCGTCGTTATTTTCCGTTTTTGATTTTTTTGCACTGACGGTAATTCCGCGCATAACAATCGTAGACAAAATGGAAGGCGAAAGTGAATCATAAGTAATTTCAAGGCCCAGATTTTCTTCAAGAACAGTTTTTAAAATTTCAGCAGCACTATCAACCCGTGCGGAAAGGTAACGATGAAAGGGAATCACCATTACAAATGCCGCAACAACAAGCACACTGAGAATTATCCGTCTGACAGAAGAAAAAATGCCCTTTTTCATTGAGCTGAAAAGCTAAAACAAAATCATTTTAGTCTTAAAATTATACCAAATTTTCTGATTTTTATATATAATTGGGAATATGGATTTGGAAAAAAAATTTATAGTATTGGAAAACTTTATCGTATTTGAAGGCATTGACGGCGCCGGCACTACAACTCAAATCAAGCGAATTGTGCAGAGTGACGAAAAAACTTACCTGGCCACTGCCGAACCTACAAATAATGAAACCGGAAAATTTCTAAGACGTATGCTTAGTGGCGAATTTTCTGTTGACGAAAAAACTGCCACCTACCTTTTTGCTGCCGACCGTTGCGAACACATTTTTGGCAAAGGCGGAGTTATAGAAATGCTGAACAAAGGCAAAATCGTGCTTTCTGACCGCTATATTTTTTCAAGTCTTGCCTATCAGTCAATTTTTTGCGGAAAAGAACTTCCCGAACACGTAAATTCTCCGTTCCCGCTACCACAACTTCTTTTTTATTTTGATATTCCGGCCGAAGAAGCTTTAAAAAGAGTTGAACAGCGCAGCGAAAAAAAAGAAATTTACGAAAAACTTGAACTTCAGAAAAAAATCGCCGCTCAGTACGACAAAATCATCAAAGAATACGAAGAAAAAAATTCCGGAATGCACATTGTCCACATTGACGCTACGCTCCCGATTGAAGAAATTACAAAGCAAATCCGGGCAAAAATTTTTCTTTACACGATGTCTTAAAAATTTAAAAATACGGGCGTTTCCGGCCTTACGGCCGGCCGGGCTTTTCGCACTTCGCCGTCTAACCGCGGCTCATCCCTCCGCTTCGGCTTTGCCTTCGCTCCGGGACTGCTTCGCAGGTGCTACAATCCCTAACGCAAATCGTCCAAGGTCAAATTTTTTCTAAAAATCAAAAATATTTTTCCGATAATCCTTTTGTGAAGAAATCATTTTTATTAAAAATAATATTTTCAGTTTTTATTTTTACACTTCCGCTTTCATCTGCCAGTGCCTATATGGTCAAATACAAGGAAGACTGGTACAACCTTTATCACGTTCATTATCAGCAGACAACAGACGACTGCATAGAAAATATTTACTGGCTGGAAAAGGCCGCTCAGGCAGATTTTTGTAATCCTCAGTTTGTAGATTTTAAAATTGAAAACGAAAAACAATGGGAAAAATACCGCAACCTTTTTCAAATGCACATAAATTTAAAACTCATAGAACAACATTTACGGCTTGGCCGCATTTATGACAAAAAAACTATCTGCTTTTACGATTCCCCGTGGAAAGAAGAATATCAAAGAAATCTTGAAAAAGCGCTCAGTTGCTATAAATCAGGTTTATATTACTGGCAGGAAGCTAAAGTCTGGTACGAAAAAGCAAACGCAAGTTCTTTTAATTTTATTTTTATAACGGCCCGTCAGGAATGGGAAGACGAACGCGAAAGAATTTTCAGCGGTGAACTTGATTATGAAAAAATGCTGAACCGCGAAATTTCCCGCGTAGAAAAAAATATCCAGGAATTAAAAGATTTACAGCCGTATTAATTTTCAAGGCAAATCCTTTTTCTTCAAAAAAACTCAGTCCAAAACGTCAATTAAGTTGTCGCCCTCGATGTTATTTTAGTAAATTTATGATAAACTACTTAGCAAGACAAAAAAGAGGATTATCTGATGATAGTTGACAAAGTTTTAACCGCAATATTCGGTACACAAAATGATCGTGATGTAAAGGCCCTTCGGCCTATTTTAGCAAAAGTAAATGCAAAAGAATCTTGGGCTAAATCACTAAAAGATGAAGAATTTCCAGAACAGACTAAAAAATTCAAGGAACGCCTTGCAAATGGCGAAACTCTTGATGATATTCTTCCAGAAGCCTTTGCACTGGCGCGCGAAGCTGGTTACAGAGTCCGCGGAGAAAGAGCTTTTGATGTTCAGATTATGGGTGCAATAAACCTGCATCAGGGAAAAATCACAGAAATGAAAACCGGAGAAGGAAAGACGCTCGTTGCAGTCGCTCCGGCTTATTTGAACAGTTTAACAGGAAAAGGCGTTCACATTGTTACTGTAAACGATTACCTTGCCGGCCGAGACGCCGAAACAATGGGACCTGTTTACAACTTTATGGGACAGAGCGTTGGCGCAATTCTTTCTGATATGGACGGAGAAGCAAGAAAGGCTGCCTACAACTGTGACATTACTTACGGAACAAACAACGAATTTGGTTTTGACTATCTTCGTGACAACATGAAAATTGACCTGAAAGATAAAGTTCAGCGCGGCTTTAATTTCTGTATTGTCGACGAAATCGACTCTATTTTGATTGATGAAGCCAGAACTCCGCTTATTATTTCTGGTGCCGGCGAAGATGACACATATAAATATCACGAAGTTGATAAATATGTTGATGAGCTTACGGAAGTTCCAAAAGATCCTAAAACGGACACTTACCCGGACGAAACAATGATGACTGCCGAAGAACGTGCAAAAATTCCGGGAGATTATACTCTTGATGAAAAATCAAAGCGCGTTTCTTTCACAGACAAGGGTATGAATCACATTGATGAAATTTTAAGAAAACACAATCTGATTACAGGCCATCTTGTTGATGAAGAAAACTTTGAATATGCCCACTATTTTACACAGGCTTTAAGAGCTCACCTGCTTTTCAAAAATGATGTTGACTACATTGTACGCGACGGCAAAGTTGAAATTATTGACGAATTTACCGGTCGTGTACTTGAAGGCCGCCGTTATTCAGACGGATTACATCAGGCCATTGAAGCAAAAGAAAGAATTAAGATTGCACAGCGCAACCGCACAATGGCAACAATCACTTTTCAGAATTTCTTCCGAATGTACGACAAACTTTCTGGTATGACCGGTACAGCGCAGACTGAACAGGTTGAATTCAAAAAAATCTATGACCTTGAAGTTGTCGCAATTCCTACAAACCTTCCAGTTGCCAGAATTGACGAAAATGACGAAGTTTATCTGAACGAATCAGACAAATGGGAAGCAATTGCAAAAGAAATTCAGGCAGCGCATGCAAAAGGACAGCCGGTTCTTGTTGGTACCGTTTCTGTAGAAAAATCAGAACACCTTTCAGCAATTCTTACAAGAAAAGGAATCAGACACGAAGTTTTAAATGCTAAAAACCACGCCCGCGAAGCTTTGATTATTGCAGAAGCCGGTGCAAAAGGCGCCGTTACAATTGCAACTAACATGGCAGGACGAGGTACTGATATTAAACTTGGCGGAAATCCTGAATTCAGAGCAAGAAAGCGAGCCGGCACAAACGCAACAAAAGAACAGTACGAAGAAGCACTCAAAACTGAAAAAGAAATTTACAAAAAAGATTATGAAGAAGTAAAAAATGCCGGCGGACTTTACGTAATCGGTTCAGAACGCCATGAATCACGACGAATTGACAATCAGTTGCGTGGTCGTTCAGGCCGACAGGGTGACCCAGGACGTTCAAAATTCTACATTTCAATGGACGATGATTTGATGAGGCTCTTCGGTGGCGAAAGAATGAAAGCCATGATGAGCAGAATCGGTATGAAACCGGGCGAACCAATTGATCATCCGTGGCTTAACAAAGGAATTGAAAAAGCACAGCAGAAAGTAGAAGACCGTAACTTTGAAATCCGTAAACATCTTCTTGATTATGATGATGTTTTAAATGAACAGAGAAACGTTATTTATGCACAGCGCGACGAAATTCTCGCAGATGATGATTTAAGCACACGAGTTCTTTCAAATGCACAGGACACTGTAAACGACTTGTTCGATGCTTATACTTCAGAAATTAAACATTCAAAGAATTCTTCTGCAGCCCTTTCAGAATTGGGCGAAGAAATTCACGAAAAATTTGGGTTCCAGTTGCCAGCTGAACAGTTAACCCGTGAAGCAGTACTTGCGGCTCTTCAAAATGATATTACCGAAAAAGAAACTCTTGTCGGAAAACCAAATCTTAATATGTTTATCCGTTATCAGTATGTTCAGATTATTGACCGCAAATGGCTTGATCAGCTTGAAAGACTTGAAGCTTTAAGAGAAGCCGTTGGTTTGCGTTCTTACGGTTCAAAAAATCCTTTGACAGAATACAAAATTGAAGGATTTAATGTTTTTGATGAAATGCTTTCGTCAATCCGTGATACTGTAATGTCACGGGTATTCAAAGTAAGAGTACAGGTAAACCGTGAATCAGAAGAACGCCGAAAACAGATGATAGAAGCTCAGAAAAATCAGATGAACAAAATGAATGCACAACATTCAGAAGCAGAATCTGCAATTAATCAGTCACAGGCGGTATCAACTTTCAGCGGAGACGCAGCAAGAAGACAGGCAGCGGCATCGGCAACAAACAAACGTTCTACCGGCGACAACATAACGGTAAGACGAACAATGCCAAAAGTTGGAAGAAACGATCCTTGTCCTTGCGGAAGCGGCAAAAAATATAAATTATGCCACGGCCGATAAAAATTACAGCGGAACAAAGAATCTTGAAATAAAATCTTCAGTTCCGCAAGTTTTAAACTATTGAATAACACTTTAAAACAAAAATCCCCGGTAAAAAATGCCGGGGATTTTTGTTTAACGTACGTTAGATTTTATCTTACGCGACTGATTCTGTTCATTGGCCAGAAACGGAATACCGCTTTTCCAATAACATATTTTTTGTTGATATACTGAGGTTCCATATTTGAATAATATTCAACAGATAAAGAATCGCTGGAAGTCAAAGGTTTTGGCGTGTAATCATAACTGTGACGAAGGTCTAACGAATTAAAACGGTTATCGCCCATCATAAAATAACAATTTTCCGGAATGTACTGAGGATTTCCGTTAGAATCATTTGCCGGGAACAAAGGCATATTGCGCTGATCAAGCTGACCTTGAACATACCAGATCAATTTTTCTGCAAGTTCTGCATTTTCAGAAAATATTTTACTTTCAGAAACACTTGAAAGGCTGTTATTTTTTAATGCCACGGCACATTCTTTTATCAAATTAGAAAAAGCTACTTTCGTCATGACATTCAGGCGGTAATTTGCTTCAGCATACATATCGCGGTCCGCATCGATTGAGGCAATCCATGACGAAGAAAAATCCTTGAACCACTTAAAACCTCCGTTTTTCGTAAGAATATCATTTGCCATAACATAAACATTAGAAAAAAGATTTCTTATATCATTTGAAGGAGTATTAAAATCACCGTCAAAAGAATCATCAGAAATCAGGGCCGAAATAATTTCAATATTCTGATTTATTGTATTTTCAGCAGATTTTAAATCATAATTACGGCGCTGCTCTTCAAGATTAATCATTGTTTCATAATCAGAACTTGAAAGAGGATAAGTTTCTACGCTATTTCCAAGTTGTGATTTTTTTTCAGAAAGATTCCAAACCGCATACTGGCCGTCCATCACAGAAGGCTGGAAAGCACTGCTGTTTTTTGTACGGAAATATAAAACTCCGTCCTGCATGACAATCTGTTCGCCAGGAAGAGCCGCAATTCGTTTTACAAGAGGATCCGCCTTCTGCTGACCGTTTTCGTCCTTATTCAGATTTACGCTCATAAAAGTAAGCATATAAACAAGCTGAGAAGTAACGGATTTTACTTCAGATTTTCGGTCCATACTGTAATGAGGATTGCGCAAAACTACAGTGTCGCCTTTTTTATATTTTCTAAAATCAGGAAGTCCAACGTCCGTGAGCGGAAATTTCGGGCCGCAATCAAATTTTGTAACTAAAACTCTGTCCTTTTTCAAAAAAGTCGGAACCATAGATTCTGACGGAATTTCGTAAAGCTGGATAATAAAAATCTGGAAAATCAAAACAATAAAAACCGCCTGAACAAGAGCGTCCACCCAGTCAATAACTTCATAAAGTACGCGGAGAGCACCGGCCGGTTTTGTATATTTTTCCTTTGGAATTTTCCAGTTTTTAGTCGTTTCTTTTATTTTTTTGTCGCTGAGAGGCTTTGCAGCCGCAAATGAACCAAAAAACATAACCAGCCACAAAATCACAGTAATCCAATCAAACCAGGCTGGAGTTCCGTTTTTTCCGGCACGACGAAGAATAAAAGTCAAAAGATGAACAAATGGAAGATATTGAATAAATTTTAAAGACTTAAAACAGTAATTTCCGTCCTGATTTTTCAACATTTTGAAAAAAGCAAAATAAACGGTCAGCCCCGTAAAAATCAAGGCTAAAGGAAATGCAAGAAGTGAAATATCTGCGGCAAAATTAATGCAAAACACCGTAGATAAAACTGCTGAAATTAATTCAATAAAAATAATGTTTCTGAAATATGAAGAATTGTCCTTCGTTTTTTTATTTTTTTCTTTACTCATAAAATAAAGATATCAGATTTTCAAAAATTTGTTTACTAAAATCACAAAAAGAAAAATCCGGAAGTTTAGAATTTTCAGAAAACCGCAAATTCCAGGCGCCTTCATAGATTTTTTTTATTTCAAAAGTGTTTGTTTGATTTTCACCCTTTAAAAACTGATACGGAGCGTCCGTTTCAAAAAGCAGACGGTCAAGAGGAAGCTCGTTTACGCATTTTATAACTTTCTTGTTATTGTTAAAAATCTGTTTTCCAAAACTAAAATATCCGTTAATACCCTTGTTCAAAAGCGAAAAAGCCTCTGATGGCATTCCCATAAACGAATGAAACAAAACCGCCGGAAGTTTTTTTAATTCACGACTATATTCAAAAAGTTTTTCGTTAGCCTTTCTGCAGTGAATTACAACCGGCTTTTTATATTTTGCCGCAAGTTCAATCTGAGAAATAAACATTTTTTCCTGAAATTCTGCGCAAAGCTTGTATTCTTCGGTAAAAAAATCAAATCCACACTCCCCGATTGCATCAATTTTTTGAGTTTGCAAAAGAGATTCCAGAAAATAAAGATTTTTGCGACAAAGTTCATCAGAATCAGGAAAACTGCAACTTTGCGGATGAAGCCCAAACGCACAAAACATTTTTTGATTTTCAGAATTATTTTTTTCAGCAAAATCCACTTGGGCGTTCCATTCTTCCACACTATGCGCACAAGCCCCCCCCGCCCACCGCTGAGGCAAAGCAAACGCGTTTTGAGTCACGGACGGCAAATAATGAAAATGAGCATCACAGAAAAAATCATTATTTTTTTCTAACATATTTTTTTAATTTTCCGAAAATAAGGTAACGGCGCAAAAGATTTAAAAATCAAAAATTGCCGGAATTTGACTTTGATTTTAATACAGGGGAAATAAAATGAAAAGTTACACACTAAAAAGTATTGGAAAAAACACAGACTATATGACCATCATCCGCGAAATGGATGACGGATTTGTTGTAAGAATTGTCCGCGACTTGGACGGTTACGAAGACATTAAAACTGACTACATCAGCAAAGAACTTTTTGAAAGTTGCATCCGCACTGGCTATCTTAAAGAAATCAAAGAACCAGTAGCAATTACAGCTTAAGTTTTACCATATCAAGAGCCTGTTTGATTCTTGATTCTTTGTCAGCAGGCTCCAGCCAGTTTATTTTCACGCCTTTTTTTTCCATCATTCTAAACCAAGTTTCCTGCCTTTTTGCAAACTGCCTTATTGCAACAAAAAGCTGATTATACAAGTCTTCCTTTGAAGTAATTTTTCCTTCAAGAAATAATGAACAGTAACGATATTCCAAACCTAATTTTTCAAGACGTTCAAAACTAATTCCACTGTCATGAATTGCCTTAACCTCTTCAATCATGCCCTGATCAAGACGTTCTTTTAGGCGCACAGAAATATTTTCCCAAAGTTGAGGGCGTGGCAACGTTGTCCCAATTATGAACGGTTTGATTTCCGGCCGACCGGCAATTTCCGCACGCAAACGTTCACCTTCTTCGCCAGTTTTTGCAGTTTCAATTTCAATTGCCTTAATCAACCTGTCTTTTTCATAAAAATCATTTTTTGAATGATATTCCGGACAAAGTTTTAAAAGAATTTCTGTAAGTTCTTCGCAGGATTTTGGAGCAAGTTCTTCACGCAGAGCCTTATTTTCTTTTACGGGCAACAACTGATATTTTCTGATTATTGAATCAAGATATAAACCAGTCCCACCGGCAATTACAGGCAATTTTTTTCGTGCAGTAATGTCATTCCAGGCTGTAAAAAAATCATTTTGATAATTAAAAACGTTATATTCATCAGGAAGTTCACAAATATCAATCAGATGATAAGAAATTGCCTTACCGTTCACGTTATATTCGTCCAGATCCTTTCCAGAACCAATATCCAGATGACGATAGGTCTGCCTTGAATCCGCCGAAATAATTTCGCCGTCCATTTCGTAAGCAATCCGCACCGCAATGGCAGTTTTTCCTACCGCCGTCGGACCTAACACAACTACACAATTATAATCACTCATAAAAAACTAAAGCACCCTGCAAACAGCGCATTTTAAATATTCTGATTTAGGATAGCCAAGCAAAACCGGATGATCACTTCCCGCCCCGCGTTTTTCAAGAACCTGAACACGCTTTTTACTGTCTGTAGCCGCATGCATAATCATATCGTAAAAAGTATTAGAATCAAAAAAGTGAGAACAAGAACAGGTGACTAAAATTCCGCCTTCGTTTAAAAGTCTCATTGCACGCAAATTGATTTCTTTGTAACCGCCGTACGCTTTTTCTATATTTTTTGCAGATTTTGTAAATGCCGGTGGATCAAGAATAATCACATCGAATTTTTCGCCGTCATTTTCGTATTTTTTCAGCAAATCAAAAACATCAGCGCAAACCCCCTTCATAACATTCTGAGCAGAATTTCGCACGATATTTTTATTTACCATTTCAACCGCATCTTCAGAAATATCAACTGAAATAACTTCGCGGGCACCGGCTTTTGCAGCGTTCAAACCAAAAGCACCGGTATGCGTAAAAGTATCCAGAACTCTTTTTCCGTGACAATATTTAGCAGCCGCAACACGATTAGATTTTTGATCCAGGAAATATCCGGTTTTCTGACCGTTTGCAATGTCAACGCCAAGTTTTATGCCGTTTTCAACAATCACAATTTCTGATGGCAGATTTTTTGGACCGTAAATCCAGCCGGAAACTTCTTCCAGACCTTCTTTATCGCGAACCGCAGCGTCACTACGTTCAAAAATTCCTTCCGGTTTGCAGATTTTTTTCAAGGCATTCAAAATTTGCTCGCGGAAAACTTCACAACTCAAAGACAAAAACTGAACTACAAGAAAAACTTTTCCGTTTTCGTCACAAAATCGTTCACAAATAAAACCGGGAATAAAATCCGCCTCACCAAAAATAAGCCGGTAAGAATCAGAATCAGAATAATTAAGACGCCTGATATTGTAAGCATCCTCAATTTTCTTTTCCCAATAGTGATCAATGTCGGTGAAAATCACGTCGGCATGCTCACTTCCAATAATTCTTACCGTAATCTTAGATTTTTTATTGATAATTCCAGTGCCCAGAAAACCGCCGGCTTTAGTACAAACTTCAACAACGCTACCGTCTTTTAAAGGGCATTCTTTTAGCGTGGCATTTTTCCATTCGCCTTTTTCATCATTATTTTCACGGAATTTCAAATGTGAAATTTCATTGTCATAAACCCACGGAAATCCCTGCAAAATTTCACGTTCTTCTTTTGAATTCAAAAATACTCTTGCAAAATTATTCATAGCCTCATAATACCATTTTTCAAGGCCTGCTGTGAATATTCGGCATAATTTTTTTTGATTTAACGCAGAGTTCAGAAGCATTGTTTCTAAAGACTTTATTTTTTATAATCAACGTATGCTTTTTATGTTTGACATGGGTGGCGTCGTAACCACAAATTTTGATATGGATAAAGTTTACGAAAATTTATCCGTCAACAAAGATGAATTTTTTGATATTTGCAAAACCGGCGAAAAAAATATCTGGCAGGAACTTGAAACTGGCAGAATTGAAACTTCGGTTTTCTGGCAGATTTTTAATCAGAATGCAAAAAATTACGGTAAAAAAACGGCATTCACGGATTTATTCAGACTTTTTTTTCATCCGCAACTTAATGACGAAACTGTAGAAATCATAAAAAATCTAAGAAAAAAACACCGCGTAATTTGCGCGACAAACACAATTCAAAGCCACTGGGAAAATCATATTGAACGCGGCGACTATCAGTTTTTTGATCAAACTTACGCCTCAAATAAAATCGGATTTGCAAAACCGGATCCTCTTTTTTATAAAACGATTTTAATGGCAGAAAATATTGAACCAGAATATGCATTTTTCACGGATGATAAGGCGGAAAACACAAAATCTGCGGCCGGACTTGGCATAAACGCCGTTCAGTTTACTTCCGCAAAAGATTTGTACAACACCTGGAAAAAATATTTTTAAGAAAAATAAGGAAAACGCGCGGTCAAAACTATGATAAACGTAACAATTTACAATGAATTCATACACGAAAACGAATACGAAGGAATCAGAAAAATCTACCCGAACGGCATTCATAACTGCATAAAAGATTTTCTTTGTGAATCTGACAAGAATCTGAATATAAAAACTGCGACTTTTGGCGAAAAAGCTCACGGACTTTCAACGGAAATTCTTGATTCAACCGATGTTTTAATTTTCTGGAGCCACGCAAGACAAAATGAATTTTCAGATAAAGTTGCACAGGACATTCATCAGCACATACTTTCCGGAATGGGATTTATTGGACTTCATTCTGCACATTTTTCAAAACCGATGAAACTGACGCTTGGCACTTCCATGACGCTAAAATGGAAACACGGCGAAAAAGAACGCCTTTTTTGTACTTCTCCACTTCATCCGATTGCTCAAGGAATTCCTGAAATCATAGAAATTCCGGACGAAGAAATGTACGGCGAATATTTTGACATTCCGCGCCCAGACGATGTAGTTTTTACGGGTTGGTTTTCTAACGGCTACGTTTTTAGAAGTGGCGTAACTTTTACCCGCGGAAAAGGAAAAATTTTTTATTTTCAGCCCGGCCACGAAGAATATCCGGTTTATTATCAAAAAGAAATCCAGCAGATTATAAAAAATGCCGTTTACTGGGCTTATAATCCGCAAAAAAATAATAAAACTTTGGAATGTCAGGAAATAAAATAATATGTCGCAAAATCAGATTTCTTGTTTTTTTGATCACATTTTAGAAGCCGCTGAACAAAGTGGAAAAACTGTCCCGGAAATTTTAAAACTCTGCCGTGAATGGAAAATTTCCGCGCTGGAAATAAACAATCAGACGCTGGTAAATAATCCTGATTACGAAAAAATTATTCAAGACGCCGGATTTTCCTACAATTGCCTTTATGATTTTTATGATTGGGATTCTTCAACTGATTTTGCAAAGGCAAAAGACCATATTGACCGTGCAAACCGCTTAAATTGCCGTAAAATTCTTATTGTTCCGGGATTTTTTACAGAGGACGAGGCAAAACAATTTGAAGATTGTTCGGATTATAAAAAAACAGCCGAAAAACTTGAAACAAATCAAAAATCTGTGCAGATAAAACAAATGCTTTGCAAGGCAGTTCAATACGCGTCAGAAAAAAATATTACAGTCACAATTGAAGATTTTGATGACAAAAAATCGCCGGTTTGCAAAACAAATCAGATTTTGTGGTATTTGCAAAATATTCCGGGCTTAAAATGGACTTTTGACACGGGAAACTTTGAATACAGCGCCGAAAATGCCCTGAATTCCTACGAAAAATTAAAATCCTACATGGCAAATGTTCACACAAAAGATAGAGGGCCTTACCTTTCGTCTGTACCAACCGGCAGCGGCATTCTTCCGATGAGTGAAATTTTACAGAAAATCAAAAAAGATTTTTCTGAAATGAATTTTTCAATAGAGCATTTTGGCGCGAGTTCCCAGTTGGATTTTTTACAAAAGTCAGCCATCTATCTAGTTCAAAATTTGTTTACTTCACAATAAACTTAAGTTAAAATTAAGAAATCCCCTGAAAACTGAAATTTTTAGAGATTTCATTAAAAAAAAGAGAGTTATAAAAAAAAATGACGGGCAAAAAAAGAGTTTATCTGACGGTTTCCTTTGTATTTCTGATTATTGCAATTACGTATGCCCTGGTCTTTTTTGAAACAAAACAGAACAATAAAACAAAAGAATTTGCAATCAAAACTATAAAAGATCACACTGAACATCATGCTTTGATGATTGATTATAAAATTCAGAGTAAAAAATTAAAGTCAAAAAAAGAACTTTCAAAGGAAGACATAATTTCTACCCAGGAGTTTGCAAGTTATTTTAATGCTCCGTCAGAAGATAAAGACTGCATTTATTTTATACTTTCCACAGACAATTCTGTGATTACGTCCAATAAAGAATCGTTTTCTGAAGAATATTACAATAATTTTGCTCAACTTTTTGAAAAAGAACCATTTTCGGCGTTTTTTACAAAAAATCAGTCTGATATTTTTTATGAACTGAGAGCGAAAAATCAAACTTCCTATAAAATTTATCAGATTTCCGGCAATGAATTTACCTGCATAACTTCAAAACTTAATTCTGAAAACTGGACGCTCGCCTGCATTTATCCTTACAACTACATAAAACATCAGGAAGAAGTTTATTCTTATCCGGTTTATTTTACGCTTGTACTTGTGGTTTTTGCGTTCGTGGTATTTACGTATTTTCTTCAAAATCTGATTAAATCAAATCAAAGACTTGAAAACGAAAATGAAAAACTTATCACGGGATTTTCGCAGATACAGTCAATCAGTTTTGAACTGAATCTTCACAAAAAGGAAATTACTTTTACCGGCGACACAGATTTTATTTTGAATACGCGCGAAAAAATCTTCCCGGTACAGAAATTTTTTAACGACTTCATTTCCAGAATCCATGAGGACGATAAATCCGTAATAATTCAGTTGCGGGAATTTTTAATTCAATACACACAGACATTTTCAAATGAAATAAGATTTAAATGTGCGGACAATCAGTTTTACTGGTTCAGAATTTCAGGCTCAAAAGTAGAAAAAAAGGGCCTTGAAGGCGAAAAACTGGCCGGAAAAATCATAAATGTGAACACCGCTCAGTTAAGGCAGCAACGCGACGACAAAGCGATTGCAGAAACGGACAAACTTACAGGACTTTTAAACAAAAACTACACAGAAAAGAAAATCAGCCGTTATCTGGACAATCTTCCGCCGGATTCTTTTTGTGCGATGTTTGTTGTTGACCTTGACAATTTAAAAAATATAAACGGAACAATGGGACATTCAATGGGAGACCTTGCAATCAGAAATTCTGCAAAAAAGATTTCACTCATTTTTTCGGAAAAAGACATAATCGGTCGTGCAGGCGGAGATGAATTCTGCATTTTTATGTGCTTTAAAAATAATGTAAGTTTTGACAACGCGAAAATGATTGTTTCCCAAAAAGCCACAACACTATGTTCAACTTTAAGCGAAGATTATTTTGATGATAAAAACTCTGTGACGCTCACTGCAAGTATTGGAGTTTCAATTTTCCCAGAACACGGCACGACATTCAAAGAACTTTACCATAAAGCTGATTCTGCGCTCTACTTTGTAAAACAAAACGGCAAAAACAACTCAAAATTCTATTCCGCAGAATTGCAGGAAATTGACGACATAGGATATTAAGGGCAAAGTTGCCTCTAAAAATTGCAATTTTTGGAGGCTCCATTAAAAAAGCCCGGATAACTGACTTTATTTGAAGTTCACTTTATTCCAGGCTTTTTCACTACTCATTGTTTAGAGTTTGCTTAGAGTGGCTTTCTTGGATCATGAGGTTGCCATTCAACACATAATTCAATTTCAGTGCCCTTTTCAGCCTTGACGATGACTTTATAAGGTTTATCGTGGCATATAGAATGTAAATCAGAAAAAACAACTTCGCCGTTCACCGTAAATTTTGTGTAATCAAGCCAGAACGGAATTCTGTTGCCCTTATCATCACGAACATCTTTACCTCTGAGGAAGATTATCAGGTCGCCAGCAATATTAGCGCGCAATTTCACGCAAAGTTTTCCGGACGTTGAATGAATTACATAACCGCACTTACTAGTGTCAATCATCCATTTTGGAGTTTCCACCATCGCAAAATCATCTTTAATTTCAAGCATTTCAAGGTCGCCAGGCTTTGAATTTGTAAAAAAGACATCAACTCTGCCCATAATGTAATTGTACAGCCACGGATGATGGCGCAACGAAACATTATTTTTGCTATTCAAGAAATTTAAAACAAATTCTGCCACAGTAGATTCTTTAGAATTCTTACCGTTTATCTGATCATTTAAAACTTTGCAAATTGCAGTTGCGACATAAACATTTTCAAGCGGAAAGAAATTTTTTGTTTCAGCCTGCTCGTAAATTTTATCATAAACAGAATCATCATATAACTTAGAAAACAATTTTCTGAAATCTTCTTTCAAGAAAACCTGTTTTAAAAGTTTGTTCGGCAAATCTACTTCCGGTTTTTCAAGATCCTTAAACACTCTTTCTTTCTGTCCGTTTTTGAAAACAGGCAGTGCAGGTTCGGCATCCTTTGATTTTGAATAAGGGAACATTTTATTGATTTTCTTTGCATATTTTATTGTTTCTTCGTTAATGATTATTCCGCGTGAAAAGCTCCTGCAGAATCTGAATTCGGCTTCTTCAATTCA
>CAVHTI010000044.1:0-20415 GCA_963638805.1 Anaerobutyricum sp.
GCAATTTTCCGTTGGATTTTGCGCGGAGGGGCACCCAAAAAAATCTAAATTTTAGAAATTAAATGCTCAAGAAGGGCAGTGCAGCCTTCAAGAATGTCGCGGTAAGTTTCGTCAAAATTGTGGGTGTACCACGGGTCAGCGACTTCTGCATTTTTGTTGCGCGAATATTCAAGCAAAAGGTGGATTTTGTTTTGCGGGTCGGGCCACTGGCGATTCATATAGTAGAGATTTTCGCTGTCCATACCTATTAAAAGGTCGTAATTTTCGTAATCGGCGCGACAAATTTGCCTTGCACGATGATTTGTGCAGGGAATATTTTTTTCTTGAAGTTTCATTAAAGTGCCGCGGTGCATTCCGTTACCAAGTTCCTCTGTGCTGGTTGCGGCGGAATCAATTTTGAACTGACTTTGAAGGCCGTGGCGGTTAACTAAATCTTTCATCACAAATTCTGCCATTGGCGAGCGACAAATGTTTCCGTGGCAAATAAAAAGAATTCTGAACATAGCCTTGAAATTGTATCAGGATATTGGATTTATTTGTAGAATTTTATATATTTTTACTTGTAGGAAACGCAGGTTTCCATATTTTTTTCTCTGGAGTTTTTTATGCCAGACGGGTCCATACCCTTATTAATTTCTATTATTGTTTTAATTGGTTTTTCTGCTTTTTTTTCATCAACAGAAACAGCTTTTA
Source organism: Anaerobutyricum sp. (assembly GCA_963638805.1). GTDB lineage: Bacteria > Spirochaetota > Spirochaetia > Treponematales > Treponemataceae > Treponema_D. The sequence goes on from CAVHTI010000044.1 coordinate 694, forward strand.
CTTGTTCAAGCAGAATTAAATTAAAGTCACTTGCTTCAGCCGGAAACAAGCGCGCCGCAAAAGTCTTAAATCTTGCCGAAAATCACTATGATAAACTTTTAAGTACAATTTTAATTGGAAATAATATTGTAAATCTTTCGGCCTCTACGATTGCGACAATCCTTTTTGCAAAAATTCTTGCAGGGTCTCAGCTCAATTCTTCCGTCATTTCTACGGCGGTAATTACGATTGCAGTTTTGATTTTTGGCGAAATTACTCCAAAATACATTGGAAAAGCCTGTGCGGAAAAATTTGCAATGCTTGTCTATCCTTTTATTTCGATTTTAATCGTCATTTTTTATCCCCTGAACATTATTTTTTCGGCCTGGAAAAAACTGATTACAAAAATTTTCCGTTTTAATTCTGAAACTCCCGTTACGGAAGAAGAAATCATCACAATGGTGGAAGAAGCGGAAGAGGACGGAACTATAAAGGAAAGTGAAACAAATCTGATTCGTTCCGTTATGGATTTTGATGATCTTGAAGCAGAAAATATTATTGTGCCGCGCGTAAATATTTGTGCAGTGGAAAAATCCAGCGACAAAGATGAAGTTAAACGCACTTTTGACGAAAGCGGATTTTCGCGACTGCCGGTTTACGATAAAGAAATTGACCGTATTGTTGGAATTGTTCACGAAAAAGATTTTTATAAATTTTACGGAAATGAAAATATCAAAGATTCTGATTTTTCGCTTGAAAAAATCATGAAAGAACCGTTTTTTTCTTCTTCAAAAATCAAAATTTCAAAATTGTTCAGCCAGATGCAAAAAGCGCGCAACCACATGGCAATTATTCTTGATGAATATGGCGGAACGCTTGGCCTTGTGACCATGGAAGATATTCTGGAAGAACTTGTCGGCGAAATTTACGATGAACACGACAGCGAAACCGAAAGCATAATTCCTTGCGCGGACGGAAGTTTTATCATAAATGGCGACACTCCAATGCACAAAGTCCTGAAATTTTTTGATTTGGACGACACCGAATCCGATTCAAATACTTTGAGCGGCTGGATTATAGAAACTCTGGGTGATTTTCCGCCTGAAGGCACTTCCGTAGATTTGCAGGAAAAAGTCTGCCTTAAAATTTTGAAAAACGGCCACAACACGATTTGTAAAGTGAAGGCGGAGAGAAAATAAAAAATGACAGATTTTTTTTTCAGATTTATAATTAATTTATGGAAGATAAAAGAATCCGTATAGGGTTTGTTTCTGATTATTTTAATTCTGAATACGCAGCCAATCTGATTAAGGGGGTAAAAAATTTTTGCGTTGAAAATAATGTTGAACTTTTACTCTTTCAGCTTGGCGACATTGCAAATAAAAATCCGCTTTATAATAATTTTGAGTATGCGGCCGTTGCGTCACATTTAAAGTCCAAAAATCTTGACGGTCTGATAGTAACGGCTAGCACTTTTATGCATTCGCTCACCATTGACGAATATGTTGATTACCTTAAGCAGTTTGAACCGTTAAAAATCGTAAATATTGCGGCGGAGTTGCCGGGTATTCATTCGGTTGTTTCTGATTGTTCGGCCGCCTACGAAGCACTTTTGAATTATGTCATAAAAAATCAAAAATGCAGAAAACTTGCTCTGATGGGCGTTGACAGCCAGAGCCCGGAAGTTATTGAGCGCACGGAAATTTTTAAAAATGTCCTGAAAAAAAACGGAATTGACCCCGAATCTGCAACTTATTTCAAGTCAAAATTTGATTATTCCACGGCATATAGTGAAATTTCTATTTATAGCAAAGAACACAAAGGCGTTGATTTTGATGCAATTATTGCTCTGAATGATGATTCTGCGTTTGCCTGTATGGATTTTTGTACAAAGCGAGTTAATCTTAACATTCCGCAGGACATTATAATTACCGGTTTTGATAATATTCAGCGCTGTTCATTTTGCAGTCCCACTTTAAGTTCTGTAAATCAGCAGATTGAATACATCGGATTTACGGCGGCACAGACGATTTATAATCTTATTAATGAAAAAGAAGTTCCGCTTTTGCAAAAAGTTAAGGCTCAGGCCATTTTGCGAACTTCAACTGCAAAAAATCGGGAAATTCAAAAAGCGTTTATTGATAACGACAATATTTGCGTTGATAAGCGTTCTGCAAAAGATTTTAGTAACACTTTTACGGTTTCTGAATGGTACAATAAACGAAATCAAATTATGCAGGCGGCCAATTTTTTTAATGCCATGGACACTAATATTTTGATGGGGGATCTAGGCCCGGTTCTTGTTCATGCGATGAGGGCTTTCGGTTTTCAGGGCGGTATGATTGTGGTTTATGATCATCCGGTAGAAACGTCCACTCCTTTTGATTTTTTTAAATTCCCGGATAAAGCAAAAGTAATTGCCGGTTTTGATTATGATATGCGCTTTACAACAAATAATTTGACCGAGCCTGTCACTTTTAATCCAAATGAGTGTGTTTTGCCACCCGGAATTTTTAGAATGCCGCCGTCAGGTTCCATTGTTATTGCGCTTTTTCATAATTTTATTCAGTACGGTTATATGGTTTTGCGTTGCGATGCCTATGATTACGGCGTTTACGACATCATTCAACATTCGGTTTCTAATCTTCTTGATTTTTCGTATTTTTACACAAAATTGCAGAATGAACATTCCCAGATGAAAGATCAAAATTCAAAATTGAATTTGATTGCACACACCGATGAACTTACCGGCTTGAATAACAGGCGCGGTTTTATGGATTTTGGACAATTGACCTTGAATAATTGTAAGACCATAAAACAGGGCGGACTTGTGGTTGTGTGCGACCTGGACGGTTTAAAAAAGATTAATGACAATTACGGCCATGAAGATGGTGACCTTGCAATAAAAGCAATTGCCGAAATCCTGAATTCAACTTTCCGCAGCAATGATATTTTAGGAAGACTTGGTGGCGACGAATTTGTTTTGATTTGTCCGGGTCTTTCTGAGTCAAATTTCAGTAAAATTAAAAAACGCATAAAAAAATCCTGCCGAACCTGGAGCAAACTTCACCGTTCAAAATTTACACTTTCGTTAAGTTCTGGCACTGTCACATTTCCTGATGCAGAACACGGCTATGACATGGAATATCTTTTGGGCAAAGCCGACGAAGCAATGTATGAAGAAAAACGCAAGAAAAAACACGAAAGATGATTCGCGTCACTGTCGTTTATGGCGGGGCGGGGTGGCGGTTTTCGGTTCAGTTTATAACTTCTGATTTTTATGTTAATATTTATGGCATCTCTAAAAAATCATTTTGGAGGACGAAATGGGCATTTATTTAAATCCTGGAAATGAAAATTTTGCATATTTTTCTAAGAATGAAATATATGTTGATAAGTCAGGTATAATTCCAGTTCTTATTGATGTATTTGAGCACTGGAATAAATATGTTTGCGTTAGTCGTCCTCGCCGATTTGGTAAAACTGTAATTGGAAATATGCTCACTGCCTATTTTTCAAAAGGCTGCGATTCAAAGGAACTTTTTGCAAATTCGATTGGAAGTAAAAATCCCATCTTTGAAAAATATCTTAACAAAGTAAATGTAATTAAGATTGATTTGAATTCGGAATATCAAAATGAAAACGATACTGAAAATTTAATAAACATCATTTCCAAAAAGATAAATGAAGAAATTAAGGAACAGTTTAATCTTAATGATTTAAATGTAAATGACAGTCTTGCTAACTGCATCCTAAAGGTTTACTCAAAATATAATGAAAAATTTGTAATCATTATTGACGAGTATGATGTTTTGGTACGCGAAATTGTATCTGGAAAAATTTCTCAATCACTGTTTGATAAATATTTATCTTTTTTGAATGGACTTTTTAAAAGTTCAACCGTGCAGCCTGCCATCACTCTTGCTTACCTTACAGGTATTCTTCCTATTGTTCGTGAAAAAATACAGTCAAAGTTAAATAATTTTACGGAATACACAATGCTTAAATCAAAAGGCCTGGCCCCGTTTATTGGTTTTACGGCAGATGAGACTAGGGCTATATGTGAACAAAATTCTTTTGATTATGAAGAATGTAAACGCTGGTATGATGGATATAGACTTCAGGATATTGAATTGTATAACCCGCGTTCTGTTGTAGAAGCAATTCGTAACGAAGAAATTGGAAGTTATTGGGGACAGACATCTACTTATGAAGTAATTTCTGATTATATCGGGATGAATTTTGCCGGAACAAAAGATGATGTTATAAAAATGATTTCTGGCGAGCAAACAGATGTTAATGTCACTTCTTATAAAAACACAATGACGGATTTTAAAACAAAAGATGATGTTTTTACTTATTTGATTCACCTTGGCTACCTTGCCTATGATTCAAAAAATAAACAGTGCTATATTCCTAACAGGGAAGTTCAAGGAGAATGGATAAATGCATTAAAAATTAGTGCTGATTATTCGACAACAAGCAAAATAATCGAAGCTTCAAAACAACTTTTGGAAGACACAATCAACGGTGATGAAGAAGCTGTCGCAAAAAGTTTGGATGAAAGTCATATACACGTAACCAGCAACCGTTCTTACAACAATGAAGATGCTTTACATTGTGCAATTTATCTTTCGTATATTTATGCACTAAATAAATATAATGTTTACCGGGAAATTCCAGCTGGAAAAGGAGTTGCAGATATGACTTATGTCCCGGTTTTTCCAGATTTGCCGGCCTTAATTTTTGAGTTAAAACATAACGGAATTGCCGAAACAGCATTAAAGCAAATTAAGGAAAAAAAATATTTTGACACGCTTTCAAATTATTCAGGAAATTTGCTTTTTGTAGGAATTAATTATGATGAAAAAACAAAAAAGCACACTTGCAAGATTGAGCGGTTTGAAAAATAATTGAAAAAACTCTTGATTCATTGGAGACTGCTTGATGCCACAATGTGCAAGAAATTGTATTACAGGGCATCCACCCACTCCCTCCCTCCCAAAAATAAGAAAAGTCTTAATTAAAAACACTGTAAAATCGTAATTTCCTCTGTTATTATTTACGTATGGGAAAAATAAAAATTTGTGCGCTGGCCGCTTTGTTTTTTGCTTTTTGTACGGCGATTTTTGCGGAAAATGATTCTGTGAATTTTCGCGGAAAGCGGGAGCCTAAAGAAACTGGTGAATTTTGTCTTCTTGAAGTGAAATTTTCGCGTCTGGATTCTGATTTTGTTCAGGTGGAACTTTTTTTTAATCAGACGGTGGATCCTCAGTCTGTGAGTTCTGCGACATATTTTATAAATCAGAAAAAAATCAAACCGGTGGCAAATGCTGAATTTTCGCGGGATGGCAAAAAAGTCCGATTGAAATTTAATATTACGGACAGTTCAATCAATTTTGAGGTTCAGGGAATAAAATCTTACAATGGAAAAGAACTTAAAAAAGGGAGCCTCTAAAAATTGCAATTTTTAGAGCCAACTCTGCCCAAAATAAAATCGAGAGCTTAAGGAATAGAAAATGGAAAAAATTTTGATTGCGGAAGATGACGAAGGAATTTCTGATTTTGTGTGTCTTGAACTTTTGCACGAAGGTTTTGTGCCTTGTCTTGCAAAAACGGGCACCGAGGCTATAAAAAAATTCAACGAAGAAAAGCCGGATTTGGTCCTGCTTGATATTATGATGCCGGAAAAGGACGGAATTGAAGTTTTAAAAGAAATCCGCAAAGTTTCTGATGTGCCGGTAATTCTGGAAACTGCGCGTGGCGAAACTTCAGACAAAGTTTTGGGCTTGAATGCCGGCGCGGACGATTACATTGCAAAGCCTTTTGAAATTGAAGAACTGCTTGCAAGAATTAATGCGGTTTTGCGCCGCGCTCCAAAAAATAAAGAACCTGCGACAGTCCTTAAGAACCGCGACCTTGAACTGAATATGGACAGCATGAAAGTTACTCTGAAGGGCGAAACTCTGACTCTTTCCAAAACTGAATATATTTTGCTCAAACTTTTTATGGATAACGTGGAAAAAGTGCTTTCTCGCGACACAATTTTGAACACGGTCTGGGGCGAACAGCATTACATTGACGAAAATATTGTTGATGTTTACGTTGGATATTTGCGCTCAAAAATTGATAATCCGTCCAAAACTGAATATATCCGCACGGTGCGTGGAACCGGTTACATGATGGTCAAAGAATAGGCCGTGAACAAAATGAAAAACAAAAAATCTTCAATTGCGGTAAGTCTTTCAATCAGATTTACGATTATTCTTGCATTTTCAATTCTTATACTTTCCGTTTTGTTTCAGTTTTTGCAGCAGCAGAATATGAGGGCGCGTCAAAGTCGTGATTTGCTCCATTCTGCGCAGGACGTGCTTTTAAAAATGCAGGAAGCTGATGTCGTCAAAAATATTCAGATGCAGACGGTAGATTTGCCCTATTTTGTGACTTTTGTGATTTATGATTCTGAGTCAGAAAAAATTATTGCGACAAATGACCCTTTTTTGCCGTGCCTTGAAAAATCTGAAGAAAAATCCGTTCATAAAATTATAAAAAATTATTTTACGGATGGCGATTTGAACATTCTTTACTGCACGGCCACCGGAAATATTAATTTTCAGCCAGAAACTTCGGATTTTCCGCAAAAAACGATGGTTACGGTTCAACTTAGCATTGATATGACAAACGATTCTGCGTCAAATATGCTTCAAGGCTTGCCACGAACAATTTTGATAATGCTCATTCCAATCACAATTATTTCTTTTCTGGCACTGTTGTTCATTACAAAGCGGACTATGAAGCCTGTTACCGACATCACAAAGGCCGCAGAATCAATTTCCAGTACAAATCTTGATACTCTTTTGCCGGTTTCTAAAAAAAATAATGAGCTTGATTATCTTGCCCAGACTTTTAATTCCCTTTTTCAGCGTTTAAAAACTGATTTTGATAAAGAACACGCCTTTACTTCAAATGTCAGTCACGAATTAAAAACTCCGGTGGCAGTTATTTTAGGCCAGGCAAACCTTTTGCGTCGCTGGGGAAAAAACGATCCGGCCCAGCTTGAAAAATCTCTTGCAACAATCATTGACGAAGCCCATTCAATGGAGTCTGTAATTTCCAATTTGCTGATGATTACCCACATGGAAAACGGCACCTATCAGTTTTTAAAAGAAAATGTTGATATTTTGCAGCTTTTCACTAAAGTAAAAGACGAATTTGCAACGATTGCGCCGGAAATGAAGTTTGAAATTTCAGTGCAGGGCACGAACCTCACTCAGAATTCCAGTGATGACCGTCAACTTTCGGCGTCTCCGCTCCAGATTTACACGGACAGGGAACTTTTGCGTCAGGTTCTGGTCGTGATAATTTCAAATTCTTCGCGATATGCGGGCAAAAATTGTACAATAAAAATGCAGGCGGACGGTAAAACCTTAAAAATCAGCGACAATGGTCCCGGTTTTTCTGCGGAAGTCTTGCCTCACGTTTTTGACCGTTTTTACCGCGGCGATAAATCTCACAACCGCAAAGATGGTGGCAGTGGGCTGGGGCTTTCCATTGCAAAAACGATTATAGAAGCGCTTGGCGGCAAAATTTCTGCTTCAAATGTACAAAATGGTGGCGCCGAAATTACAATAAATTTCTAATCTTAAGAGGAGGCTAAAAATAATGGACATCGTATTTACAATTTTAGCGGCGGTTTGCCTGATTGTTGGCTTTATAGGCTGCATCGTTCCGGTAATTCCGGGCGTTCCTCTTGCCTGGTGCGGAATTTTACTGGGATATTTTATATCTTTTGTCAGAATTCCACTTTGGCTTGTAATTTTGTGCGGAATTGTCGCCGTCGTGGTTTCCATTCTTGATAATTTTCTGCCGTCCATAATGACAAAAAAATCCGGCGGTTCAAAGGCCGGCACTCGCGGTTGTATGATAGGGCTCATAATCGGAATGTTCACAGGCCCGTGGGGAATAATCCTCGGTCCATTCATCGGCGCCCTCATTGGAGAGTTAATTCACGATTCTTCCAATTTCAAATCCGTTTTAAAAGCAGCGTTCGGGGCATTCGGCGGATTTTGCTGCGGTGTCGGCATGAAAATGATAGCAACGGCAATTTTCATCACAATTTTCGTAATTTTTGCGGTCAAACACTAGATTTTTCATCAAAAGGTGGGGAAGGACTTCCCCTCGCTTCAGCCCTGCGGTCTTCCGCTACCCCTTCTAGCGGGGACACCCCGCAACGCCCCGTTAGTTTTGTCTTCCTTAAAAAAAATCGAAGACAAAACTAAGTAAGCGAAGCGACTAACGCCCCAATAACAGCGAATCGTCCAACGCCCCCAATTTTAAATTTCTTCCAAAAAATCTTCCGGAGATTCTTTTTTCAAGACTAAAATTGTAACGTCGTCTTCTCTGTATTCGTGCCCAATGTAGTTTTTTAAGTTTTCAAAGATTGCATTTGCAATTTCGCAGGCATTTTTTTCATGATTTTCTTCAATAATGCGTCTTACATTGTCTTTTCCAAACTGAATTCCTTTTGAATTTGTTGCTTCAATCAGACCATCCGTAAAACAAACAAGAATATCATTGTCCGAAATTGTAAATTTTGCGTTCTGGAAAGCGACCGGCATACCTTTTATCCCGATTGCTCCGTACTGATTCACAGAATTGTCCGTTAAAAGATATTTTGCCGCGTTTTCTTTTGCTTCATACAAAATAGGATGCGGATGTCCCGCGTTTGTAAATTCAATTTCACAATTTCCATTTGAATCCATCGCGCCGATTTGAAATAAAAGACCAGTCATATAATTTTCTGCTTCGCCTTTTGCAAGTTCAATTTCATCATTTATGGAAGTCATAATTTCTGACATTTGCAGTGAATGTCTGACGCCGTTCAAAAATGCCCGGTTTATAATATTTTTAGAAAGCATCGTGATAAGACTTGCCGCAACGCCGTGCCCGGAAACATCAAAAAGTGAAAAACCGTTCAAAACTTTTCCAACATTGTAAAAATCATACATATCGCCAGAAACGCTGGAAAGTGGTTCGTAAACAACGGCAACATCCCAGCCAATAAAATTAGAAACAGGCTTTTCAAACGTCTTTTTTTGCACTAAAGAGGCCATTCTCAAATCACTTTTATTTCTTTTTATTTCAAGTTCAAGCCGCTGATTTACAAGTTTTAATTCCTGAACTTGAATTTCAACTTCGCCTTTTAATGTTTCGTTAAAATTTTCATTTTCGCGGACAACTTTTCCAACTTTAAACGCCAGTACAATCAAATATGCACAGAGTGTTGCCATCCAGCCGTAAAAACTAAAATATGGCAGGGAAAAATCATCAATCAAAAGAATATCCACAAAGATTCCTAAAAAGAACGGAATCATTCCAAAAAGCAGCAGTTGGGCACTTTTATGCCGGGAATTCTTTTTTGTAAAAAGGTAAAAAACAAAGTCGCGGGCGGTTGGCACAGACTGAAGTAAACTCAAAAGTAAAAGCCAGATAACCGATTTATTCAGAGAATTAATATCCGGCATAATCAAAGTAACAATCACTTGAACAGTAACAATGGAAAGCCTTATTCCAATCACTTTTCTTGTGCGCCGAATCTGCATAAAACGGTCCATAAATGAGGACATAAAATAAAACATAAAGTAAAAGCAGGTGCAGCCAAAATATTTTACAAGTCTTACGTAATTAAAATTGCAATTCTGAAACCACGGCAAAAGGGGAGTAAAGAACATAAAAACAAACTGCGCCGTATAAAGATTCAGCAGTGCAAAAAGCATATATTCAGATTTTTTTCTTTGAGTTATGTACAAAAGTCCGTAGAGCAAAAACAGAACAATCAGCGAACCTTCAAAAAACGAATACATTGTGGCAAGAACAAAATTTTTTATCTGACTTAAGTTTTCCAGATCCTGATATTCGCCAACCAGAATTTTATTTCCAATTTGAGAACTTCCCTGACAAAAAACTTTTATCAGAATTTCATTTTTACCATCTTGATTTAATAATTTTTTGAACATCGGGTAAAAATGAGTTATATTTCCGGCATTTGCTTCGTTTGGCTCAAAATGGCCGTAATTTCCTATAAATTCGCCGTTCAAATAAACTTCATCTGCAAAATTCAACAGGGAAATAAAAAGTCCAAGGTCTTTATTTTTTAAATTTTCCGGGATATAAAAAGAAGTTTTCAGCCAGATATAGCAGACTTTTGAATTTACGAGGTGTTTTAAATTATTTCTTCCCGTAAGATTGAATTCTGAAAAATCAAAATTTTCCGGGTGTTCAATAACGGTTTTTGCAGAATCTTCTTTTTGACCATACGACCACTCAACTCCTGAATCGTACAAATCAATAGGCTCAGAAGTTTGATTTTTGCAACCGTTCATAAAAAATAACGAACAGAAAGCAAAAATCAAAAATGGAAAAACAAAATTCTGACAGTTGCGAAATCTTTTCACGTTAAAATTATATCACAGTCGTATATGATTTTTAAATAGAGCGTAAAGTTCTGAATCAAAAGCAATTCCGTGTTTTACTTCCCACTTTGTATTTTTTCGGCCGTGTTCTGCAATTCCAAACGGGCCGCGGAAATTCCACAATGCAAAGCCAAAATCATATTCATTTAAAACTGAAAACCAATCTTCATACCATTTCAGCGCAACCTGATTATCAACAGCGTTGTAACAGCCGCCTTCGCCAATATGAACAGAGCAACCAGTGTCTGCAACCGCTTTCCACGGGGCATAAAAGTCACGCAAAGCCTGTTTGTTCCAGGTTTTACCGTTGATTTTCATATCAGGCCATGCAATTTGAGGCCATTCTCCTTCGTGTTTTACCCAGGGAGCCTTGTAATGAGTAAATTCAAACGGCTGATAGCCTCTACCACTGTGAATTGCGCCAAGACCGGCAAGTTCAGGCACTGCAAGATGTCCGCAACCCAATCCGTCAATTATGATTTTGCGGTCAGGAGAAATCTTTTTAATTTCGTTGTAAACCGTTGTCATAATTTCAGCGTGATTTTCGTGAGTCAGACCGTAATCACCAGGATTTGGCGGTTCGTTCAATAAATCAAAACTCAAATCTTTTGAATTGTAAGAACTGTAACGTTCAGCAAACATTTTCCAGTAATTCAAAAAAGCATCTTGAGCTATTTTGTCCGTCCACAAATTATCTTTTTCAAATTCATTTCCGTTAATGCAGTAGCCCGGCCCTCGATGAACATTCAGCGAACAGTGCATTCCCCTTGAAGTAACCGCATGAATTGCGTCATCAAGAATTTTGAGCATTGTTTCGTCATAATGACCGTAGTTAAAATCATGAATAAAAAATCTGTAGTCGGTTGGAATCCTGACAAAATTACAGCCCATTTCTACCATGCAGTCCAAATCACGTTCATCAATATGAATTTGCGCCGGATTTACAGAAACATTTTTTCCACCTGCAGAAAAAAGCCACAAAACATTAAAACCATACCACTTTGGATTCATAAAAACCTCATTGGGAAATAAATGATTAAGATAAAGATACCTTAACAACCAGATAAAAAATATAACGAAAATTGATTTATTTTGAAGTTTTTTATAAACGAACTATTGACAATAATTTTGATAATCCTTATATTAATACTCACCTATTGGAGCGATACCAAAGCGGTCGTACTGGGGCGGTCTTGAAAACCGTTGTAGCGCAAGTTACCGGGGGTTCGAATCCCTCTCGCTCCGATTCTACTGGAGGTGTGGTAGAGCGGTAATACAACGGATTGCTAATCCGTCAGTTCCGAAAGGGCTGGGCAGGTTCAACTCCTGTCGCCTCCGAAACACCCTACCTTCCAGCAACGATTTCGAGATTGTAGCTCAGCTGGATTAGAGCATCACCCTGCGGAGGTGAGGGTCGCACGTTCGAATCGTGTCAGTCTCAAGAATAAGCTCATCACTTAGATGGGCTTTTTTTATGCCCTGAACACTAAAAATCATCATTTTAGCATTTGTAAAAACTCTGAAGATTATTTTTTTTCGTGATTTAATAAATTTTCCAGAATTACAAAAAAAAAGACCGTCTGCATTTATTTACAGACGGTCTTTTTTATGAATCTTAAAAGAAACTTATGCCTGGAGAGCTGTTACAGCAACTGTTGCAACAATGTCGTCAACGTTACAACCGCGGCTTAAGTCGTTTAATGGTTTTGCAAAGCCCTGGCAGATTGGACCAATTGCCATCCAACCACCCATTCTCTGGCAGATTTTATAACCAATGTTACCTGCGTTGATATTTGGGAAGATGAATGTATTTGCGTGACCTGCAACTTTTGAACCCGGAGCTTTTAATTCGCCAACTTCCGGTGCAACGGCTGCATCAAACTGGAATTCACCGTCCAAAGTCAAGTCTGGTTTTCTTTCAAGCGCGAGTTTTGTTGCTTCCTGAACTTTTGAAACTGTGTTGTAATATTTCAAATCGTTTCCTGAACCTTTGGTAGAGAACGAAAGCATTGCAACGCGAGGATCAATTCCTGCAATTGTTTTTGCTGTGTCTGCTGTTGCAATTGCAATGTCTGCAAGCTGATCTGCATCCGGTTCAATGTTAATTGCACAGTCCCCGAATACTGCAACTCCTTCTGGAACGTATTTGTTTCCGCCTTCTGGAGCAACCATGATAAAACATGAAGAAACAGTTTTGATTCCAGGTTTTGTTTTAATTACCTGCAATCCTGGGCGCAATGTATTTGCAGTAGAATGGCACGCACCGCTTACAAATCCGTCTGCATCGCCGGCTTTAATCATAAGTGCACCGAACATTGTTCTGTCTTTTGCCTGTTCTGCGGCTTCTTCTTCTGTCATTCCTTTAAGTTTTCTAGCTTCATATAAGAGCTTTGAATATTCAAGCGTTTTTGGTGAAGTTTCCGGATCAACAATGGTAATGCCTGTTAAATCAACTCCTGGTGCAACTTTTTTACATTCTTCTTCTTTTCCTACCAGAATGATTTTTGCAATTCCCTGTTTTACAATAATGGAAGCTGCTTCAACAACGCGTTTGTCTTCCCCTTCACAAAGTACAATTGTTTTTCCGACTTTTTTTGCCTTTTCAAGTAATTCATCAACAAATGCCATTTTATAAACCTCTGGATTTTATCATACAACTTTTTATATTTTTCTACCATAAGACAAATAGAAAAATCAAACTGCGCTGCATTACTCGGTGTATCACGTAAAAATCTTACCCAAAACTCGACAATAAGACTAAAAAAAGATAAACTTACAAAAATTATTTTAGAGGTGTGACAAAAATGCTAAAAGGTCGTCATTTGATTCAGCCTGATGATTTATCTGTATCAGAAATTGAAGAAATTTGTTCATTGGCAGAGCAGATTATTGTTGATCCAAAATCGTTTCAAGATGTGTGTCGCGGGAAAATTCTTGCGACACTTTTTTTTGAGCCAAGCACGCGAACAAGATTGAGTTTTGAAGCGGCAATGCTCAGACTTGGCGGAAGTGTAGAAGGTTTTTCTGATGCAAATAATACTTCAACGTCAAAAGGTGAAACTCTTGCTGATACAATTCGCGTTGTTTCTTCTTATGCTGATGTAATTGCGATGCGAACTCCTAAGGAAGGGGCTGCACTGCTTGCGAGTCAATATTCAGCTTGTCCGATTATTAATGCAGGTGACGGCGGACACTATCACCCGACTCAGACTCTTACAGATTTGGTAACTATCAGACAACTTTTGGGTGGTCTTGAAAATCATACAGTCGGATTTTGCGGAGATTTGAAATTTGGCCGTACAGTTCATTCACTTGCGGAAGCTTTGCGTCACTTTAAGGGAAATAAATTTATTTTTATCAGTCCTAAAGAACTTACCGTGCCTGATTATCTTATTACGAATGTCCTTGAGCCTGCCGGCGTAAAATATGAAATTGTAGAAAGTCTTGATGAAGTTATGTCTAAACTTGATGTTCTTTATATGACTCGTGTTCAGAAAGAAAGATTTTTTAATGAGCAGGATTACATCAGATTAAAGGACACTTATATTCTTGATGCCGAAAAAATGAAACTTGCCCGCAAAAATATGATTGTTCTGCATCCTCTTCCACGGGTAAACGAAATTACGCCGGAAGTTGATGATGACCCGCGCGCCGCATACTTTAAGCAGGTAAAATACGGAATGTACGCGCGCATGGCGTTGATTGCAAAATTGACTGGTTCACTTTAAAAATAAAAACTTTACGGAGAATAAAATATGTTGAACGTAAATACAATAAAAAACGGACTTGTAATAGATCATATTCGTGCTGGTTCTGGCTGGAGAATATACCAGTGGCTGGGACTTGATAAAGCGCCTTTTACTTCATGCCTTATTCAGAATGTTCCTTCCGAAAAATCTGGCAAAAAAGACATAATTAAAATTGATAATATCATCAATATTGATTATTCCGTGCTTGGTTTTATTGACCCGGACATTTGTGTAAACGTAATCGAAAATGAAAAAATCGTGCGCAAAATAAATATGGAACTTCCGGGACGCGTTCAGGGCGTTTTCAGTTGCAAAAATCCACGGTGCATTACTCAGACTGAACATTATGTAAAACCGACATTTATCCTTACAGATAAATCAAAGGCACTTTACCGCTGTGAATATTGTGATACCCTTTATGTAGCCGGAAAAAATAATTTATAATCAGAATTATATTTTCAGGAAAATCATAAAAAAGGCGGGTAAAATATGACTTTTATCTACAATGCAAAACTTTTAGACGAAAATCTTTATTCAGACGGTGCAATTCTTATAAATGGCGGGAAAATTCAAAAAATATTTTCCGGAAAAATTGCCGTAAAGGAAGATGTTTTTAGAGTTCTTAACAATGAAGTTTCTGAAAAAGATTTTAAAGAGCTTGAATTTGTTGATGCCGAAGGTTTAACCGTAACGCCCGCTTTTATTGATATGCACGTTCATTTGCGTTATCCGGGGCAGACTGAAAAAGAGGATTTGAATTCCGGTTTAAAGGCTGCAATTGCCGGTGGATTTTGCACTGTAGTTGCAATGCCAAACACGAATCCTGTAGTTTCATCTTATGATGATGCCGTAAAAATAGAAAAAGCGGCGGAAAAAATCGGATTTACTAAAGTTTTTCAGACTGTGAGTATTACAAAGGATTTTGACGGCAAAACTACGGAGCACTTGAATTCAGTTCAAAAAGAAAATGTCCCGGTAATTACGGAAGACGGTCACGATGTACTTTCAACTTCCGTGATGTACGATGGAATGAAAATTGCCGCTCAAAAAGGTCTGATTGTAAGTTGCCATTGTGAAGATCCGAGCCTAGCAGAAAAAGCAAAACCGTATCGTCAGCAGGCACTAAAACTGATGAAGGAAAATTCACTTTCTGCGTGGGGCGCTGATTCTGAAAGTGTAGAAAAAGTGCCGGCGGAAGTTATAAAAGAAATTGACGGACTTCTTACAACGGCAAATCACTATCTGGCACTGGCAGAAGACGTTGCAACTTACCGTAACATTCAGATTGCGCAGCAGACCGGATGCCGTGTTCATATTGCTCATTGCAGTACAAAACGTTCCCTTGAGTGTGTGCGTCAGGCAAAAATAGAAATTGACCAGAAATTAAGAAGTGGCATTACAACGGATTTTAAAATTTCTTGTGAAGTAACGCCTCATCACATTGCATTGTGCGGAACTGACGAGCCAAATATCCGGGCGCTGGTTAACCCGCCTTTACGAAGCGAAGAAGACCGTATTGCAGTAATCCGGGCAATAAAAAACGGCACGGCGGATGTTATTTCGACTGACCATGCACCGCATACCCTGGAAGATAAAGCTGGCGGTTCACCGGGATTTACCGGACTGGAAACTTCCTATGCGGTTTGCAACACAGTTCTTGTAAAACAAAACGGAATTAGTGCACAAAAACTTTCACGATGTATGTCCGCGCAGCCAGCAAGACTTTTAAATTTAAACAAAGGCCTTTTGCAGTCCGGCTACGATGCAGATTTGACTTTTATCGCTCCTGACGAAAAATGGACAGTCCATTCTTCTGAATTTTTTAGCAAAGGCAAAGCGTCTCCGTTTGAAGGAATGGAATTGTGCGGAAAAGTCCATTCGGTTTTTATTGATGGAAAGAAGGTGTATTAAGTGAGAAAATCAGCGAATTATTAACTGTCGTTGAATAAAAATCAGACAAAACTCCGTCTATAGAAATGATAGTTGGAGTTTTTTTTTATTTTAAACCAAGCTTAAATAGAAAATAACTAAAATTTATACTAAACTGAATATATCGTTAAAGGCTCGGCCATCTCTAAAGGGAGCCTCTAAAAATTGCAATTTTTAGAGGCAACTCTGAAAACGCGACGTTTTAATTCGTGCTATATCAACGAATTAAAACTCGCAGGCATCTCTGAAAAAGCATTGAAAATGATTTTTTAGAGATGCCCTAAACAAAAAGGAAAGAGAATGAAACTAAACATTGCAGAAAATCAGAATATAGAATTCAAAGAATCCTGGCGAGACGAATATCTTAAATGGATTTGTGGGTTTGCCAATGCTAAGGGCGGAATTCTTTACATTGGAATTGCGGACAGTGGCGAAATTGTTGGGCTGGAAGAAAAAGACGCTAAAAAACTTCTGGAAGATATTCCAAATAAAATTGTAAACCTTTTGGGGATTGTCTGCGATGTTGAACTTTTGGATGAGGATAAAAAGCCTTACATAAAAATCACGGTTCAGCCTTACACCGTGCCGATTGCTTACAAGGGCATTTATCATTACAGAAGCGGAAGTACAAAACAAGAATTGAGCGGTTCAGCCTTGCAGGATTTTTTGTTTCGCAAAATGGGGCTTTCGTGGGATGATGCCTGTTACACTTCTGCAAAACTTGACTGCATTGACGAAAATGCCGTCCGATATTTTCTAAAAGCTGGAATCCGTGCCGGGCGTTTGCCACAATCTTGCATTGATGATGATATTCTTACGACTCTGCATAACTTAAATCTTTTGACTGACGAAGGCAATCTAAAAAATGCAGCAATTCTTCTTTTTGCAAAAAATCCTAACAAATATATTCCTGCTGTTCAGTTTAAAATCGGGCGGTTCGGAGTTGATGATGACGACCTTATGAGCCAGGATTTAATTGAATGTAATATAATTCAGATGGCGGAACGTGTAATTGAGGTTCTAAAAAATAAATATCTTTTGAGTTTTATAAGATACGAAGGACTGCAACGCATTGAAGACCTTGAAATCCCCGAAGATGCACTGCGGGAAGCGATTTTTAATTCAATCATTCACAAAAATTATGCCGGAGTCGCAATTCAGATGAAAATCTGGAGCGATAGAATTGAACTTTGGAACGATGGCGAATTTCCTTTCGGTTTTACAGAAGATGATTTGAAAAACGGCCGCAAATCAAAACCCCGAAATAAAAATATTGCCAACGCATTTTATAAAGCCGGATTTGTTGAAAGCTGGGGACGCGGAATTAAAAAAATCTGCAACAAATTTTCTGCCGCAGGACTTTCCGAACCTGTTTTTGAAAACTTTTGCGGTGGCGTAAATGTTACCATTCCAAGAAATAACTCGGAAGTTAAAGAATTCAGTGCAGAATATATTAAGGCATTTGGAAAAGGTTCACAGAAAATAGGGCGTGATCTAGGAAATGACCTAGAAAATGATGGTTCACAGAAAAGTTCACAGAAACTGCCTAGAGATTGCCCAGAGGTTGCCCAGAGTTGCCCAGAGATTGCGGTAAAAACTTTTGATTACATAAAGCAAAATCCGTATGCAACCATAAAAGAAATAAGTAAAGCTTTAAAAATTTCTGAAAGAACTGTAAAAAATCATATAGCATTGTTACGTGGTACTTTTATACAGCGTTCCGGTAGCGATACAAAAGGACACTGGATAATAAAATAGATGCAGAACCAAGTTCATCATGACATAAACTAAATAAAGGAAACAAAATTCTATGACAATCGACGAAATCCTTACTGACATCAGAGAAAATGCAAAAAACACTGCCGACAAGGGCACTAAATTTGAAACTGTAATCTTAAATTATTTTTTAACAGAGGCGGTTTATGCAAATCATATAAAACACGCCTGGCTTTGGAGCGATTTTCCTTACCGCAAAGAATTTGGCGGGCACGATATTGGAATAGACATTGTCTGCCACACAGACACGGATGAATACTGGGCTGTTCAATGTAAGTGCTATGACAAGGGCACAACAATCGACAAAAGTGCGGTGGATTCTTTTATTTCAACAAGTGCAAAGTCATTTAGTGATGGGCTTGTTACAAAGCATTTTAGCCGCCGCTACTGGGTGGATTCCCTTACTCTTGCATTAAACAAAAATGCAGAAATCGCAATAGAAAATCAGACGCCTCCTGTGCAGAGAATTAGTTTGGATAAATTAAGGGATTCTACCGTTGACTGGGAAAAAATCTACAAAGGCAAAAACGGAAAAGAAGCCCGCCCTGAGCGGAAAGATTTACGCGACCACCAAAAAGAAGCCATAGACAAAGCAACTCAATATTACTGCTCTAATGACCGCGGTAAGATGATTATGGCTTGCGGAAGCGGAAAAACTTTTACATCCCTCCGCCTTGCAGAAACAATGACCAACAAAAAGGGAAAAATCCTCTTTTTAGTTCCAAGCATTTCCCTTCTTTCTCAGACCCTTATGGCATGGACTAGCGACGCTGACGAAAAAATCAGCCCAATCTGTATTTGTTCTGACGCAAAAGTTTCTTCTAAAAAGACTGTTGATGATTCAGGATTTCTTTCGACAGAAGAACTTGCAGAACCTGCCACAACCGATGTAGAAAAAATCCGCACGCTGATAAAAGAAAAGCAGGAAACAAACCCAGACGGTATGCTTGTAGTCTTTAGCACATATCAGTCAATCGATGTAATTTCCAATGCCCAAAAGGCAATCGGAAGTGACTTTGTCTTTGACCTTATAATCTGCGACGAAGCCCACAGAACTACAGGCGTAACGCTTGAAAATGAAGAAGAAAGTGCCTTTGTCCGCGTGCATAATAATGACTTTATCAAGGCAAAAAAACGCCTTTACATGACGGCTACTCCCCGCCTTTACAAAACAGAAGACCAGGAAACCGCTAAAGAAAAGAAGATTTATCTTTGTTCTATGGATGATGAAAGCCTTTACGGCAAGGAATTTTACAGACTTTCATTTGCAGATGCGGTAAAAAAAGACCTTTTGTGCGACTACAAGGTAATTGTCCTTACCATGAACCGCAAAAATCAAACTAATCTTGCCCAGAGCCTGCAAAATGAAGACACTGCAGAACACTTAGACGAATGGCAGAAACTTGTAGGAACGGCAGCCGCCTTAAGTAAGATTTCTTTAAATGACGACAAAACTCTTTATGATGATGACCCAAAAATCATGCACAGGGCGGTTGCTTTCTGTTCAAACATTAAAGCATCCAACAAAATCAAAAATACTTTTAATGTCTTAAATAAAGATTATGCAGATAAACTTGTTCAGACAGATGATGAACATAAATATGTGCAGATAGAAAGCCGCCATGTAGACGGAAGCATGAACAGCCAGGAGCGTAATAGAGACATTCAGTGGCTTAAGGACACTCCCGAAGACGGCAACGACTGCCGCATTCTGTGCAATGTTCGGTGTTTAAGCGAGGGTGTAGATGTTCCGTCGCTGGACGCTGCTATATTTTTAAGCCCAAGAAAATCCCAGGTGGAGATTGTACAGTCTGTTG
>CAVHTI010000045.1:0-19822 GCA_963638805.1 Anaerobutyricum sp.
TTTTTTTGCTTTTGGATAAAATACTTTCTATTTAATTTTTGATTTTTTGAGGGAATATAATGAAGATTTTTTCTACGGAGCGGCTTGGAAGGCGGCTTGTGTTTTATTTTATCGGGCTTTTTATTATGACGCTGGGGATTGCGCTGTCGGTGAAGTCTAATCTTGGGGTTTCGCCGGTGAGTTCTGTGCCCGCCGCTATGACGAAATCCTGGGGCATTGAAATGGGGAATGCGACGATTATTCTTCACGTGGCGATGGTCATTCTGCAGATTATTCTTTTGCGGAAGAATTACAATCCGCTTAATCTTTTGCAAATTGCGGTTGGTGTGATTTTTGGTAAACTGACGACTCTTTGTAATGCTCTTGTGGCTTTTTTTCCTGAACCTGCGAATATGGTGGTCAGAATTATTTTGACTCTTGTCAGTATTGTTTTGATTGCAATCGGAATTTTCTTTTATGTCCCGGCGGATATTATGCCTCTTGCCGGCGAAGGACTCACGGGGGCTTTTTCTACTGTCACGAAAATTTCTTTTTCAAAATGTAAAATTATTATGGACGTGACTCTTGTTGTGACTTCGCTGATAATTTGTCTTGTGAAAATTCATTCTTTTGGAAGTGTTGGAATTGGCACAATTCTGGCGGCCGTTTTTGTTGGCACTGTTCACGGTTTTATTGTAAAAATTTTTGGTTCCTGGCGTGATAAGGTTCTTGGAATCAATAAAATTTCAGAAAATAACGAAAATGATGAAGAACAAAGCTCTGAAAAAATTGATGGGGGAGGGGCTCTGTAAACTGTTGGGGCATTAAAAAACCGCCGTGGCACTGTTGGCTTTGGCGGTTTTCTGTGAAGTTTCGGAAAATTTTTGTTTTACAATGTGAATTTTTCAAATTGCTTTTTGATTTCCGTAACTGACTCTTTATTTTCGTTTGCGGAAAGATTTACTGCGTCAACCGAAGTTTTTAAGTTATCAGTTGCGGCATAACTTTCTTTTACGGCGGTCATCGTAGAATCAGAAGCTTCAACAACGACGGCCATAAAGTCTCGCAATTTTTGTGCCGCGTCCGCACCGTCTGCAGTGAGGGCGTCAACATTTTTCACGGCATTTACAACGCGCACTGTAGAAGTCTGAGTTTCTTCCGCACCGGCGTTTTGTTCTTCCATTGCACTGGAAATTTGATTTACAAGCTGGGCATTCTGATCAACTTTTTCCGCAATTTCGTTGAAAGAATTTCCGGCAGAATTGATTGCGGCAACTCCGGCGTCAATTTTGTCTGTCATCAATCCCATCTGTTCCTGAATTTCCTTTGCACTGCTAGCCGAAGATTCTGCGAGTTTTCTAACTTCATCGGCAACAACGGCAAATCCCGCTCCAAACTGACCGGCGTGCGCTGCTTCAATTGCCGCGTTCATAGAAAGAAGATTGGTTTGCTGTGCGAGCGACTGAATCACTTTTACAATCTGTCTTACCTGGTCGGAATAATCTTTGATGTCTTTCATTGTAGAAACGGCATTTGTAATAGATTCCTGTCCCTGTGCGGAAGTCTGAGTCAAAAGATCGGAAGTTTCCTGTGCTTTTTTGGCAGTATTTGTTACGGTTGAAATGCTTGCCGTCATTTCTGTAACGGAAGAACTGATGTTTTCTACGGCGAGTGTTTCTTCTGCAACCTGTTTTTTTATATTTTCAACAGAAGTAACAAGTCCCAGAATATTTTTATCAGCTTCAAGAATCAAACTATTTTGTTTTGAAGAATTTTCGTTGATTTTATTTAATGTGCTGGACATTTGTTCAAGCGCGCTTCCGGCAGAATCTACTGATTCTGTGATTGTAGAAGCCGCCGTGAATACGTTGTCGGACTTGTCATTCAGTTCTTTTATCATGGAAGAAATTGTTTCAATGGTTTTGTTGATTGATGTTGTCAGGTCACCAAAATCATCAAGTACGGTGATGTCAATTCGGTTGGACAAATCTCGTTTTTTCGCGATTGTGTCTACGGCGCCGGAAACTTCTTTGATTCGTGTGGTTATCAAAAGAGCCAGGATAAAAATTGAATATAAAGAAACCCACAGTGATATGATTATGCTGATAATTGCTTTTTGTCTTGGATTAAAATTGTCGCCTAAGTGTACGCTTCCCCAGATTACCGCAACCAGATTTATTGCAACTGTGTAAATGCAACTTAAAGCCGTCATGATGATTGCAATTCCAAGTTTTGTTGAACGGACTTTTTCAAAACCATCAAGCGAACTGATTTTTAAAAGTTTTCGATATTTTGCAAGTGTCAGGTCCACACAGAATACAACGGTAACGCAACTTGCAACTCCAAATGACATTGCATGAAGCATTATCAGCGTTATTCGTTCTGCTTCAAAATCATAAAGGCCTTTTGCAACTCCAATTAAAATCTCTACAAGTTGACCAACAAAAAATCCCACAAAAGAAACAAGAACTGTAATGCGGTTCAAGTAAATGTAAGATTTCAGGCATTTTATTTTTTCTTCATTCGTAGGTTCATAATTTTCTTTTTTGATTTTTGTGATCATTTTGTCAAACGGCTGGGCAATGAACCAGGCAATCACACACGTAACAGCTAAAAGTCCCAGAGTTAACGAAACTGTTGTTAGAAATCCGGCTCCCCAAAAACGGTCGGCGGTATTGTAAAAAAAAGACAAGGCTGAAAAACGAAGAAGCATGACAGCAATGAGATTTGTAGAAACTAAAATTGAACTATAAGTTATAAAAATATTCATTTTTTTACCTGTTTTAGAATATTTTACCAGAAATAAAAAAGTTGTAAATAAAATTTTTGGGCGGTTTGGCTTATTTCATGTAAAATACAGGAAAAATCAGTTAATTTCAGTTTGAACCTGCTCAATGACATTTTTAAAAAGCGCGGAAACAACTTCAGAAATTTCTTCAATGGACATTTCATCAGGATTTCTGGCATAACCGTAATAAATTGTTACAAGGCTGCCAGAAAGAAGCCGGGCAATAATGTTTCGTTTATTTTTTGTAATCTGTGAATAATTTTTTGCCTGCGACATTTTTTTGCAAAAAGTTTCTGTAAGAACTTCAACCAGTTTTTCAAAAAGAAAATTTGAATTTGGAGAAAGAATTATGGAACGGATTTCCCGGTCGGTGTCTATCAGCGGTTTTAACAAAAAAAACACTGCCTTTGAAGAAAGTATATTTTCGCTGACCGGGATTTTTTCGGCCTGTTTTTCAAATTCACTGATAAATAAATCAATTCCTTCGTTAAAAACATCAAATGGCGTGTTGTAATGTATATAGAAAGTTTTGCGATTGACTTCCGCTTTCTGGCAAAGTTCAGTTATGGTGATTTCGGAAAGATTTTTTTCTTTCATGAGTGCCCAGACTGCATTACGCATAGCCCGTTTAGTTTTTAAAATTCTGCGGTCGACATTTTCGTCAGTATTATTTTCTGCCATTTTCTTATATCATCTATAAACTTGTAATTAATCTTGTAATTAATCTGATGATTAATTTAAATTCTGATTGTATAATGATAAGGCAACTGTGTTAAAAAGACAATATTTATGCTACATTTTGTTGCATAAGTAACAAAATATTGAAAAATGTTGTTTATAGATTCTGTTTTTTTGTTTAAAATGACAAAAAACTAGAAAATGTAAAGTAAAAAGATACCTAAAAAAGGGGCAACGATTATTTTATGAAAACAGGATTAGTATTGGAAGGCGGAGCAATGCGCGGTATTTTTACTGCCGGTGTGTTAGACTATCTGATGCAAAAAGATGTTTATTTCGATTATGTCGTTGGTGTATCTGCTGGTGCAGATAATGGAATCAACTTTGTATCCAGGCAGATTGGCCGGTGCAAAAAAGTAATTTCTCACGAAAATGTCGTTTCGTATTACGGCTGGGATCAGATAATCAGAAATCACAGACTTACTAATATAGAAAAAATGATTAAAGGTTATGCCCTTGAGGAATTTCCTTTTGATTTTGATACTTTCTTTAATTCAAAAACCGAATTTGAAAATGTCGTAATAAATTGTGACACCGGACTTCCTGAATATCACGGTGGATATGCGGATAAAGAAGAATTCTTTAAATATAATATCGCGACCTGTTCTTTGCCGTTTTTGTGTCAGCCGATTGAAATTAACGGAAATCATTATCTTGATGGCAGTCTTACAGATTCTATTCCTTTAAAGCGCGCCGTAGAAAAGGGTTGTGAACGTAATTTAATCATTCTTACAAAACCTGATGGCGGTGCTCCTACTGATTATTCAAAAATGAGATTTTTTATCAAACTTATTTATAAAAAATATCCTAAACTGTGTGATGCAATGTGTAAGCGCGTAGAAAATTATGAAATTCAAACTGCTTATATTGAACAGAAAGTTAAGGAAGGAAAAGCGTTTATTATCCGGCCGGAAGTTCAGTATGTTCATCACATAGACAGCAATAAAAAACGATTAAATGCCTGCTATCAGCACGGAATTCAAATGATGGAAAAGAATTTTGATAAACTCAAATCTTTTTTAACATCTGAGTAAGTATTGATTGTTCAGGTTTCTTTTATAAGGTAAAATTAGAAGATTATGAAATTACTTTTGTTGAATGGCAGTAAAAGAGGCGAACGTTCCTCTTCTTTGAAAGTTGCACGTGCATTTGTAAAGGGAATTAAAAATACACTTGGTGATGATTTAACAGTAACTGAAGTTGATTTAGGAAAAAAGAAAATAGATCACTGTCTGGGATGTTTGTGTTGCTGGAAGAAGAATAAAGGCGAATGTGTAATTCATGATGATATGGACGAAATCCGTGCTCTTGTAATGGAAAGTGATATTATTGTACAAAGTTTTCCATTATATTACTTTGGACTTCCGTCACTCACAAAAGCTTTCGTTGACCGTATGATTCCTTTTATTTCTGAATATCGTGCAAGTAATGGTGATGATAAGACTGGCCGTTTCCTTCATGATGTCAGATATAAAGAACTTAATAATAAAAAACTTGTCCTTGTTTCTACTTGCGGTTACGAAGAAACTGTTGACTGCTATGATTGCATTAAACTTGAATATGATAAGATTTGCGGTCCAGGTTGCTATACTTTGATTACGGCGCCTCAGGGTGGAGTTATTGCCGAAAAAACTCTTGAAGCAAAGGTTGCAAGATATTTGACAAAATTTGAAGATGCCGGCGCGGAATTCATAAAAAATGGAAAATTGTCTGAAGAAACTGACAAGAAACTTCAGATTCCGTTGCTTGGTCATAATACTTTTAATATTCTTATTAACAGAAACTGGGATGATCCGGATGTTGGTCCTTACGGGCGATAAATCTGATTGCGGTTTTTGTGCAAATTATGACTGTTGTAAAAAATCAAAGAAGGTAAAAATTAATGGAAGCTATCAAACGAGGAATTGCTAAATTTTTGTTCTGGGCAGCATACCCGGTTTTGCGTCTGATTTTTCCTTTTAAAATCAAATGGGTAGATAAAAAGGGAAGTATTGAGACTTTGAAAAACGGCTGTCTGATTTTTTCAAATCATCGTGGATATGTTGAAGGACTTTTGCTTTCCAGAGTTTTTAATAAGTACAATGTTTATACTTACGTAGGCAAAGACTGGTATGAAAAAAAGAAGATAAACTGGCTTTTCAGAAATCTTCATTATATTCCGGTTGACCGTCAGCAGATGGATACTGCATGGCTTGACCGCGGAGTTAAGACTGTTCAGGCCGGAAATTCAATTTACATTTTGCCGGAAGGTCATACGACAAAAACTGGCGAAATGGATGAATTTAAACCCGGATTTTTAATTTTGGCAAAACAGGCAGGAGTTCCGCTTGTTCCAATTTATCTGGTAGAAAAATTCAAGGCTTTTCATATGACTCATCTTATTATTGGAAAGACTTTGACTCCGGATTTGAATGAACCGGGCCGACCTTCTTTGGTTATGAAAAAACATTCTGCAGAATGTCGTGACTATCTGATTGAATTGTCAAAAATGGTATAATAAACGCCGTTTACGTGTTAGAATGAAAAAGCCTGTCAGGCAAAAAAAATAGGTAATAGCCGCTTGCGGTGAAAATATGAGTAAACATAAGGAGATTTACACAATGAACGAAGAAGAATTGAAAGTTGCAGAAAAAATCAAGAGTCTGCTCGTTGAAAACCTCAGAATTCCTGAATCTGAATTGGATTATGAAATTCCTCTTTTCAACGAAGGTATTGGTCTTGATTCAGTTGACTCTCTTGAAATCATTTCTTGTATTGATAATGAATTCGGAGTTGCAATGACTGGTGTAGCAAAAGAAAATTTCTACAACATCACAAGTCTTGCAAAATACGTTGTAGCTAATAAATAGTTAGCAGAATTTTGTTTGTCCCCGGGTTCAAGATTAAAAACTTGCCCGGTGATATTTTTTTTACGGCCCCTGAATTATCAGATATTTAACTTATAAAAAGGTACTTACAGATGAAGAAAAATATTTCTGAACGATGCGTTGTAACTGGTCTTGGAATGATTAACGCAATCGGTAACGATGTTAATACCAGCTGGAATAATGTGCTGGCTGGAAAATGTGGAATTGCAAAAGTAAAAAGTGTAAATACAGACGGATGTTATGCAAATCTTGGTGCAGAAGTAGATTGTGCTGAACTTGAAAATTACAAAGGTGTAGATCGTGTATCTCAGCTTTGTTTAAAGGCTACTGATGAAGCGGTTGCAGATTCAGGGCTTGATATGAAAAAAGAAGACGCCGGCCGTGTCGGTGTTATTATGGGAAGTTGTGTTGGCGGTGTCCGAAGTGTTGAAAATTATGTCAACAATGGAGAAAAAACTGAAGACATCAGAAAAATGACAATTTCTTCTATTGCAAATAACGTTGCAAATAAATTAGGCGCTGAAGGCGTTGTAACAAATGTCGGAAATGCCTGTGCCGCTTCTACAATCAGTATTGAATATGCCTGCGAGTTGATTCGTGAAGGTGTAGGCGATGTATTTATTGTCGGTGGTTCTGATGTTTTTGCCGCAGTTCCGTTTGCAGGATTCCATGCACTTCATGCTTTGGCTGAACATCCTTGTACTCCGTTTAATAAAATGGACGGAATTACACTTGGTGAAGGTTCTGGCGTTCTTGTTATTGAATCTTACGAACATGCCCAGAAACGCGGTGCAAAAATTTATTGTGATGTTCTTGCCGGCGGTTGTACAAGCGATGCCGTTCATATTACATCTCCTGATCCAAAAGAACAGATTGTTGCAATGCGCACTGCTCTTAAAAATTCAGGAATTGAACCAAAACAGATTGGTTATGTAAATGCTCACGGAACTGGAACTCACAAAAATGATGAATCAGAATTCTATTCAATGCACACAATTTATGACAATACTGGTGCAGATTTGGCAGTAAGTTCTACAAAAGGACAGGTTGGTCACTGTCTTGGCGCGGCAGGTTCTATTGAATCAATCTATACAATCAAAGCGCTTACAGAAAATACAATTGCTCCTACAATTGGTTATGATGATGCTGATCTGGAAGTTTTAAAAGAAAGAGCCGGAGATATTAATTTTGTTCCTAACAAACCGCTCAAAAAAGAACTTAATTATGTTATGAATAATAACTATGCATTTGGTGGAAGTAACGCTTCTGTTATTTTCTCTAAAAACGCAGGTTCAGTAAAAGAAACTTCAAATGATGATCCAGTTTATCTTACAGGTATTGGAATTGTTTCTCCTCTTGGAAACGGAAAAGACAATTACATTACTCAGGTAAAATCAGGAAAACTGGTAGAAGGAAAGTCAGTTGTTTCTACAATTGGACAGGCTGATTGGGATAAATACGGAATCAAGATGGGCTTTTACAGAAAGCTTGATAAATTTGCTTGTATGCAGGTTATTTCTGGCCGTGATGCTATGGCAGACGGAAAACTTACAATCACAGAAGAAAATTCAGAAGACTGCGGTATGATTATTGGTACTGGTGACGGTCCAATTTCTACAGTTTATGATTTCCAGAAAAATATTACTGCAAACGGAAATAAATCTGGTTCTGCATTTAATTTCCCTAACACAGTTTATAATGCTGCCGGCGGATTCCTTTCTATTAATACAGGAATGCACGGTTACAATGTAACTGTAACAAACGGTTCACAGTCTGGACTTCAGTCTGCTTGTTATGCATACAACGAAATTAAACAAAGTCATGCAAAAATTATGCTTGCAACCGGAAATGATGAAAACAATGCCACAATGGAAAAATGGTACACTCAGCTTGGTGAAGTTTCTGATTCAACGGCAAAACTTTATAACGGAAACGGTATGACAATTGCGGACGGTTCAACTTCTGTTCTTCTTGAAAATGCTTCAACTGCTGATGCGCGCGGTGCCGAAAAATATGCGGTTATGGCCGGTTATGGTATGTCTCACGCAACTACAGTTTACGGTAAAATTGCAGGAACTGAAGGTGGCCTTAAATCAGCTATTGCAAAGGCACTTGCAGACGCAAAAGTTAACGCTTCTGAAATTGATGCAATTTACGGTTTTGGCAATGGTATTCCGGAAGTTGATAATATTGAAAAAACAGTTTACGGTGCTGACTTTGCAAAAGTTCCTGTACATAACGTTCGTCTTTATACAGGTGATGCCCGTTCCGCTTCTGCAAATCTTTCGCTTGCACACGCTGCACTTACATTGCACGGTGATATTGCAGGCAATGAAAAAGCATTTGCCTTTGAAAACGATAAAGTTTCAGAAATCACTTCTGATACAAAATCATACAAGACTGTCCTTGTAACTGCTGCTTCTGAAGGCGGTTCTTACACGGCAATCGTTCTTAAAAAAGCATAATAAATCTAAAGCATTCCGGAAAATAAAAATCTGGGATGCTTTTTTTAAACAGGTGATGAATATGGAAAACGAAAATAAAGGAAAAGTTGCACTTGTTACAGGTGCAAGCCGGGGAATTGGTAGAGCTTGTGCAATTTCTCTTGGAAAAGCTGGTTATACGGTTGCCGTAAATTATAATTCTAATTCTGCAGCTGCTGATGAAGTCGTAAAAATCATCAAAGATGCCGGAAGTGAAGCAATGGCAATTAAAGCAAATGTTGCTGATCAGAAAGAAGTTCAGGCAATGGTAAGAACTGTTGCTAAAGAATACGGAAAAATTGATGTTCTGGTAAATAATGCAGGAATCGTTCTTGATGAATATGTCCTCATGATGAAACCTGAAACAATTGATAAATGTCTGGACTTGAATATTAAAGGTTATCTGTACTGTTCACAGGCCGTTGCACTCAAGATGTTCTCTAAAAAATCTGGTTGCATTATTAATATGTCTTCTGTAAGTTCAAAAATGGCACTTGCAGGTCAGTCAGTTTATAGTTCTACAAAAGGTGCTGTAAATTCAATGACTCAGACAATGGCAAAAGAACTTGCGCCTTACGGAATCAGAGTTAACGCTATTGCACCGGGATTTATTGCAACAGAAATGATTCAGCAGATTCCTCAGGAAAAACGCGATGAATATATAAAAGAAGTTCCACTTGGACGTTTTGGTGAAGCCGAAGAAGTTGGAAATCTTGTAGTTGCCCTTGCAGGAAATGCCTGTTCTTATATGACAGGTCAGGTTTTAGTATTGGACGGAGGCCTTAGTCTTTAATATGGCAGTTTTAAATATCAATGAAGTTCAAAAAAGAATTAAACAGCGCCCACCTTTTCAGATGATTGAAAAAGTTCTTGAATTGGAAGATGGTCACGCAATCGGAGTGAAAAATGTTTCTATAAATGAACCGTATTTTATGGGACATTTTCCGGATTCTCCAATTATGCCGGGCGTGCTTATTGTTGAGGCTGCGGCTCAGCTTTGTTCTTTGACTATTGAATCAGACGGTTCTGACGAAAGTTTGATTTACGTTCTTCTTAAAGTTGAAGATTTTAAATTTATTAAACCTGTAATTCCTGGTGATACTTTGCAGATTGAAGTTACTAAAGATCCTTCTAGCAGTGCAGCGTTGGTTAAATTTGACGCAAAAATTACTGTTGACGGTCAAATCAGGGCAAAAGGAAGAATGGCTTTTACTTCCATGCCAAAATCTGCGGTTTATCAGTAAAAAGTGACGTCAGAAACGTTCGCATTTTTGCGTAAAAATGATTTTGTGAATTAAACGAGGTGATATATGTCAAAACGAGCATTTTTATTCCCGGGACAGGGAAGCCAGGTAACTGGAATGGCAAAGGATTTTTACGATAATTTTCCGGAAAGTAAGGCTGTTTTTGAGGCTGCTTCTAAAGCATCTGGTCTGAATGTAGAAGAACTTTGCTTTACAGAAAATGATAAACTGAATATTACAGAATATACACAGATTGCATTACTTACAGCTGAACTTGCAGTTATGGCCGCCGTTCAGTCAAAAGGAATTAATTGCGATGTTTCTGCGGGACTTAGCCTTGGCGAATACGGAGCAGTTGTTGCTTCCGGCGCTATGACAAAAGAAGATGCCTTTGCATTAATCAGAAAGCGCGGCATTTATATGCAGGAGGCCGTTCCTCAAGGTGGTGCAATGTCTGCTATTCTTAATCTTGATGCAGATAAAATTGCAGAAGTTTGTAAAACTGTTCAGGATGCTGGCGCTGATGCTATGGCAGACTATCGTAAGGAAAAAAATATTCCTGATTATGAAGGAAATCTTCCGTACGTTGTTTCTGTTGCAAATTATAACAGCCCTGTTCAGACGGTAATTACAGGCCGAATTGATGCTGTAACAGTTGCCGGTGAAAAATGTATAGAGGCCGGCGCTCGTCGTGCCGTTCCTTTAAAAGTAAGCGGACCTTTCCATTCTGCACTTTTGAAAGATGCCGGAGCAAAATTAGGCAAGGCACTTGAAAGTGTAAATGTTTCAGAAATTAAAATTCCTTACATTACAAATGTTACCGGAGATTATGTTAAATCATCTTCCGAAATTAAAGGATTGCTTGAAACTCAGGTTTCTAATAGTGTGCGCTGGGTTCAGACGGTAAAAAAATTGCTTGAAGACGGTGTTGACGAATTTATTGAACTTGGACCGGGAACAACTCTCACAAGTTTTGTAAAACGCGTTAATCCGGAAGCTAAAACTGTAAATATCAGTACAGTTGCTGATTTAGAGAAATATTTAGGACAATAAAATGGCAAGTAAGGTTAAGAAGTCAAAAATTGATGTTGAAAATCAGATTGAAAAACATGTAATGTCGGTCTGTTCTTCTTGTAAAGCAGAAATGGATTATAGAACGGCACGTGATGCGCTTTTTATTTGTCCAAACTGTAAAAAACATATGCGCGTTGCGGCTCGCGACAGAATCTGGATGACTGCAGATGTTGGTTCATTTACTGCCTGGGGTGAAAATCTTGAGTCAGGAAATCCTCTTGAAATCCCTGGATATGAAGAAAAACTGCAGAAAGCAAAGCAAACGACTTCTTTGACGGAAGGTGTTATTGTCGGTGAATGTACAATTGGCGGAACAGCCTGCATGCTTGGCGTTATAGATTCCAGATTTATGATGGGAAGTATGGGTAGCGTTGTTGGTGAGCGAATTACAATGGCAATTGAAGAAGCCACAAAACGCAAACTTCCGGCAATTATGTTCTGTTGTTCTGGCGGGGCCAGAATGCAGGAAGGTATCCTTTCTTTGATGCAGATGGAAAAAACTTCTGCGGCTCTTAAACGACATTCTGATGCAGGAAATCTTTATGTTTCAGTTTTGACTGACCCGACAACCGGCGGTGTTACGGCAAGTTTTGCAATGCTTGGCGATATTATTCTTGCTGAACCAAAGGCAATGATTGGTTTTGCCGGTCCGCGCGTTATTGAACAGACAATTGGTAAACAGTTGCCGGAAGGATTCCAGCGCTCTGAATTCCAGCTTGAACACGGTTTTGTTGATGCAATTGTAGAAAGAAAAGATATGAAAGAAACACTTTCAAAAATTCTTCAGTATCATCCAAAAGTACGTTCAAAGATGATGCAGGCAACAGCTCTTGCAGGACATCAGATGAATGTTCTCAAAAGAATGGATGCTACTTTGCAGCGCGAAACAAAAGAAGCTAACGAGGCGGCTAAAGGTCCGGCAGAAAATCCATTGACTCCTTGGGAAAAAGTTCAGACTGTGCGTAAGCCTTCTAGACTTGGAACAAGAGATTATATTTCTGCAATTTTTGAAGATTTTATTGAATTCCACGGCGACCGTTATTTCCGTGACGATCCTTCTATTGTTGGAGGAATTGCCTTGTTTGATGGACAGCCGGTTACAGTAATTGGCGTTGACCGCGGTCATGAATTAAACGAAATGATGCGCACAAACTTTGGAATGCCGTCTCCGGAAGGTTACCGTAAGGCAATCAGACTTATGAAACAGGCTGAAAAATTCAATCGTCCGGTAATTACTTTTGTAAATACTTCTGGCGCTTATCCTGGAAAGGAAGCTGAAGAAAACGGCCAGGGTGAAGCAATTGCCCGCAGCATTTATGAAATGTCCGGATTGAAGATTCCGACACTGGCAATTATGCTTGGTGAAGGCGGTTCCGGTGGTGCCTTGGCACTTGCGGTTGGAAATGAAGTCTGGATGATGGAAAATGCCATTTATTCAATTTTGTCTCCGGAAGGATTTGCTTCTATTTTGTGGAAAGACGGAAGCAGGGCAGAGGAAGCAGCAAGTGTAATGAAGATTACGGCAAATGATCTTTATAAACTTGGGATTATTGATGCCATTCTGCCAGAATACGGCGGAGCAGAAATTGAAAATATTGAACCTATCGCAAAAGATTTAAAGTCAAGAATTTATAACTTCCTTGATAAATCAAGTTACAAGAGTGGAGAAACTCTTGCAAACGAAAGATATGCAAGGTTCAGAAAATTCTAGATTTTTCTGGCAGCTTTTGTGCTAGAAGTCTGATTTTTATAAAAAATTTACACGCTTAAAGGGCCTCTGGAAATTGCAGTTTCCGGAGGCTCTTTTGAATTTAGAAGCATTATTCAAAAAATTGACTGTGAATTTTTATTCTAACAACCAATCAATAATATTCTTGTGAATAATACCTTCGTAATTGGAGTTTACAAAAAAATCATCTAAGGAAGGGAGTAATTTAGGGTAGTTGTCATGAATTGCCCTTAGTGGTTTGAGTTCGCGTTCAAGAGTTGCGCTGTCAAGGATCGTGGCAGTGGTAAAGTTTATTTGTCAACTTTTTTCTGATTTTAGAAAAAACTACACCCAAATCAATTTCCCCCAACATTCCCCCCCAACATTCCCCCCTTCCTCCAAAAATCATCAGCGTTTTAACAATTTTTTCCAAATCTATGATAAAATCATCAGAATAAAACGACACAGGGGAATAAAATGAACAAGCAGCAGCTGGCTTCTAAAATCTGGGAATCTGCAAACAAAATGCGCTCTAAAATAGAGGCAAATGAATACAAAGACTATATTTTAGGTTTTATCTTTTATAAATTCCTTTCAGAAAAAGAAGTTAAATACCTTAAGGCAAATGACTGGACCGACGAATATTTACAAGACCTTAAAGAAGAAGACACAGAAACTGTAGAAAGCATTCAAAAGAATCTTGGCTATTATATTTCTTACGAAAATCTGTTTTCTACGTGGCTTAAAAAGGGCAGGGATTTTAGCGTTCAGAACGTACGCGACGCACTTAGCGCGTTCAGCCGCTTAATAAACCCTACGCACAAAAAAGTATTTGACGGCGTTTTTGACACCCTGCAGACAGGGCTTTCCAAGCTTGGAGACAGCGCCGCATCCCAGTCAAAGTCTATCAGCGATTTAATCCAGCTTATAAAAGACATTCCGATGGACGCAAAGCAGGGCTACGATGTTCTAGGCTTTATCTATGAATATTTAATAGAAAAGTTTGCCGCCAACGCAGGTAAAAAAGCAGGCGAGTTCTATACTCCGCACGAAGTTTCGCTTTTGATGTCAGAAATTGTAGCAAATCACCTAAAAGAAAGACCCAGCATAGAAATTTACGACCCTACAAGCGGTTCAGGTTCTCTTCTTATCAATATTGGTAAAAGTGCTTCAAAATATATTGAAGGCGAGAACAAAGTTAAATACTACGCACAGGAACTAAAGGCAAACACATACAACCTTACGCGAATGAATTTAGTTATGCGCGGTATTGAAGCAGATAACATTGTTACCCGAAACGGCGACACTCTGGAAGATGACTGGCCATATTTTGACGAAAACGACCCGGCAGGAACTTACAATCCGCTTTATGTAGATGCAGTTGTTTCTAATCCTCCGTATTCACAAAGCTGGAACCCGGCGGATAAAGAAGGCGACCCGCGTTATGCAGGATATGGGCTTGCCCCAAAGGGTAAGGCGGACTACGCATTTTTGCTGCACGACCTTTACCACATCAAGCCCGACGGAATCATGACTATTGTGCTTCCTCACGGAGTTCTGTTCCGCGGCGGCGAAGAAGGCGAAATCCGTAAAAACTTAATAGAAAAAAATAAGATTGACGCAATAATAGGGCTACCTGCAAATATTTTTTATGGAACAGGAATCCCCACTATTATTATGGTATTAAAGCAGAAAAAGAGCACAACAGATGTTTTAATTGTAGACGCTTCTAAAGGTTTTATAAAAGAAGGAAAAAACAACAAACTGCGTGCTTCTGACATTAAAAAAATCGTTGATACCGTTACAAAAAGAGAAGACATTCAAAAGTTTTCTAAAGTTGTAAGCCGCGAAGAAATCCGGGCAAATGACTACAATTTAAACATTCCGCGTTATGTAGATTCCAGCGAAGAAGCCGAAAGTTTTGACATTTACGCCTTAATGTTCGGCGGAATCCCTGAATATGAGCTTGATAAATTAAACTCTTACTGGCAGGCCTTTCCTGCATTGCGTTCTTTTCTTTTTAAGAATACTGGTAACGGATATTACACTCTTAATGAAAGTGACGTTAAAAAATCTGTAACAGAACACACAGACGTTAAAAACTTTAAAAACACCTTCTGTAATGCTTTTAAAGATTTTAGCGGATATTTAAACGGCGAATTAATCTGTAAAATGCAAAGCCTGACCATTTCTAAAACAGAAGAAGTGCTTAGCCAGAATATTTTTACACGCCTTAAAAACATTCCTCTTGTTGATAAATACGAAGCCTACCAGATTCTTGACGACGCATGGAATAAAATTGCCGTTGACTTAGAAATAATCCAGACGGAAGGCTTAACCGCCTGCAAAACCGTCAGCCCTGATATGATTATTCCCCTTGATTTAGTGCAGAACACCCTTCTTTTGCAGGATAAAACCGCATTAAAACAAAAAGAAGAACGCCTTACTCAGCTTGCAGGTGAGTACGAAGAAATATTTGAAACTCTTACAGAAGAAGAAAAAGAAGCGGACTTTGTAAACGAAGACAGTTTTGTTATTGCCGAAGTTACAAAAGCCGTAAAAAATGAAACTTACGAAGAAGAAACACTTAAAAAGTTAAAGAAAGTTTTAGACCTTTATGCAAAGGAAAAGTCTTTAAAAGCCCAGGTTAAAAAAGATACTGCCGTTCTTACACAAAAGACTATAGACACAATAGAAACCTTAAGCGACGACAAGATTATAATGCTTTTAAAAGAAAAATGGATAAAACCGCTTACATCCAGCCTTATGAACATAGTGCAGAATATTGTAGGCACCTTGGTTACAAAACTTGAAGAACTTACAAAAAAATACCAGACCACCTTTGCCCATGTACAAAAAGAAATAGACGAAACACAAAACGCCCTTTGCACAATGATAGACGACCTTACAGGAAGTAAAGCCGATATGGAAGGCTTAGCGGAATTTAAGAAATTACTGGGACCTGTCTTGCCGGCAGGCAGGGAGTGCTAAAGATGAGCGAAAAAGCAAAAGAGCCGGTGATAAGGTTTAAGGGATTTACAGAAGAGTGGGAAGAGAAGAAGTTGGGGGAGATTGCAGATGTAACTAAGTTGGCTGGATTTGAATTTACTGAGCATATTGTTTATTCGGATGAAGGGAATATTATTGCTTTACGTGGATTGAATATAAAAAACGGACAGCTGATTTTAGATGATGTTAAATATATAGATGGTAGCAATTTTTCTAAGCTGAATAGAAGTAAACTATATGTAAATGACATCATGTTTACATACGTAGGAACTATCGGTGAAGTAGCAATTATCAAGGAAAATGATAGATTTTACCTGGCACCTAATGTATCAAGAATTAGAATTGAAAGTGGTGATTCTCCAGAATATATTAGCCAATATATGCGTACAGAACAGTTTTATCGAACTGTGATTTTTCCGCTGATTGCAACATCGTCGCAACCGGCATTAAGCATGGAAAATATAAGAAAATTTGCAATATATTTGCCACCAAATATGCAGGAACAACAGAAAATCGGTTCATATTTCCGCCAGCTTGACCGCCTTATTACCCTTTACCAGCGAAAGTACAACAAATTGACCAGCGTAAAAAAATCAATGCTCCAGAAAATGTTCCCCCAGAACGCCCAGACAGTGCCGCAAATCCGTTTTAAGGGCTTTACTGAACCCTGGGAACAGCGGAAGCTGGGGGAAATAGCAATAATTTGCAAAGGGCAACAAATTAACAAAGCAAAATTGGGATCCTCTGGAAAATATTATGTTTTAAATGGTGGTATGACTGCATCAGGCTATACGGATAATTTTAATACTAATGCGGATACTATTTCTATTAGTGAAGGTGGCAACTCTTGTGGCTTTGTAAATTACAATTTTGAGCCATTTTGGTCAGGAGGACACAATTATACACTTATAAACCCGAAAATAAACAGAAGATACCTATATCAAATGCTAAAATTTATTGAACCTCAAATTATGGCACTTCGTGTCGGATCAGGCTTGCCAAACATTCAAAAAAACAGACTTGAAGAAGTAAATATATTATTTCCATCAGATTTGGAAGAACAGCAAAAAATCGGCTCATATTTCCGCCAGCTTGACCACCTTATCGCCCTTTGCCAGCAGGAATTACAAAAACTCCAGAACCTAAAAAAAGCCTGCCTAAAAAAAATGTTCGTGTAAGGGCATGGGCAATGTTCGGCAATGTTATGGCAATGTTCGGCAATGTCTGTTATAATGTCATTCAGGTAACAGAAAATGAAAATCAACGAACTTTATTCAGATATTCTTATAGAAAACTCTAAGTATGAGTTCAAAGCAAAATTGAATCCGGATAATCCTGTAAAGTGGGCAAAAACTATTGTTGCCTATGCTAATGGGGATGGCGGATATATTTTTGTCGGGGTTTCAGATAACAGAGAGGCTTTTGGACTTTCTCTTGATGAAATTGATAAGACTAAAAATCTTGTGGCTCTCGTAAATGACAGGCATATTTTTCCCCATGTAAAAATTTCTTATATGATAAAAAGCGTAGATGAGGAAGCTGAGCATTTTGTCTTGGCTATAAAAGTTGCTCCATCTGATTCTGTAGTAAGATTCAAAGACGGAGATTTTAATGAAGTCGTATATGTTAAAGGCGACGGCAATTCTACTCCTGCGACGCCGGAAGATATTATTTCTCTTTCTAAAAGAAAGTTTGGAGTAGACAATGAAATTTCAGAAATCACATATAATGAAACAGAATGGTCTGATTATATAAATCTTTGTAAAGAATATAGAAGTGATAAGGCAGCTCCAAGTGTAAAAGAATTGCAGAATGAAGAAATTCTTTCAAAAAACGAATTTGCAAAAACTGGATTTCTTGTGTTCAAAGATGATTATAACGGTGATGATTCTCTTGTGTGCTGTCGTCTTTGGCGTGGAAAAAGCAAAACTGGCACGGTTCTGGACAGTGAAAAAATAAAAGGTCCTCTTTCTAAATGTTTAAGATATGCCTTGAACTTTATTGAGCGAAATACAAAAACTGGCTGGAAAAAAACTGCAAATGGGGGGAGGGAAGAAGTTCGTGCTTACCCTAAAGAAGCAATTCGCGAAGCAATGGTAAATGCAATTGCTCACAGGGATTATTCAATAAATGGAACTCAGATTGATGTAGATATTTATTCAGACAGAATTGATATTGTTTCGCCGGGTTCATGGCTTCTTCCAAAAGATTATAACGAATATCCAGCGGGGGCTATTCCGTCAATCAGAAGAAATACAATCATTGCTGCTTGTCTTGATGTGGCAAATCTTATGGAACGTGGCGGAACAGGTTTTCAAACAATGATTGAAAGCTACAAAGATTCACCAGAAGAAAAACAACCTTGTGTAATGATTTATCCGGGTTTTCTTGACCTTAGACTTTATGACAGAATGTATGAAAATGAAACTGAGATTCAGGAACTTTCGGATACAGATAAAATTCTTGCACTCTTAAATGATGGACCAAAATCTGTTAAGGAATTGCAGAGTGCAACAGATTTTAACAGCAGAAGCAGATTCCTTGAAGAAGTTATTAATCCCCTGATAAAATCTGGAAAGATTTACAGAGAAGGCAGTCCTAAATCACCGACGGCTGTATTGAAGATTAAAAAATAATTTCTGTGTTCCGGCAATGTTCGGCAATGTTGTTGTACCCAATATAAAAACGTGATTTTTCTGGCAAAAAGAACTCTAAAAATGTGTAAAATCACAGCAAAAATGCTTTAAAAATGTGTAAATTGTGTTATTCTATTTGTAATGTACAGAAAAGCATTACAGAAAATGGCAGAATGGAAAACTTCTTCACGAAGAAAGCCTCTCGTATTAAAAGGGGCTCGGCAGGTTGGTAAAACTTGGCTTATGAAGGAGTTTGGAAAAGAGAATTACGAAAAGACTTTTTACTTTAGTTTTGATAAAGAAGAAGAATTAAAAAGTATTTTTACAACCAACAAAGATCCTCACAGGATTATTGAACTTTTAGGCACAATCAAAAATGATCGGATTTTACCAGAAAAACATCTTTTAATTTTTGATGAAATTCAAGAATGCCCGGAGGCTCTTAATTCACTTAAATATTTTGATGAAGAAGCAAGTGAATATCATGTTATGGCGGCAGGCAGTCTTTTGGGAACTCTTCTTGCAGAACCAAAAAGTTATCCTGTTGGAAAAGTTAATCTTTTAGATATTTACCCTATGGATTTTGAAGAATTTTTAAATGCCACAGAGCCTGCCCTTTATGAATATTTAATCAATACAAATCCTGAAGAAATCATAAAAATCCAGCATGACAAGCTTATAGAGCAGTACCACAATTATTTAATAGTTGGCGGACTTCCAGACTGCGTGTATTCATGGGTTACAGAAAAAAATGCTGGAACTGTCTTGCAGATTCAAAAGGAACTTCTTGAACTGTATGAAAATGACATTTCAAAATACAATAAAAAAGTAAATGCCGCTAGAATCCTTATGGTGATGAGGAGCATTGTAAGTCAGCTTGCAAAAGAAAACGAAAAGTTTATTTATGGTTGTGTAAAGCAGGGGGCTCGTGCCCGCGAATTTGAAGAAGCAATTGAATGGCTTGTAAGTGCAGGTCTTGTAATCCGTATTTATGATGTTACAAAGGCTGAACATCCGCTGAATGCATTTGAAGATTTTTCAAGCTTTAAGCTTTTTTATTTTGATACTGGTCTTTTAAAATGTGCTGCAGGGATAACAAATGAAGCAATCATTTTAAATACGGACTTTCAGTTTAAAGGTGCTCTTACAGAAAATTACTGCGTTCAGCAGTTGCGAGATAAATTTGACACAATTCCGCATTATTATTCACCTGCTCAGAATTATGAAGTTGACCTTCTTTTACAGGATGGTATAAAAATTATCCCTGTTGAATGTAAGGCCGGTCAGAATGTTAGC
>CAVHTI010000046.1:0-19307 GCA_963638805.1 Anaerobutyricum sp.
TAGAAAAATTTAAAAAGAAAAAAAATCAAAAAATAATTTGACGCCACAAAATTTATAGCGTAGAATTTTTTATAAAACAACACGTGTTGACAACACGTGAAATATATTTTTTTTGTAGGAGGAAAAAATATGTTGAAAATCAAAAAAGGTTTTATTCTAAAAAACTTAATCTTTGCTGTTCTTGCCGGAGGTATGTTTTTTTCTGGCTGTTCTAATGCTATTGCAATAAACGATGATATTGCAGACACGGATTCTTCAAGGACAGTTTCTTCCGGTTATGACACTTCACTTTCCGGTTATTATTACATTCAGAATGCCTATTCAGGCAAATATCTTGATGTAGCAAATGGCGGAACTTCAAACGGTACAAATATTCAACAGTACGAATATAACGGAAGCACGGCACAGCAGTTTAACCTTGTTTACTTAGGTAGTGGCTATTATGCAATCAAAACGGTGTGTTCTTCTTCGGCACAGGCACTTGATGTATGGAAAAAAAGTTCTGCGGATGGCGCAAACATTGCAACTTACGCTTATTCTGGTGGAAAAAATCAGCAGTTTAAATTTGTAAAACAGAGCGACGGTTCTTATGCAATTTTGACAAGAGTTTCCGGCGACGCTTCTGGTCTTGATGATTACGGATGGAGTACTTCTAACGGTGGCAACGTTGTTCAGTGGAATTACTGGGGCGGTGCCTGCCAAAAATGGAAGTTAACGGCGGTTTCTTCAAGTTCTTCATCATCATCTTCGTCGTCGTCAGATTTTATGCGCGGAGTTGATGTTTCGGCACTTTATGCACTTGAAGCAGACGGCACTTCTTTTTATGAATCAGGTTCATCTTCCGCAACAGATATGCTCACAATTCTTAAAAATCACGGGGTAAACTGGGTTCGCCTGCGCGTATGGAATTCTCCGTCAAATGCAAATTACACTCCAATGGAAAATTACGGTTACTGTGATATTTCAAAAGCGGCCAGTGTTGCTGCCCGTGCAAAAAATCTTGGAATGAAGGTTCTTTTGGATTTCCACTATTCAGATACTTGGGCTGACCCGAGTCTTCAGTGTACACCGCGTTCCTGGGATTCTTATACTACGGCTGCAAGTCTTGCAAGTGCCGCTGCAACCTGGACAAAAAACTGCCTCATAATCATGAAAAATGCCGGTGGACTTCCGGATATGGTTCAGGTTGGTAACGAAGTTAACGCTGGAATTATGCTGACTTCTTCTTACAATTCTACTGCAAACGTTCCGTGTTCAATTACAAGTTCAAATTTCCAGACGGTAATGGCTGCGATTATTGCCGCAATCCGTGCTTATAACTCTGACATTGATATTATGCTGCACGTGGCACAGGGCGGTTATGCAAGCGTAATCAGTTATGCTTATACTTATCTTTCAAAACTTGATTTTGATGTACTGGGCCTTTCATATTATCCGTTCTTTGAAAGTCACAAAACTGCAGCAAATTTAAAATCTGTAATCCAGACTTATGTTGCAAAAGGTAAAAGAGTTGTAATTGCAGAAACAAGCTTCCCGTGGACCGTTGATGAATACGCAAGCGACAATGTTTCAAATACAATCTGGTATTACAATGATGCAAAAGACACAGGACTTTACAGTGCATACACAAATTTAAAGTCTGTGGCTTCTACTTACGGAATTTCTACAAGCACTTACAACGGATACAACATCATTGCAGCAACTCCGGCAAATCAGAAAGCGGTTCTGCAGGCAATCTTTAAAATAACAAAAGCTGCTGGCGGAGACGGTGTTTTCTACTGGGGCGGCGAATGGGTTGCCGGTAACTCTGTTGGTTCAACTTGGGAAAATCAGGCATTGTTTGATTTAAACCACAAAGGACTTAGTGTTCTGGACGCTTTTGCTGACCAGTACTAAAATTTTTCTAGGGGGAGTTTAAAATCCCCCGTGGCATAAAATGCGGGAGGGATTGTAAGGGCACGCGCAGCGTGAACTTTTGCAAGTTTACTAAAGATTTTATAGATCCCGGATCGCTGTCTGGGATGACACCAGACTGGCTGTGTCACACAAAATTGCAAAAGTTTGAAGGCGAAAGCCGGAACCCTGCAAAGCCCGACGGCGACCAGCGGGAGCCGGCCCGCCCGTAAATTTATAAAATTTGCAAGTTTCTTCTATAAGTAAACGTTTTTCGCTAAAATCTTGGGTATGAAGAGATTTTTTGCCTTTATTCTGGAAATTTGTGTTGTGGCCGCTTTTTTGGTGGCTAAGCCTGTGAATGCTGACGGTCCGGTGCCGTCTGGGCCTAAGCCTGAAGGGCGGCCGTCTGTTTGTCTTGTACTTGCCGGTGGCGGTTCGCGTGGTTTTGCGCATCTTCCGATTATTCAGGAAATTGAAGAAATGGGAATTCCAATTGATATGGTCGTTGGAACCAGCATTGGAGCCATTGTTGGCGGTGTTTATTGTGCCGGATATTCTATTCCTGAAATTACAAAAGAACTTTACAGTTTGAACTGGTCCAGTCTGATTAATGATTCTGCGACCTCGCCTTACGAAAAAATCCTTGATGAGCACAGCATTTTTAGAAATATTCTGAGTGCGGATTTTAGTCTTTCCATGAAACTTGATTTGGGAAAAGGAATTTCTAACGGCCAGAATATTTACACTCTCTTAAAAGAATTGACTTTAAAATATCCTTCAAATCTTGATTTTAATGACCTGCACATTCCGTTTAGGGCGGTGGTAACTGATATGCTTTCTGGCGAGGCAATGGTGCTTTCTGACGGCGACATTGCAGAATCTATCCGGGCAAGTATGAGTATTCCGGCGATTTTTGAACCGACTCAGATGGACGGATATTATTTTATTGACGGTGGAATTCGTTACAATCTGGCCATTAACGTTGCAAAAAATATGGGTTACGACATTATTATCGGAATTGATATTTCGCAAAAAGTCCGTGATAATCCTGAAACTTTTAATTCCAATCCGCTGGTTGCAATGCTCAATACAATTACAATCGGGCAGTACGTTTCTACTTCTCAGTTGCAAAAAGAGGCGGATCTGGTAATTTATCCTGAAACTGGCGCTTATGGAACGCTGGATTTTAAAAAAGGAAAGGAAATTTACGAAAAGGGCAGGGAAGCGGCAGAACTTTATCGCCCGGAACTTGAAGAAATCAGAAAAAAAATCTATCCGGATGATTATGATGAAAACGGAAATAGAATTTCTGAGCCGGAAAATCCAAAAACGCGCGGAACTTACAGACGAAAGTCAAATTTAATTCCGACTGAAATTACAATCGACGGGGCCTATAAACAGGACGAAAAATATATTAAAAAGGCTTTTAATAGAATAAATGACAAGGAACTCACTCCGGAAAATTTTGAGGAATTTATTCAGAGCATTTACAGAACCGGAAATTACATCAGCGTGACTCCGCAGATTTTTGATGACGGCGAAAATGTCAGAATGAATCTGATTTTAAAACAGGAAACAAAGAAAAAAATTATGGTTGCCGCGAACGCAGAACTTGAACAGTCCATAAGTACAAACAGGGTAACGCGATTCAGATTTAATCCGGATATTCAGGTAAGAAATTTGACTGGCTCGGGCTCTGTTATTGCTGTAAGGGCGCAGACGCTGAATGATTACGGTGTTTCTTTTTATTATATGCAGCCGTTTAATCCGAATCTTTTTGTGCAGTTTGATTCTTCGTGGCTTGAAGAAAATTATATGAAAAGCGAAAGTATTACCGCAGAACAGATTGGTTCTACGGTGTTGGGCGACAAGTACAACTATATTGGCGGTACGACTTTCCGTTCCTGGAAGACTAACTTGAATTTTGGATTTAGAACGGATAACGGAAATCTTTTAAAGACAAATTTCTTCTTTGATTACGGTCATACCAATGTTTTTTATGATGCCTACCTTGCTAATTACATACAGGAAAAATATGGTTTAGATTCCGAAGAATATGGAATTATAGGCACAGAAAATCCTTATTATGCTACGGGCGTAAAGTTAATTTATAATTTGAACACAATGGACAGAAGCGTTTTTGCCAAAAAAGGATTTTATTTGAACACTATGATGGAATGTCTTGTGCCGTTGAATCCTTACGGGCACGAAATTAAGCCGTCCGTTCTTGCATCTCTGGAACTGCGTGGCGCAATCCCGATGGGCAGACATTTTACACTTGATATTAATGCCTTTGCGGGAAACGAATTTACGGACACCCTCGCTGATAATTTTCTTGAAATACCTTTTGAAGGCTTTAGTTCCTATGACCGAGTGTATTTTCCGCAGATTGGCGAAAAACAGCGTTTTGGCACAAAAAAATATTGCGGTATGATTTCGCTGCAGGTGGAACCTTTTGACGACCTTACAATTTTGGGCGGCGGAATAGTTTTCCGATTGACAGGAACTGCCGGAGCCGTTGCCAACACTTACGACCAGATTCTTTTTAAGGACAGCAAATATCAGGATAATTATCCGCTTTTGTGGACCGCTTCGCTTGATGTCGGCCTGAGATTTAAAGACC
This sequence comes from Anaerobutyricum sp., assembly GCA_963638805.1. Taxonomy (GTDB): domain Bacteria; phylum Spirochaetota; class Spirochaetia; order Treponematales; family Treponemataceae; genus Treponema_D. The sequence continues at coordinate 4,520 of CAVHTI010000046.1, forward strand.
GCTTTAATGTTCTGTTGCGAGGTGGCGTTGCTTCTACAGAGGATAGTTCTGTGCCGGTTCATGCATTCTTTGCCCTTGATATTGGAACTACCATGTTTTAAAAAAAATATCTGGGCGTTCCCCGACCACATTTCCGCTACGCTCCAATTGCGGTCGGGTCGGGCCTTCCAGCCTTTGCTATTCGCTCATTCTTCCGCTGCACTACGTTTCGCTACGGAACTAAAGGGTTTACAGTAGTGTAGGAGATTGCTAAAAAATTGCTCCATGTTTTCGCAATTTTTTTTAACGCAATTCCAATCTATAACTAACGCAGGGGTGTAAAAGATATTTCACACTTTTACCTTTTGTTTATGAAAGTTGAATTTTGACTTTTGTAGGCAAAAGGTATTTTTTTTGTTCGGGGAGTTTTTTACTGTTTACACTTGCGTTAGGCAATGGAGCACCGGCGAAGGCAGTTTCAACTGCCGAAGCCGAAGCCCGGAGGCACGCTATTTGCGTGACGAGGACTTTGAGCGCCAGCGAAGTGCGGAACTGCCGACCCGCCGTGCAAGTCTTTCCTAAAAATAGAAAGATTCAGACGACAAAGAGCCGGCTTACCCGGCGTCAATTTTCCCGCAAAAATGCACGGCGGGGAACGCCCAGAAAATACCACCTGAAAAAATTTTTATTTGGGTGTATAAAAGAAGTGGAGGATTTATGGACGCTTTTGAGTTACCCAAGGAAGTTGGAAACTGGATTTTGGCGGAGGACCAGACGTATCGGTATAAACCTAAACAAATAATATTGGCGAGCGTGTTTTTCAGGACCGGTTGCATTGCTTTTGGTGCCACCAGTCCTTGCGGCGTCAATATGGGACGTGCGTATTTTAAAAATAAGGAAGAATTAATCGAGATTTTGAGGAACAAGGAGTTTTGTAAGAGTGGGGAGTGAAGCAACGCAAAAACTTTCAGACAAAAAACAAGTTTTTCAAAAAATCCTTACACGACATTTCTAATAATCGCTGATTTGCTCCGGCTTGCAGGCGGATTTTGTCGTTTTGACCGAATAAATTTCGGGAACCTCGCGTTCCTTTGCTAAAAAGAGTCCTTAATCTGTTAAAAGAAAATTGTTCAAGGCCGGCGAACTTTCAGAAAAAGAATGGACTTCTTTTTGTAAAAAATACAATGATGTTAAATGGTCTCTTCGTATAGAAAAAGATGAGTATCATACGCAGTATGCTTGCAGACTTTCAAAAGGAAAATATCCTCTTACAAATATCCTGAGAGATTATTTGGAAAGCCAGCTTGCGAAAAATTCGTAAAAAAGCGGAGAAAATACAATGAAAAAGATTTTTATGATTTTTTGTGGATTATTGCTTGCGAGTTTTGCTTTTACTATTGATAATTTCACTTTGTTTGGTGTTGAGTTTGAAGAAGGTAAAAATTTTTTCTTAAAAAAAGAAAATATGCCTGGCCGTAGAAAATATGTCTTTGAAAATAACACAACTTATAAACTTGATATGTCAGAATTGTTTAACACTTTTGGAGATAAAAGTTTTGTTAATTTTTTAAAAAATTATAGATTTTATATAGTGCCTAGATACGCATTCCGGCCACAGGCAGATAAAGCTGTTAGAGGAATAGTTTACTATTACGAGGAAGAAATCTACGACGAAAATTATGAAAATAACAGCCAGCTGGTAATTATAGCCTATGACCCTAAACCCTATAAAATAAACGGAAAGGCAACTGGATTAACCAACACGGAAAGAACCTTAATTCATGAGTTGGCCCACGTTTATACGGATTACAAAGGCTGCAATGGGGATGACGTCTGGATTTATGGAATTGTTCACGGTCCAATGTGGAATCACGGGTTGCAATGTGTTATGGAAGATTGCTTAGGTTATGAACATGACTCTAGTGAAAACAATGCAATTTTAGAGGATTTGTACAAAAATTGTGGGGAGTAGAAAGAGTTTTTACCGGAACTTTACAAAATCATAATGCGAAAATAAAAATTAGATTTATACTATTTTTATCTCCAAAATTTTTTGGAGGTTCCTATTATAAAATTGTCCAAAATTTTTTTAGTGAGGTATTCTATGTGGTTTGTGTTGTGGGCATTTCTTTTTATTTTGGCAGAGGTTATTCTTTTTGCGGTAAAAATTCCTTTGAGTAAAAAACATTCAAAGGTTCTTTTTGCAGTATTTTTTGTGCTGAAAATTATTCTTGTTCCGGGTCTGGCACTTTTTGCCGTTGCTTTGGATTCCTGGTTTGGCTGGCATTTTGTTCTTCCGCTTACGGCTTTGCATATTGCGTTTGCAGGAGATTTGATTGCGGACCTTGTTGCACTCGTGATTTTTTTGATTCGCAGAAAATATTTTAATTTGAAGTTTGCAGCGTTTTTGAGTTTTGTATTTTCAGCGGGAATTTTTATTTATGGCACGGTAAATATGCAGGTCGTAAAGCCAAATTATCACACTTATTCATCTGAAAAAATAAAAAAGGAGCACAAATTCGTTTTTTTGGCCGACCTTCACGTTGGTTCTTCGCAGAGTTTTAAAAGTCTTGTTAAGGCAACTCAAAAAATTAAAGAAAATAATCCTGATTTTATTGTGCTTGTTGGCGATGTTGTTGATGAATTTACAAAAAAGGATGAAATGCAAAAGACTTTTGAACTTTTTGGCTCTCTTGATATTCCCGTTTATTATGTTTATGGAAACCATGACCGGCAGGAAACTTCAAAAGTTATAAAGAATTTTCATTTTACGAACAAGGAACTTTCTGACACCATTGAATCTAACGGCATAAAAATTTTGAGGGATGAATTTACCACTATCAGCGATGATCTTGTGCTTCTTGGCCGCGAAGATGCAAGTGCCGGCGAAAATCGTGCGGTGGCAACTGATTTAAAAAATCCAAAACCGGAAGCGTACTTTATTAATGCGGACCATCAGCCGTACCAGACGCAGGATATAATTGACACAAATGCTGATTTGCAGATTTCGGGACATACCCACGCTGGACAGCTTGCTCCGCTTAATTTTATTTATATGAAGATTTTAAAACTCCGGTCTTTTGGTGATTTTGATTTAGGTAACACTCATATTTATGTTACTCCTGGCGAAAGTGGCTGGAAAGTTCCATTCAGGACTGATAAATATTGTGCCTTTGAAGTTGTAACTTTAGTTCCACAAGCGTGAGGGCATGGCGCAGCGCTGAAGGCAATTTCAATTGCCGAAAGCGAAGCCCGCAGGCGCACTATCTGGGCGCCGAGGACTTTGAGCGTTAGCGAACTGCAGAACGCCCGACCCGCAGGGGCACGCCCGAATTTTTATAAAAAAACTGTCAAAAATGAAATTCTGGTGCTATATTAAAAACATCAGAATTTTTGGGGGATTTATGAAAAAAATCGGGGTTGTGGCGGTTTTTCTGCTGCCGTTTTTTTTGATTTCGTGTTTTAATTTGAAGGAAAGTCCGTTTTTTTGTAGCGAATGGGTGATGGAAAACAAGGACGACGCCGGCGAAATGTATTTGCAGCAGATTTTTTTTAACGAAGGCGGCAAGGCCACGATTCAGATTCATTATAAAAATAACACTTCCGCGATTGTCTGGACGGGAAAATACAAAATTTCTGGCAAAAAAATTAATTTTAAGATGGAAAATTGCGCGCAAATGGAAAATTCTGGTGGCGAAGCGTCGGTTGTCCAGAAAATTACGCGCAAAAATATCATAAATTTTTATAACGGTGATTTTTATTATTCGCTGGCGGCTCCGGATGATGAGCACAAACTCTGGCGGCTGGAGTTGATTCGGCCACAAAATTATTTTTACGGAAAAAATCTTGATTTTATGGGAAAGCCGCTTGAAACTTTTTACCGTCAGGAAAATTAATCCGGGATTTTAAATTTTCTGTTTCTTTTTGATTATGGCGAATGCAATCCACATTGCCGTTGACGTAATGACCCACGAAAACGGATGAATAAAAAGCAGGCCAGGGTAGGTCTGGAGGTGTGGAAAAACGAAAATTATCCAGCTGATTCTGGTGACGCAGATTCCAGAAAGCGCAATTACGGACGGTAAAAGTGAATGACCGTAGGCGCGCATTGCTCCCGCCGGGATTTCGTAAAGTGCGCAAATTGGCTGGAACATTAAAATCATAAGGATTCGGATGCTGGCGTAGTGAAGGGCGGTCTGGTCGGTTGTGAAAATTGACACGAAAAATTCTTTGAAAACCGTGAGTGGCGTCGTCAGCATGGCGGTGGAAACGAGGCTAAAGACGAGGCATTGTCTGAAGATTTTTTTGCAACGCTCGGTGTTTCCGCAGGCATAATTCTGGCTTATAAACGTGGTGACGGCCTGTCCAAATGCCGTGACGGTGTAATATGCAAAGTATTCAAATGTGACGGCCACGGAATTTCCGGCGGTTGCCATGGCACCAAAAATATTTACCGCGGATTGAATAAAAATGTTTGCAAAACAGAAGGCGGCGCCTTGAACTGCGGCCGGGATTCCGACTTTTAGTATGTTGGAAGTGATTTTTCCGCTGAGTTTTAAGTTTTTTGGCGAAAATTGAAATTCATTTTTTTCTTTTGCAAGCAAGATTAAAACTATGATGCTTGAAAATGACGTTGAAATTACCGTGGAAAGTCCAACGCCGGCAACATCCATTTTAAAGCAGATTACAAAAACAAGATTCAAAATGACGTTTAAAATTCCGCTGGCTAAAAGCGCAAAAAATGGCCGTTTACTGTCGCCCTTTGCCCTTAAAATTGCGGAAACAAAATCATAAAGAAGAAGAAACGGGTAGCTTGCAAAATAAAGTCTGAGGTAGGTTGCCGCCTGTTCCAGAATTTTTGCGTCGGTGTGAATTGCAATCATAATGGGGCGCGCAATAAATTGTCCTAAAATTCCTACGAAAATTCCAAAAATCAAGGAAATCAAAATTGCAGTGTGAATGGAATCTTTTATGTACTTTGTCTGTTTTGAGCCGATGTAGCGCGAAACAATAACATTCACGCCAACCGAAAGCCCGGAAGAAAGGCTTACCAGCAGACCGGCAATTTCGCTGTTTGTCCCGACCGCGCCAAGTGCATTTGCATCGGCAAAACGGCCAACCACGGCAGTATCCGCTGAATTAAAAAGTTGCTGAAGCATTGCGCTAAGCGCTATTGGAATTGCAAATCTTATGAGGTTTGAAGCGGTTTTTCCGTTCAAAATATCAATGTCGCGAGATTTTGTCATAATTTTTAGCCCTGCAAGAGTATATACCTTTTTATTTTTAATGTCTTTGATTTTTTTTGTGGCGCGCAGACCTCTGTTGCCTTGTATTTTGGCGGGACACCGCTCGTTATATGCCTTTTGTATACCTTGTTATTTCACTTTTTTTTTGTATAGTGATAATAACAAAAATTTATAGAGGAGAAAAAGTTTTATGAACATTTTCGCAACGGACAAAGCAGTTTTAAATTGCTTTAAAAATTATGTAAAGTTTAGTGGAAGGGCAAAACGCTTTGAATTCTGGTGTTTTGTCTTGTTTGAAGTAGTTTGTTCCCTGATTTTGAGCTTCATTCCAAGAATTGGTACAATTGCCTCTTCTATTATCGGCATCGGCTGTTTCCTTCCGGGACTCGCTGTTTCTTGGAGACGTTTGCACGACACTGGCCGTTCTGGCTTGTTTAATCTGCTTCCGTACGCAGGATTTTTGTTCCTGATTCCTGCATTTTGTGTTGCCGGAAGTCTGGATTTCGAAGATGTTATTTACTACGCGCCAGTATTTTTAATAATTTCTGCAGTAGTTTCTTTGGCACTTTCAATCGTTGTGATTGTTTTTGCCTGCCAGAAATCACAGCCGGGTGCAAATAAGTACGGCGACGAAGCAATTGACTTTATGGCTAAAGAAAAGGACGAAAAGTCTAATCCAACAGAAAAAACTGATTCCAATCCTACAGAAAATCTTTAAAAACTTTTTGAATTGTAATTAATTTTTACAAATATCAAAGAAAGCAGTTTCCATAAACGGGGACTGCTTTTTTTTATGGGTGGTCCGGCAATAAATTGCCGTCGGGCTTTGCGCACTTCGCCGACTAACCGCGGCTCATCCCTCCGCTACGGCTTTGCCTGCTCTCTGGGACTGCTTCGCAGGTGCTACAATCCCTACCACATTTCCGCTCCGAAAAAATAAATTTTCTCTTAGAAATCTCTTACTTTGTATTCATGTTCCAAAACTTGCGTGGCTGTATATTTAAGAATGTAAGGTGAATTAAAAAACACCTGCAAAAGTTTGTGTTGCAAACTTCAAAAAATTAAGCGCATATCAATTAAATATGCAAAAGGGTCAAATCAAAATTGACTTTTACAAGGAGAAAATTATGAATATGAATGTTAAAGGATTTATTGCTTTATCTATGGTAACAACAATGGCTGGGGCTTCGCTTTTTGCCGCTCCAAAGGCAGTTGAAAAAACTTCTGACAAGAAACCGGTTCAGAAAATTGAAATTCAGCACGACGAAAAAAAGCCTGATTCAGAAAAAAATCAGATTCAGGTAATTTCCGGCAAAGTTTCTGTAACAGAAAAAAAAGGTCTTAGAACGGTTTATTTTCAGTCCAAAGACGGAAAAACTTACATTTTGACAAATGATGCAAACGCGCCAACTTGTAAGCCAGGTCCAGAAATGGACAAAAAACCGGCTCCGGATGAAAATCGCCCAGAAATGAAAGACGATCATGGTGACAAAAATGGCCCTGAAGATGGACGTTTTGCAAAAGATGACAGAAAAGACGGCAGATTTGAAAATGCCCCGCGTTTTGAAAAAGTTTCTATGGACACTTTGGCGTCAAAGAAAAATATCAAACAGATAACTTTGTCAGGTTTTGTAAACGAAGAAAGCGGTGTTTTCACTGTTATAAAAATTGGTAACATCAACGAAAAACCGATGAGCATTGGTTACGAAAAATAAATTGCCGGAAGAATTAAAAACAACCCTTAAATGACGTGTAAAATCCACTTGCCTGCGTAAAATTGCGTGGCAGGTGGATTTTTTTGTGCACTAATTCTGCTATTCAGAAGTTGAAGTTTGTGGAACAGTAAATTTAAACCACTTTGGTGCTTGCGAACTGATTTTCCATTCGCCTTTGTAAAAGCCGTTATCGTTGGTTAGTGGAATTACAAAAATTACTTTTGCCGGATTTTCCGTGTCATATTCAAAAACATTGGAAGTCCAGTCGTCGGGATTTTCTGTTTGAAAAAGGTTGGTTTTGTCTTTTGGCGTGTAAACGCTGATTTTGTACTTTCCTTTGGGAAGCGTTAAATGTGCCGCCATTCCGCCACTTAAATAATAAGTTTTTTGATATTTAAAAAGTTTTGTGTTTGTGTCTGGAATAAAAAGGCCCGCGATACTTTTAGGATTTTTCTGAAGTTTTTTAGTCATGCTGACCCATTCATATTTTGCTTTGATTTTTGTGTAGGTTACGTCCTCGCCGGTTTGTGAATCCTGGATTTTGAGCCAGCAGCGAACGTCATTTAAGTCGCCGTTATTTTCCGGGCGGTAAATTATAAGTGACCACGGATTATGACGCACTTCGTTTGTTGACGGTTGCGGCGTCATCTGGCAGAAAATATTTTGAAAACTGGAAATAAAAAAAATCAGGAAAATAATTTTTTTGAGTGAATGTGCCATTATGGTTTAAAAATCGGCAGATGGAAGATTTAAATTCACTGGAACTGCATAATGTCTGAAGATTTACGGTAAACGGGGAAGCAAGGGCCGGCTATGGAACAGCGGCGAAGGCAACTTCAGTTGCCGAAGCCGAAGCCCGCAGCGGCACAATTTGTGCCGCGAGGACTTTGAGCGTTAGCGAACTGTGGAACAGCCGCGGAGCGAGGAAATGCCCCAGAAAAATCAAAAACTAAACCCGGAACTGGTCGATTTGCTTTCCGATATTTTGGATTGATTGTTCCAGTTGCTGGCTGACTTCGTTCATTTGGGCGCCAAGTTCGCCAATTTCGCGGGTGCTTGAGTTCATTGAGTCGAGGCCTTCCTGCATACTTGTGGTTGCGGACTGAAGGTTGATGACTTCGCTCAAAATTTTGAGGTTGCTGTTTTCCATTTCTTTTGAAGAGGTGCGGACTTCGTCGGTGCTGTTGTTCAAAACGCTGAGCGATTCGTTGATGAGCTGCGAACCGGAAGTCTGTTCTTCCATTGCGGTTGTAATCTGGCGCACAAGTTCGTTTGTGGTGCGAATGTCCGTTGTAACGGAAACAAATGACGCGTGAGTTTCGTCAGAGGCGGCAACAATTCCGTCAATCTGGGCGTTGATTGTGTTAATCTGTTCGCCGATTGTGTTTGACTGCTCGGAAGAAGTTTCTGAAAGTTTACGGATTTCGTCGGCAACAACGGAGAATCCACGGCCTGCTTCGCCCGCGTGCGCAGCTTCGATTGCGGCGTTCATGGCAAGAAGGTTTGTCTGTTCTGCAATTGAAGCAATCATTTCGTTGGCATTCTTGAGGGTTTCGGACTGATTTTTGATTTCTATAATCCGGGCATTTACGTCATCCTGTTTTGAAAGACCCTTTGCCGCGTTAGATTCAAGTGCCACAAAAGATTCAGAAAGGCGTTCTACGTTTTTATTTACAGAATTAATGTTGCCAATCATTTCTTCTACGGCGCTGGAAGCATCCTGAACGCAGTCGGCCTGAGTGCCAATCAATTTACCAAGATTGTTAATGCTGCTGGAAATTTGATCTACGGCGGCGGAAGTACTCTGAACACTTGCGCTCTGAGAATCAATATTGTTATTGACCATTGAAGTGCTGGAAAGAATTGAATCAATTGAAGAAGAAGTTTTACCAGAACTTTCGCGGAACATTTCGCCGGAAGTCATAAGCGCATTCTTTGAATCTTTGATTGTAGAAATAATATTCTGCAGACGTTCAATAAACTGATTAAAACTGTTTTCAACTTTTTTTACAACAGAAAAAGTGCCAACCGTGTGAATGCTTATTCGCTTTGTAAGATCAGCTTCACCGGCGGAAATGTCATCAATTGTCTTTGCGATTGTGCCAAGTGGCTGATAAAGCGAAACAATAATAAGAATAACGTTAATCAAAAGGAAAATTGCAAAAACAATAATCAGCGGGAAAAGTCCGTATCTGATTCTGCCGGCAAAATTCAAAGGCTGAAAAACAACAAGATACCAGCCAAGATTTCCGACCGGTTTAATTACATAATCGCCTTTGGAAGTTTTGCAGAGCGTTGTTTCTGATGGCGTCATATCAAAACCTGCAAGGGCCGGCATAAGTTCTGTGACAGGAGTTTCGTTCACAAGATGAGAAACTTCTGCAGACGCGCAAGTCTGGCCGTCAGAATTGTACATATACATCGTGTACTGTTTTTCAAGATTTGCGTAAATTGAATTAATAAAGTTTGAAAGCGAAATTCCAGTGCCAATAATTCCAATCGGATTGTTGTCAGAATCGCGCGCAATAGCATTTACCCACAAATTTGTAATATTCAGAGCCGCGTCGTAATCAACATTGTAGGCAAAATCACGGTCTTTAAGCGCCATTGTGTTGCCGTACCAGTCATATTCAGAATCCGCCTTATCTATAGTGTAAACATAATTGCCGTTAGAATAATATTTCAAGTCCTTATCAGAAACCCAAAACGCAATATGACTTTCAAAAGAATCCTGATATGCGGAAATTTCTTCGCGGGCAAGTTTTTCAAGCTCAGAATCTTCCGGATTTTGCATATAATTCCTGATTATCGGAGAACGTGCCATCTGAAGTGCAAGGGCTAGCTCCGCATTAAGATCAGAATTGAATTCCACAACCTTAGATTCAGCAGTTTTTACCATATTACCGTCAACACTGTGATGAAAAACCAGCTGAGACGAAAAATAAACCGAAACGCACAAAATTACAAAAGCGCCCAATCCCAGAAAAAAGAATTTCTTATTATTTGTCTTATCCATAGTGCCTTCATTATCGGACATTTACATTCTGTTGTCAAAAGAAACAGAGTAATAATACGGGCGGTCCGCACAACCTGCGGTTGTCGCGTCGCTATGTCCGGCACTTCCGCATTCGCTCCAAAGTCCTCGGCGTGCAAATTGCACACCTGCGGGCTTCCGCTTCGTTTTTTGAAAAAAACTTCGCGGGTGCCTCCCAGCGCTACCGCAAAAGAAAAGTTATAAAATCATCTTACATACATTCAATGGGTTGAAACAAAAATTTACAGTCTTCATTGTCATCAGTTTTTAAATTATTCACGATGTATTTTTCCTGTTCTTCCGGTAATTCATGAAAATCCATTTGATTTTTGTAATATGAAATCAGTTTTTTGTTGTTAATCGCAAATAAAAATAAATTTTTACAGCCACATAATTCACTTATTTCTTGTACAATTGGCACTATAACGGCGCCAATTCCTTTTATTTCAGGATGTTTGTTAAGGCAATTTTTATCAACTGCAAGGTAAACCAATTCAATACTTGGGATAATTGAATTATAAAAATTTTCCCTTAATTCATTTTCAAAATGCATTGAATTTGTTCGTAGACAAAACACACACGCTAATTCTTTTTTTTTGTATCAGCAGGATCATTTTCTGTAGGAAGTCTGTATACAAGATAAGTTTTTTATAGATGGGCATCGTCAAGTCTGCCAGAATCACGAATGGAACATTCAAGATTTTTAGAGGTGTATAATCTTCCGTTTTCGTCTGTCAGTTCAAGAGTATCGAATCTAGACAAATAAACCATATGACTTCCATCATATGGTTCACAAACGAAATTAGCAAATTTCAAAGGAAAAAGTTTACAGCCAGACATCATTTTGTACTTCTAATTTTTTTTGAAAAATCCTCTAAACGTTTTTTTCTTTTGTCTGAGTTTGAAGGAGTATTTTTTGCAGTTTCCATAATTGTTTTGTAAACTGACTGTACATCTGAACCTTTAATAACAACATTTGTTCTTAAATCCATAAAAACCTCCTCGTAATAAAAGATAATTAAATTATAGTTGATAATCCACAAAAATCAAGAAAGCCACGAATTTATGCAGAATTGCGGGGGATTTTCAGTTTTTGTGCTATATTTATTTCTATGCAAAATAAAAATTTTATTCCCCGGTGGAATCTTGAATCAATTTACAAAAGTCTGGAATGTGACGAATACAAGTCGGATTTAAAACGCACTGACGATTTGATTTTACAAATTCAAAATCTGATTGATAATTTCAAATCTGGCGATGATTTTAATGTTTTTCTTGCAGAATATTTAAAGAAGAATAATGAACTTCAGTTTTTGCTGAAGACTTTGCACGCTTATGCGTACATTATTTATTCAACGGATACTGTAAATCAATCTTATATGAATAATCTTAACTTGATGGACGATTATTCTGCGAAGACGGTCAAAATTTTTCTTAATTTTTCTGAAGTTTTATGCCAAAACCGGCAGAAATTGCCCGCGTTTTTTGAAAAAAATCCTCAGTTAAAGGAATATGATTTTCTTCTTCAAGAAAGTTTACAGGACCGGGAACATCAAATGTCTGTTGCAGAAGAAGAACTTGCCGTAAAAATGAGTCATACCGGTGGCAGCGCCTGGAGTCTTTTGCAGGAACAAATCATAAGTAATCTTCATGACGAAAACGGTCGGACTTTTAACGAAATAAGAAACGCCGCAAATGATTCTGATCCGCAGGTTAGAAAATTTGCTTGGGAAAAAGAAATCAGCCTTCTGGAACAAAATAAAATTGCTTTTGCAGCGTGTCTGAATAATTTAAAGGGCGAAACCATAACGTTAAATAAAAAACGAAAGTGGAATTCTGCGCTTGACCGTGCGCTTGCATCTTCAAGGCTTAGTAAAAAATCTCTGGACGCGTTGATTTCTGCAATAGAAGATTCTTTGCCTTCGTGGCGCCGTTACTTTCAGGCAAAGGCAAAACTTTTACGTGCCGCAGGCGCCACTGCCAGCGAAACTGCCGGAACTGCAGAACATCCTGGAATTGCGTTTTATGATCTTTTTGCGCCGATAGAAAATCCTGAAAAAAATACTGAGGAAAATTCAACTTCACTCATAAGTCGTAACTGGACTTTTGAAGAAGCAAAAAATTACGTTTTAAAGGAATATTATTCGTTTAGCAGCGAAATGGGCGATTTTGCAAAGTCAGTTTTTGAAAATCAATGGATTGACGCGGAAATTCGTGCGGGAAAAGTTGGCGGCGCTTATGACGAGGATTTTCCAAAAGGACACCAGAGCCGGGTTCTTACAAATTTTACCGGAGTTTTTAGTGATTTGATTACACTTGCCCACGAAATAGGCCACGCCTATCATTTCAGCTGCATGAAAAATAAGGACGCGGCATTTTTTGATTACCCGATGACTCTTGCGGAATCCGCTTCCACTTTTGCGGAAACAATCGTAAAACAGGACATGCTAAAGCAAAGTTCAGGATTTGACCGCATAAAAGTTATGGATTTGGACCTTACGGACACGGCACAGGTTCTGGTTGATATTCTTTCGCGTTTTTATTTTGAAAATTCAGTTTTTAAAGAAAAAGAAAATTCTGAGTTAAACGCAGAAGATTTTTGCCGTTTGATGCAAAATGCCCAGGAAAAATCTTACGGGGACGGATTGAACGACGTATGTACAAATGTTGACGGCAAAAAAGATTTCTATGAACGACATAAGTACATGTGGGCAGTAAAAAGTCATTATTACATCACCGATTTGGATTTTTATAATTTTCCGTACGCGTTTGGCCAGCTTTTTGCCGCAGGATTATATCAGCGGAGCCTAAAAGAAGGCGAAAGTTTTGCAAAAAAATATTCTGAAATTCTAAGCAATACCGGCAGTATGTCTTGCGAAGATTTATGTTTAAAGGCGGGTTTTGATATTACCACAAAAGAATTCTGGAATTCCGGAATTGAAATGTACATAAAAGAAATTGAAGAATACTGTAGTTTTGTTTTCGGTCTGGAAGACTAAGTTTTTATGTTTGAAACGCTTGTCTTGCACCGTTACTAAAAAATGAGCGAGTTTTAGAAGATTTTTACTAAAAGATGAGGGAGATTTTATTGAGTTAACCTTGCGTGAGGCTATGGAGCAGTGGCGAAGGCTGTTTCAACAGCCGAAGCCAAAGCCCGCAGGTGTGCTATTTGCACGCCGAGGACTTTGCGCGTTAGCAAACTGCGGAACAGCCGACGCAAAGCCCGGCGCGAATGAAGAAAATAATGTTTTATCGTGAGATTTTTTTTCGCGGGGCGGAAAATTTTGTGATTTTCGTTAAAAATCGGGCTTTGGGGCACGCCAATATTGTGAGATTTTGTAATGTTCACTAAAAATCAACTTTTGAAAGGTATCGTTTTAGTAAAAACTCGCAAAAATAGGGGAATGTATGAATGCCGTTTTCAAACCCGATATTTCCGTTTATAAACTTAATGCCTGTTGTAATATCCGGATATTTATCGCTCGAAATTAAAGTACGTAAAGATTTTGCCGTTCCATTCGTTGCTTTGATTTCTACCGGTACCAAAGATTTTTTTGTACGAACAAAGAAGTCTTCTTCAAGGGTTGAATCTTCTCTTTTATAATAGAAGAGATTGTAACCCTGTTTGCTTAAACTTTCTGCGGCAATGTTTTCGTATAAGGCACCTTTGTAAATATTCATATTTTTATTTGCACGAAGGTCTTCCTGAGATTCTTCATCAAGATTTGCAATCAAAAGTCCTGTATCTTTAAAATAAATTTTGTACTTGTTTTCATCATAATTACCCTGCAAAGGTAAATCTGCAGTGTGAAGACAGTAACAAATATTAATCATTCCGGCATCACTGAGCCATTCTATGCAACCCCAATAATCCTTGAATTTTGCACCGCTGGCAACTTTTGAAATCTGAAACTTTTTATTTTCTTTGGCAAGCTGAACTGGGATATGATTAAAAACATTCAGAACGCGAGTTTTTTCGATTCCTTCAACATATTTTTTTATATCTTCCTTGTAATCAGTCAAAAGTTCTTTCTGTAAATCCAGACTTCCTTCAAAAGTTCCCTTCTCTATATAAGACTTTACAACCGCCGGCATTCCGCCAAGAATACAGTAATCAAGGTAGAGCGAAGTGAAAGTTGAAAGTGTAGTTTGATTAAATGGCTCTCCAGAAATCATATGAGAAAGCAGGTCATCAACGCAGTCATTTTCGTACCCCTTAGCCCAGAGAAATTCCTCAAAATCCATGGACTGCATTTCAAACTCAGATTTATAACCTACGCTGTTGCTTTGGATTTTTTTGTAATTAATTCCAAGCATTGAACCTGAACAGATGACATCAAAACGCTTATCAATACAAAATGATTTTAATGAGGTCGCAATTTCCGGATAGTCCTGAATTTCATCAAAAAGAATCAGAGTTTTATTTTCCAGAAATTTTTTTGAAGGGTCTATTCGAGAAATATTTTTTATGATGCTTTGAAGGTCATAGCCATTTTCGCAGATGGTTTTATATTTCTGTTCAATAGCAAAATTTATTTCGATAAAGCTTTCGTAATTTTCTGCAAATTTTTCGATTGAAGCCGTTTTTCCTATTTGGCGGGCACCTTTTATAATCAGAGGCTTTTTGTCTGATGAGTTTTTCCATTCATTAAGAAAACAGTCAACTTTTCGTCTTAAATACATAGGGAGATTATAGCATAGAATTACTAAAAAATGGGGGAATTTTGAAGAAAATTTACTAAAAAATGAGCGAGTTTTGGAAGATTTTTACTAAAAGATGAGGGAGATTTTATTGAGTTAACCTTGCGTGAGGC
>CAVHTI010000047.1:0-18789 GCA_963638805.1 Anaerobutyricum sp.
GTTTTTTTGTGATTATTAAAATTCTAAAGGTTTACGCCTTTTTTGTAAATTCTTGATTAAAACTCGAAATTCGACCTATAAGTTAGAAAATAAAAAACACCATCTTGTTCAACAGGAACCATATGAATCCATTGTCTAAGATCAGAATTTATCCAAACTAGAGAAGGTTTTATATATTGAAAATCATCTGGATTTGAAAAATTCAACATTGATAAATCTAATTTTACAATGCCTTGAAGTTTTTCATGCGGATTTTCGTACATCTTATCTGTAAATCTATTAGTCCAATAAAGACAATTATTTGCAAACAAAAATTTCGTAGGATTTCCCATCACATAATCATCCCAGTCTGTATTTAATTTCCCATAATTTTCATTTTTATAAAAAGTAAGAGAAGCTAATAAAGAACCTGTATTATCATCTATGAAATAAAAAAAGTCTTTGCTATCAAGAATTATCAGACAATCCATTCCATTAATATTTGCTTTTACAGGACTATACTTTGAACTTAAATTAAAAATTTTACTTTCCCATAGTTTTTCACCATTTTTTAAATCTATTTTGGAATAAACAAAGTCTTTATCAGGTGCGGTTTTATATTCAATTATGTAATAATATTGCCCGTATTGCTGACAAAATTTAGAGGCATAAACATTCTTAGCTTCATAAGTCCATACCACATCTTGAACATAATTATTTTCTGTTTCATCTGTTTTATTGTTGTTTCTATTATCAAAATTGCATGAAATCAAACAGCTGGAAATTAATAAGAAAATAAAATTCGTAAATTTTTTCATTCTAAAATCCTATAAAAATTTATTTTGAAAGATACTCTTTCTATTTTTACTTTCTAACTTCATCTACCATTGGAATAATCACGTCGTTAAAAGTTTCATCGCAATTAATTGATGCATGATTTTTATTTACTTCTACGTACCCTTTTGAATCTTTGCCAAGAACTTTCGTATGCACATCTTCATACTTCTGTGTTATAGGATTATAAAAACGTTTTGGATAAAATTGACTCTCTTTAGCAACTAGACCATCATTTTCGTATTACAATTAATCACACTTTAGATATAAAATGTCATAACGTCAATAATTTATTCAGTTTTTTTATATTTTTTATCAGTTTTTTACACTTTTCACATTTTCTTGCGGTGTTGCATTTTTAAGGTAAAAGCGGAAGCCTTAAGCCACGCTAATTTATGGGGCGCGGACTTTGAGCCCTACAAAACCGTGCGATGTTTTCTATAAAACAGAATAGAAACAAAAACTGGATAGTGAGCGAAGCGAACGGCAGATCCTATTTAAAACTGCCACATCCCCCTTAAAAAAGAAATTTTTACACGCATTTGTTCAACGTGTTATAATTTATTTGAGGAAAAAAATGCCGATAGCGCCGCTTGAAAATCAAACTTATGTGCTGTATTTCAATTATGTTGCGATTATTTTACAGACTATAATTATTATCATTAATTTTATTTACAATAATCTTCCGTCCAGGTCGTCTAGGTTGTATAAATTGCTGGCGTTTTCTGCGCTTGTTAACGGAATTTTCAACACGATGCTGTATTCGTTCTTGCCGTATGCGACTCAGGCGGAATCGCTTTTATTTTTTAAGATTTTGATTTTGCTGAACGGCGTTTTTTCTTGTTTTTTGTCGCCGGTTTATTTTATTTTTACGGTTTCGCTGACTCATGAGCAGATGAGATTTGAAAAAGTGCATTACTTGGTAACTTTAATCCCGATGGTTGCAACAATTCTTTTGATAATTTCTTCGCCTTTTACTCATTTTGTTGCATATCTTGATGAAAACGGCACTTATTATGAAAATTACGGCCTGATTATTTCTTATCTTGTGAACGTTTTTTATGTTTTCTTTGCATTTGTTCATCTTCTTCGGCATAAAGACAGGGTTTCGCAAAAACAAAGGATTATTGTGACGGCATATACAATCATTCTTTTGATTTCGATTCTTTTTCAACTTCTTGTCCGCCATATTCTTGTGATGCAGCTTGCAAATTCACTGGCTATTTTTTTGATGTACTTTTCGCTCAGAAATCCCGGTGAACTTACGGACAGAAACAGCGGATGCTATAACCGAACGGCTTTCCGCGAAGTTTTTTTTACAAAACACCTTACTTCAAAAAAATATTCGATGGGAATTGCAAAAATTTCCAATTTTGATATTGTCAAACAGAATCTTGGGACCAGTAACGCCTGGTATCTTTTGCGACAGACTATTCAGGATATAGAAAAAATTACCGGTTGGACTGATTTTTTCTATCTTTACCGTGATACTTTTGTTTTTGTTCATTCAGAGAAAAAGATCGTTGATTATATTCTTGAAACAATTAAGGATTACGTGCCGTCGCCAATGGAAATTCACGCCGAGGACGGAGAATTTTCTGGTTCAAAGGTTACAATCAGTTTTAAATTCAGACTTTTTAGGATAAGCAGTCTGGCAAATTTAAAAATTGAAGATTTGATTTCCAGCATGAAAAATCCGAGTGATAAATTAATTGATTTGCTGGAATTTACCACTTCAAACAAGAATTTTTCTGATGAAAATATCAAGGAAATTAATCAGGATTCTATCAAGGAATATCAGGAAACGGTCACAATTCAGCAGTCGGTACAAAAAGCAATCAAAGATGATTCTTTTGAAGTTTACCTTCAGCCTATTTTTGATTTAAAAAGTCAAAAATTTACCGGCGCGGAATCTCTGCTGCGCCTAAAAAATGCGGACGGCACCTTTATTCCGCCTTCAAGATTCATTCACGAAGCAGAATTGAACGGAACACTTTTGACTTTGGGCGACATTTCGCTCCGAAAAACCTGCGAGTACATTAACAAATCAAAACTTCTTGACCTGGGAATTGAAAAAGTAAACATAAATCTTTCCATAATCCAGTGCATGCAGGAAAATATCGTGGAACATTTAACTTCAATCCTTTCTGAATATTGCATTCCGCACACAATGATTCGTTTTGAAATTACCGAAACACTGATGACAACCGACCCACAGCGCTTAAAACAGGTTATGGATGAACTTTCGCAAACCGGCATTGAATTCGCCCTGGACGATTATGGAACAGGCTATTCAAATACATCGCGCCTGCTGGAATATCCGTTCTGTGAAATTAAATTTGATAAAAGTTTTGTAGATTCAACAATCAAAGACATGAAAAACGCCATTCCACTAAAACATCTGATGAATATGGTAAAAGACACCGGCCGAATAGTTCTGGTAGAAGGCGTAGAAACCAAAGAAATGGCAGACCTGATAAAAGATTACGGCGGCGATTTAATCCAAGGCTACTATTATTCAAAACCACTAGCCCTGGAAGATTTTGTAAAAACCGTTACAGAAAGAAATTTACAGGAAAAAAAATGCAAATAAAGCCAAAGCTTTATTTGCATTTTCACACTCAAGCGGGGTTTTTAGGGGCAGCGCCCCTAAACGCATGCTGGAAAAGAGAGGGAGTCTGAGGGGGAGAGAAACAACGCTTGCGGAGTAGAGGTTTCTCTCCCCCTCAGAAAACACTATATTAAAAAAATTGAAAAAAAATAAATTTTTTACAAAAAATATTTTGTAAGAAAAAAAATATTTGAAAAATAAAATTAATTTTTTACAAAAATATTTTGTAAGAAAAAAATAATTTTTTTATTCCAACCTATCCAGCGCCTTCACAAAGAACCAGGAAATTCCTTCGTCCGGGAACTGCGTTTTAATTAACTTCATAATTGTGTCAATTTTCTTTGCATTCGCTTCACTTGTGTACGAAACTAGTCGGAAATTCAATTCCGGCCAGATTGTATCACCGGATTTTTTTGTTTTTAAACCTTTTCCCTGAACTCCCGGTGTAAGAGTGTATTCAATGTCAGGAATTTGAGATTCTATTAATTCAAGTACATCTTCCTGAACGGACTGATTGCTGATTATTTCAACTCTAATCATCTTTTACCTCGTTAGTTTTTTGATTCATCTGAATCACCAGAATCTTCTGCATTGTTTGCATCAGATTTTTCAGTTTTATTTTCGATTGCCTGCTGTTTTTCAAATTCACGGTACATTTTTTCAAGTTTTTCAAGACGTTTTGTCTTTTGAATTCCTTTGTGCATAACCAAAGAATAAAGAACCGGAATTACAAGCAGCGTTACGAGTGTCGAAGAACACAAACCACCGACAACCGCCATACCAATCGGCTGAACCATCATTGCCTGACCTTCTGTTGCAAAGCACATCGGGAGCATACCAAGAATTGTCGTGAGTGTTGTCATCAAAACTGGTCGCAAACGGCTTACACCGGCCTGATGACAGGCTTCCTTGACCGGCACGCCACGACCAACAAGCAGGTTCGTAAAGTCAACAAGAATAATACCGTTGTTTACAACAATACCAACAAGCATAATCAAACCGACCATTGACATAATTGAAAGTGCCTGGCCCGCAATCTTGTAAATGAAGATTACACCAATCATCATGAATGGAATTGTCGCAAGGTTGATTAACGGTGCCTTGAAAGATTCATAAGTTGCAGCCATTACACCAAATACCAGCAAAATTGCCATTCCAATAATCTTCATATAAAGTGCCATCTGAGTTGTTGTATCCTGCCAAGAACCTTCGTAACTTACAGAAACTTCATCCGGCACGATGAATGAATTGCTGATTCCTTCCCTGATTTCGTCTTCAATTACGTTTGCGTTTGTAGTTGTAAGAATACTTGCCGTAATATGAATGATTCGGCGCTGATTTTCGCGGGAAATTGAAACTGGTCCGACGCCTTTTTTCAATGTCGCGAAGTTAGAAACTGCAACCATTCCGTTTGTACCTTTTACGTAAATGCTTTCAAGGTCGTTGATTGTTTTGCGGTCAGATGGCTGATAGTAAACATCAATATCATAATCTTCGCCATCTTCACGATAAACACTTGCGGTTGTACCGTTTATTGCATAGTTTATTGCGGTCGCAACTGTATTAACGTCAACACCAAACTGATATGCGCGTTCACGGTCAATTACAAGTTCAACCTGAGGCAAACCTCGTGTCATACTGATTGAAGGCTCGCTACATTCGCCAAGGCTGGAAATTACTTCAGAAATTTTGTCGGCAACATCAAGTGCCGTGTCCAAATCATCAGAACGGAGAACAACATCAATATCATCACCCATCATCTGACCACGGAAACCTGACGCAAAACTAAAGGTTACGCCGGCAAACTCATTAAAATGCGCCCTCAATTTATTCTGAATCACGGATGCTGTATCAATCTGATCTTTTGTGTCCGGCAAAGTAATTTCAATTGAACCACTGTTTGTAGAAGAACTACGGCTTCGTCCGTTACTTCCGATTGTAGAAGTTACGTTTTTGTAGCCTTTAACTTCACTGTAAACAATATCTTCAAAGGCCATTACAACCTTTTTAGTTTCATCAAAAGCTGTACCAACCGGCATTGTAATGCTAAGAGTTACAGAATCATCATTACCAGACGGCATAAGGTTAATCTGCATAGTCGGAATAAATGCAATGGCAATCACCAGAATACAAACCGACACAACCAAAGTAATGAGTCTGTTGTTCAAAGCCTTTTTCAAGAGCCACGAGTAAGCCTTTGTGATTCCCTTGATAACAAATTCAAAGAATGCATAAAGCGGTTTTAAGATAATATTTTTTACAGGTTTTTCATTGCGGTTCGTAAGCGGAAGGAATTTTCCGGCAAGAACCGGTACCAAAAAGATTGCAACCAGGAGCGAAGAAACAAGCGCAATTACGATTGTAAAAATAATTCCCTGGAACATCTGTCCCATCATACCAAGTTCTGAAGTATAAAACAGGAACGGAATGAATACACAAATTGTAGTGAGGTTTCCGGAAAGTACGGACATAAACATTTCCTGACTTCCCAAAATTGCCGCGACTTTTGGCCGCGCGCCCCTCTGCCGGTACGTGTAAATATTTTCAATCATAACGATTGACGCGTCTACAATCATACCAAGTCCAAGAATCAAACCGGTAAGGGTCATCATATTCAAAGTGATTCCGAACATTGACATTGCAAACAGGGTAATAATCATTGAAAGTGGAATTGAAATTGCAATGATGATTGTTGATTTAAAGCTCTGCAAGAAAATCCAGAGAATTGCAACGGCAAGTACAAGACCTTCCACGAGTGATTCTACAAGGGTAGAAATTGTTTCACGAATGGAATCTGTATCATCAGAAATAATTTCCATTGTGATGTCAGAAGGCAATGTCTTTTCCAGCTGTTCAATTTTTTTGTAAACATTATTTGCAACGGTTACAGAGTTTGCTCCGGAAGTTTTTGTAATGGAAACGTAAACACCTTTTTCGCCGTTGATGTATGATTCTGAAGTTGTTTCGGCGTAGCCCATATATGCGCGGCCAACGTCACTGAGTTTTACGTTATAACCGTTTATTGTAGAAATTACAGTGTCGTTAATTTCATCAATGCTTGTGTATTCGCCGGTTGTTCGGACAATGTAGTTTTTTGAACCTTCCTTTACTTTACCGCCACCCAACTCAAGATTCTGTTTTGAAAGTGCCTGTGTGATTGTGGAAATTGTATATCCGTACGCTGCAAGCCTGTTCTGGTCAAGTTCAACGTTTACCTGAGCAGTCTGGCCACCCATTACATCAGCTTCTGCAACGCCGTCAGCCTGTTCAAGAATATTTACGATTGTGTTTTCCGCAATGGTAGAAATATCTTCGATTGAACGATTGCCCCGCACAAGAATACGCATAATCGGCATAGAACTGCTGGAAAATCGCATGATGCTTGGGGTGCCTGCATTATCCGGCAGAGAACGGGTAATACGGTCAAGCTTATCTCGAATGTCGTTTACAACAACGTCCATATCCGTGCCGTAATTAAATTCCAGCTGAACCATTGAAGAACCTTCCGAAGAAGTTGAAGTCATGGTTTTTAATCCGCTGACGCTGACAACGGCGTTTTCTACTAATTTTGTTACGGTTTGTTCTACAGATTCCGGACCTGCATTTTCATAAGTTGTCATAACCATAACAACAGGATTTTCAGTATCTGGCATCAGGGCAATTGCAATTTTGCTGAATGTAAAAATGCCCAGTAATCCCAGAAGTGCAAAGACTATTAATACAAGGACCGGGTGATCCATGGTTTTTCTACTAACACTCATATTTTTTTCTCCGAAGTATCAGATTTGCTTTTTTACTGATGCTGATTTCTGTGATTTTATTTTGAAGAATCATCAGAAGTTACTGTGGCGGCCGTAATATCTTTTACTTTTGAACCGTCAGAAAGAGTAAGCATACCGGCAACAATGACTTTATCGCCTTCATTAATTCCACTCAAAATCTGATACATTCCGCTTACGTTTTTGCCAAGCGTTACTGCACGTTTTTCTGCTGTAGAATCTTCTTTTACAACATAAAGGTAGTTATCATTATCCTGAGTAACGATTGCATCCTGACTGATTGCAATTGCATCCGGATAATCTACCGTGTAAAGTTTTACTTTTGCGAACATTCCGGCATTTATTCGCGAATCTTTTTTATCAAAATTGAGGATTACAGATTTTGTACGACTTGCTGAATCAAGAACCGGAGAAACTCTAACGACCGTAGCCGTAAACACTGCGTCAGGATAAGCTTCTACCGTGATTTCTGCTTTTAAACCAGTTTTCAGATAGCCAACATAACGTTCCGGAATGCTTGCGGTAACCTGGAGATTTTCAATGTCCCCGATTTTTGTAACGACCGTACCAGTAGAAACCTGCTGTCCAGTTTTTGCAGGAGTCTGGATGATGCTTCCGCTGATTGGCGCTGTGACTGGCGACCATTTATAATTTACACCGGCTGCAGAAGGATCAACGTAGGCAATAATATCACCGGCATTTACATGACTTCCGAGCGAAACATTTACCTGGACGATTTTTCCGGCAATATTCGGATAAACTTCTATTGAACTTTGAGTTTCAATGTCACCGTTAGTGCTTACAAAGTCGTGCATTGTTTCTTTTTGAGCAATAACAGTTGTAACGGAAGTGACAGTTTCTGATCTATTGCCCATTCCTTGACCGCCAGCCATTCCCGGCATACCGCCAGGGACTTGCGCATTATTTTTTGAATTCAGGATTTTTACAACTGCAAATGCCGTAAGTCCAAGAACCACAAGAATCACGATTAATGTAACCGCAGTTCTTACTCCAGATTTCTTTTTTGTTTCATTTTTCTCTGCCATTTTTATTACCTCTTAGAAAAGTTTTCTTATTTTTTCAAATTAACTGGGCGCCCCACCTACCCCTGACGTCATGCTGAAGTTGTTTCAGCATCCAGTCATAGCGCACGCCCACACTGCATTATTGCGCGTCACTGCCTTTAGACAACGTTCCAAACGGCACGCCAAGTGTATTTTCCAAATTCAAGACCGCGTTAATGATCGTGTATTTTTGATTTTGCAAACTGAATCTTGCGCTGGAAAGATTATCCTGTGCGGTTTCCAGGGCACTCAAGTCTTTTGAACCGTTATTGTAAGCAATCAACGTCATATCATAAGTTTTTTGCATCAATTCAAGGTTTGACTCGTAGGTTTTTAACTGATTCTGTGCGTTTTCAATTGTGTTGTAACTGTTTCTTATGCTTATCATTGCAGAAGTTCTTGCATCATCAAGCTGAATTTTGTACTGCTCAAGATTAGATTTTTGAGTTTCAATGCTCATTGCGCCATTAGACCACGGCAAATAACCATCAAGCGGAATAGAAACGTTTAAAGTAATTGTATTTGCAGATGATGAATAATCTTTGGAAGGACTGATTCCGCCACCACCGCCATAACTATAACCCAAAGAAAGACTTGGCCCCCACGCAGAAAATTTTGTTGCAAGAAGATTATTTTCCGTAGATTTAATACTTTGCAAAACTGATTTTACAGAAGGAATTTCGTCCAGATTCTGTTTTTTCAGATTTTCATCAAGTTTTACGTTCAAAATATCATCAAGGCTTCCTTCAAGAATAACCTCGTCAGAAAGATTAATTCCCAGTACCTGTTTTAAAGAATCAAGACTACTCTGATAGTTATATTTTGCAGATTCAACCGTCGGCACCTGTTTTTCGTAATTGTACTGAGAAGTCAAAAGTGTCAGCTGATCCAACTGTCCGCGGTTATATTTTTCCAGATTTGATTCATAAGTTCGCTTTGCAGAATCAAGAGTCAACTGACTAGACTCAATAGTTTCTTTCATATTAAGCAAAGAATAAAATGTCTGGCGAACATTCATTTCCACCGTTCTAACGGCCGTTTCATAAGAAATTTCACCGCTTTCAAGTGCAATTTCCGCAGCCTTTATGGAAGTATACAGCGACGGCGAAAGATTCACGCTAACACTTGCGCCAACACTGTAAGACATTGTATTGTCAGTAACAGTTGCACCAGACTGATTTGTCGTTCCAGGAAGATTATCCGTAAGTCCACCACTAAGTTTAAGCGACGGGCTCACGCTGTTCCAGGAATATTTATCCTGTTTTTCCAGCAAATCAAGCTGAATTTTGCTCTGTTTTATTGAATTATTATTTTGAATTGCAAGAGAAACCGCGTCCTCAACGGTAAGATTGTGCACCTGTCTTTCAGGCGGCGTCGATTTTTCTTCCGAACTCTGTACCGTTTGGGCAAAAAGTCCTAAACTCAAGGCACAAGAAATTAAAACACTTGAAATTAATCTTTTGTACATTCATTCTTCCTTATTTTTTGTTTTAAATAATTATACAAGAAGAACAAAAATCACTGCAAAAAATTACTGTTATAATTTCGCGATAACAAGATTTTAAACGAGTTTTTTCCGGGGCAAATTTCGAGTTTTAATCAGAAATTTTCAAAAAAAAGACGAAATTCTTTAGAATTCTAATTACCACAAAAAATGCGGAAGTGTTAAATAAAAAATCTGTCATCAAAGTTTTTTATAACTAAAGATGACAGATTAAAACATTTAGTCTAACAATCAAAAATTATCATTACCCGGAAAGCGTGGAATTAAATCAGTAGATTTTTTAATTTCTTCATCGCTTGGAATATAATCGCCCATTGTTCCATTATTAAAAGTTTCATAGGCTTTCATATCAAAGTATCCAGTTCCTGTAAGACCAAAGAGAATTGTTTTTTCTTCTCCTGTTTCTTTACATTTAAGTGCTTCATCAATCGCAACTTTAATTGCGTGGCTTGATTCTGGAGCAGGCAAAGTTCCTTCGCATCGGCAGAATAATTCAGCGGCCTTAAAAACTTCTGTCTGTTCAACGCTGCGTGCTTCAATCAATCCGTCATGATAGAGCTGACTTACGATTGCACTCATTCCATGATAGCGAAGCCCACCTGCATGGTTTGCACTTGGCATAAACTGAGAGCCCAAAGTGTACATTTTCTGCATAGGACAAACTTTTCCTGTATCACAAAAGTCATAGGCAAAAACCCCGCGAGTAAGACTTGGGCAAGATGCTGGTTCTACTGCAATAAAATGATAATCTTTTTCACCACGGAGCTGCTCACCCATAAATGGACTTATAAGTCCGCCTAAGTTAGAACCGCCACCTGCACAACCAATAATAATATCTGGTGTTATTCCATATTTATCCATTGCGGCTTTTGATTCCAAACCAATAATTGACTGATGCAAAAGTACCTGATTTAAAACTGACCCCAAAACATAGCGATAACCGTCATGAGTTGTAGCATATTCAACTGCTTCAGAAATTGCACAACCTAAAGAACCTGTACAACCAGGATATTCTGCGTTTATTTTGCGTCCAACTTCCGTTTCCATACTGGGAGAAGAAATTGCCTTTGCTCCATAAGTTCTGATAACTTCGCGACGCTGTGGTTTTTGTTCATACGAACAGCGAACTTGATAAACGCGACAGTCAAGGTCAAGATATGCACAAGCCATAGACATTGCAGTCCCCCACTGACCTGCTCCAGTTTCTGTTGTAACGCCTTTTAATCCCTGCTTTTTTGCATAATAAGCTTGAGCAATTGCAGAGTTCAATTTGTGACTTCCAGAAGTATTGTTTCCTTCAAACTTGTAATAAATTTTTGCCGGCGTTCCAAGTTTTTTTTCAAGACAATATGCTCTTGTAAGTGGCGACGGACGATACATTTTATAAAAATCTCTTATTTCCTGGGGAATAGGAATAAGGCGATCAGTATCGTTTAATTCCTGCTTAACAAGTTCATCACAAAATACATGTTCTAATTCTTCTGCCGTACAAGGTTTCAAAGTTGCCGGATTTAAAAGCGGAGCAACTTTATTTTTCATATCTGCACGTACATTGTACCAGTCTTTAGGCATTTCATTTTCTTCCAGATAAATTTTGTAAGGGATTTTTTTGTCTTCCATAAGTTACCTTCCTTTTTTTATGTTACTATGAATAGTAACATAATATTAATTAATGTTTCTGTCAATAGAAACATTTTAGTAATTCAAAAAAGGGATTTTCTGGAACATTTATCACGGATGCTGGATATTTATTGTTGGGCGAATCCCTGCGTTCGCAGGGTCAGGCTTTCCAGCGTTCCGGCATTCGCCTCCAAACCACGCACTCGGCAACAGAACATTGTTGCCTCGCCGGCGTGGTTCGCGCTGCGCGCGCGCTTACAATCCTTTTCGCGGGTGCCCACCGTCAAGGCTCAGCGTTTTCTTTCGTGCAATATCAACGAATTAAAACTCGAAAGTCTCTCTAAAAAATCATTGAAAATGATTTTCCTTAGATGCCCTTTTATCAGAAGAGCCACTGTCCCAGCTTACTTCCACGCTCCGTTTTTCTTTTTCCGGGTTAGACTGATAAACCAGACAATCCGCCCTGTGAATTGAAACGCCTTTTGAACGTGTTACGTAACCGCAAATTAAATTCGGATAGTACGGTTTGCAACACTGCGCCATTGTGTACATAACATTTCGCTGCCCCTGCACAAGAACTTTGCGCATTTCGTGCTTTATGGCCGCTTCCGGGTTCGGATTTTTTTTGGCACGAGCTTTTCTCTGGCGTGGCAAATTTACGCTTGATTTTCCTTCCGTCGCCGGCAAAATTCCGCCCGCCACATTTGTCACAGCCCCGCCGTTTGCGCTTCCCGCCTCCTCAGATTTTTGCAGTGCAAGACGTTCGCTAAAGGTCGGGTCGTTAATCATCAGCCAGCTATGAATTTTCTGGTGCGCTTTTGAAGTTTTTACTACAGAAAGTTGCGCTTCAGTCGGGTGCGCATTCGGATTTGTAATAATTTCTACAATCTGAGTATTTTGCAAAGGCTTGTTCAATGGAATTATTTTTCCGTCCGCCTTTGCCGCAATTATTTTTTCGCCAATCGCAGTATGAATTGCATAGGCAAAATCAATTGCCGTTGAACCGTTCGGAAGTTTTTTTACATCACCTTTTGGCGTAAAAACGTAAATTTCATCTCCCAAAAGTTCATTTTTCAGATTTTTAAAAGTGGCACTGTCCATAAAACAACTTGCCGCAGAAGAATCCGCAGACACGCTTTCTTTTAATTTCTGAAGTTTATTAAAAATATCAAGTTTATCGGCTTCTACCAAATCATGATTTGTGCCCTTTTTATAAAGCCAGTGCGACGCAATTCCGTGCTCGGCCATATTATGCATTTCATAAGTACGAATCTGAATTTCCAGCGGATGGCCTTCGCTCATAACCGTTGTGTGCAAGGACTGGTAACCGTTAGCTTTTGGCACGGCAATATAATCTTTAAACCGGCCTTCAAGTGGCGTCCACAATCCGTGAACAATTCCAATCAGAGTGTAACATTCGGCGGGAGTATTGCACAAAATTCGTAAGGCTAAAAGATCATAAAGTTCACTGGCACTTTTGTTTCGCTTGCGCATTTTTTGATAAATTGAATAAAAATGCTTTGCACGGCTCATAACCGTTACTTCAATGCCCGCTTTATATGCCGAAGCCTTAATTTTATTCGTGGCCGCTTCAAGATACGCGGCGCGCTCCGCTTTTGACTGATTTACAATTTTTTGAATTTGAACAAACGCCTCTGGATTTGTATAACGCAAACTTAAATCTTCAAATTCATTTTTTTCAGTTTGCATACCAAGGCGGTCGGCAAGCGGTGCCCAAATATCAATAACTTCTTCCGCAAGAATTCTCTGATTTTCTTTTTCAACAGATTTTATGTGCCGGATTCTGTCCAGACGGTCGGCAAGTTTTACAAGAATTATGCGGACATCATCAACCATTGCAAAAAGCATTTTTCTGATTGCATCGGCCTGCTGCAAAGTTTTTGAATTTGCCGGCAAATGCATGATTTTATTCACGCCTTCAATGATTTTTGCGGCCTGTTCACCAAAATTTTCTTTGATTTCTTCTTCTGTTACGCCAAAATCCTGGATTGTGTGCAAAATCGCAGAAATTATAGTGTCCGCATCCATTTTATTTTGCGCCAGAATGTCACTTACCCGCAACGGATGAACGTAATAAGGCGTGCCACAGGAACGTTTTTTGTCCCCACACTTACTAATCAGCAACGCCCAGGCTTTAGAAATTTTCTGTTTATCTTCATCGTTATAAAAATCATAACGGTTTAAAAATTCATTTAACAAAGCATCTGAATCATTTTCATCAGATTTAAAAATTTTTTCATCTTCATCAAGAATCATATTTTTTATGATAGCACAAACTTAGCGTCCTGTATCGCGGATTTTTCCATCAACATAATCAGGATCAAGGGTTCTAAGCAAAGTTGCATCAGGCAAAGTGGCGTTAACATAAATTACTGCCGGGTGACTGTCGCAAACCCAGTTCAATTTCAGGCCCGTTTCGCTGGAAATCACTTCCCAATCGTCACTTTTAAGCGTCAAAGAACAAAATTGCGGAGAAACAAATTCAATTTCGTCGCCGGCTTTTATCATATTCACGGCGGTGCATTTATACATTTTCCAGCCGGCTTTTTTTTCAAACGGAACAACGCGGCGGTCAGTGTGAATTTCGCGGTCTTTTAAAATTGCTTCGCGCGCCGCCGGATGCATTTTTTCAAGTTTTTCACAGTCATTTTTGTAAAGGCGCTGGCCTTCTTCGTAAAGTTTTTCAAATTCAGGCGCGCTCAATTCTTCGCCAATTTCTGCAGAAAGCTGATATTTACTGTCACTTGCCCCGGAAGTTGTTTTATCCGCGTCCGCTTTGTTGTAATAAAAACCGGTTGTACTTTCGCGGTGACTGACATTTTCCAGTTCATTTACATAAGGTAAGGCTTCATCAGCAGAAATTTTGCCTTCAACAACATCAAGAGCCTTACGATAAGCGCGGGTAACCATTGCAACGTAATAAACGGACTTCATTCTTCCTTCAATTTTTAAAGAATCAATGCCGGCCTTTTTAAAATCTTCAAGATGATTAACCATGTTGATATCTTTACTTGAAAGAATCGCCGTAAAATCGTCGCCTTCAAAAACCGGGAAATATTCGCCTTTACGCTGTTCTTCTTCAAGCTGCAACATTCCAGACTGAGCAATAATTTTTGCTTCTTCATGCGTTATGATGTGCTCGGCATCATTTTTTATTCCAATTCCCGTGTCATTCAAGGCAAAATTCCATCTGCAAGAATGAGAACAAAATCCACTTTGAGCACTGCGGCCAGTCAAATAAGCACTCATCAGACAGCGACCGGCATAGGCGATGCACATTGCTCCGTGACAGAAAGTTTCAAGTTCCATATCTGGCACGGCATCTTTTATTCTTTTAATCTGATCCAAAGAAATTTCGCGGCCCAGAACCACACGACTGAATCCCAGATTTTTGTACATTTTGACGGCTTCAGAATTCACGCAGGAAGCCTGAGTTGAAAGATGCAACGCAACTCCCGGAAAATTTTTTTGCAAAAGCGGGACAATTCCAATATCCTGCACAATAAAAGCATCAATGGGATACTGTTTAAAATAATCAAGATTTGCCTTTAAATTATCAATTTCTTCATCATGAAAAGAAATATTCAGCGCACAATGAAGTTTTTTTCCCGGATATTTATTTTTTAATTCAATGACCTTTTTATATTCGTCCTCATAAAAATTATCAGCCTTAACACGCAAAGAAAATTTTTTGAGCCCGATATAAGCGGCATCGGCACCGTAAGCATAAGCGTACGCAAGTTTTTCAACATTTCCCGCAGGAGATAAAAGTTCCATTTTCTAAGCCTCCGAATTAAGACTGTATTCAAGTTTAGGCATATTCTGATATTTTACGGCTTCCGACTTTTTATCTTCACCGGTGACAATTTTTCCAATTTTATCCAGCGCAAGATGAGATTCATAAAAATACTGATCTGCCATCTGAAACATAAAAATCATATCCTGCCAGACATCAAGAGTACATTTATTTCCAAGCGCGGTCATTCTTTTTGTAAAATCTTCAGCATCTTTTAAAAGAAATTCCCGACTGCCAAGCTGAATTGTAAGGGGCGGAAAATTTTTTAACTGCTCGTCACTGGCTTTTAAAGGCGAAATAAAAGGATTCACGGTATTCGATTCATAAGTGTAAACAGCGCTGCTCTTTTTAAAACTATCAGAACTCAGAACATCATCCTTGATTTTTTTTGTCGTCATACAGCGCGAATCCGGCGAAATATCCAGCCACGGAGAAAATAAAATCACATTTTTTACGCAAAATCTGTAACGGTCGCGCAAATTAAAAATTAAAGAACACAAAATCGAAGCCGCAGAACCATCAGCCGCAATAATAAATTCCGGCAAAACTAATTTTGAACCTTTGTCTGAATTTAAAGCGCAAGCCACCTGCTCTTCTGTAAACAAAGATTTAAAAACATTCTGGATATCCTCATTTGCGGCCGGAAAAGGATATGACGGAGCCAGCCGATACTCAGGAATTACAACCCGGCAAAAGCATTTGCTTGCAAGCGATGAACAAAATGCCCTGTACGCAGCCCTTGAACCGCCCACAAAAGAACCTCCGTGAATATAAAGCATCACGCGGTTTGAAGCATAAATTTCTGGAGATAAAACATCGCACTTGATATTGCCGTAAGAAGTTTCTTCAAATTCAACGTTATTTGGAAGAAAAGTTTCTGTAAAAGTTCCATTCAGTTTTTTTCTGAAAGTTTCCGCATCAGATTTTCCGTTATAAACAAGATTTTTGAGTCTTTTAACTGCGGATTTTCGGTCGTTTCCCCTTGTCATAAGTCAAATTATAGCAAAACCGGGGTCTATTTGCTATAATCTGCAAAAATACCTGATATTCGGAGGCATAAAAAGTGCCACTCAAAGTAAATTCAAATCTGCCCGCAGTAAGAACCCTGGAAAAAGAAAATATTTTCGTTATGACAGACAATCGGGCTGCAACTCAGGATATTCGTCCTCTAAAAATTGCAATTGTAAATCTGATGCCAACAAAAGAAACGACTGAAATTCAGATTCTCCGGCTTCTTGCAAATACTCCGCTCCAGATTGAAGTTTCACTCGTCCGCATGGAAAATCACGTGAGCAAAAATACCGACAGTGATTATCTTGATAAATTTTACATTCCTTCTAGTGAACTTTTAAAACAAAAGTATGACGGAATGATTATTACCGGGGCGCCGGTGGAACAACTTTCGTTTGAAGCCGTTGATTACTGGAAAGAACTCTGCCAGATTATGGATTATGCCAAGAAAAATGTTTTTTCAACGCTTTATGTTTGCTGGGGAGCCTTTGCCGGCCTTTATCACCTCTACAAAATCAAAAAATATCCTCTTGAAAAAAAACTTTCCGGCATTTTTATGAATACCCGCTCCGTAGAATCTGAGCCACTTTTGCGCGGTTTTGATGACACTTTTCCTATTCCGCAGTCACGGCATACAACTCTCAAAAAAGAAGATATTTTGCAGTGCGGAAATTTAAAAATTCTTGCCGAAAGTGCCGAAGCCGGCGTTACAATCATAAAATCAATTGATAACCGCGAAATTTTTATGACCGGCCATCTTGAATACGACACACTGACCCTTGCAGAAGAATATTACCGCGACATAAATAAAGGGATGAACGTTCCCCTTCCAAAAAATTATTTCCCGACAAACAATGTGAACATTATGCCGGGAAGTTACTGGCGCAGCACGGCACATCTTTTTTATACAAACTGGCTGAATTATTATGTTTACCAGACCACTCCTTATGATTTAAATTCTATAGGGGAAGAAAAATAATATCTTTAAAATTTATAAGGAAATTGCCATGATTGATTTTGAAAATGAAGTTTTAAAGTCTGAAAAACCAGTTCTTGTAGATTTTTGGGCAGATTGGTGCGGTCCGTGCAAAATGATGGCACCCGTGATTGCAGAAATTGCCGAAGAAAATCCTGAAATCAAAGTCGTAAAAGTCAACGTAGACCAGAATCCTGACCTTGCGAATAAGTACGGCATAATGAGCATTCCGTTCTTTGCACTTTTTAAAAACGGCCAGGTAACCGCGACTACAATCGGCGCCATGCCAAAATCAGAACTTCTGGAAAGTCTGGGACTGTAGAGGGGGAGCTGTGTCATCGACGGAGGTGTTTGTGCATAAACATAATCTAGTGTACACTCGCCGGCATGAACCCGCTCTGAAAAAAAGGCTTCCGCGCTGCGCTTTTGCAGATTTTTTTTCAGAGTCGGAACCCCGCCGGCGACTTGCAGTACATAAGCACAATTTTTCGTCCACCGCCGATGCCACGCAAGATAAGCGTAAATTTTCGTGTACCGGCGGTGGTGCGTGGAATATTCACAATCTCTCGTCCACCTCAAATGCCACGTCGCGCCCCTTCACTGCATAATCATAAACTTCACTAAATCGACGGTGGAACACGACATAAACATAAACTCTCGTGTAGCGAACCGCCGCCATCGCACGTCATAAAAAAAATCTTCTGTTACTCGCCGGCAGTTGCTCTCTGAAAGAAAGGAACATCATCTGTAAAATATTGTTAAAGAAATCTCCAAGTTTTTGCTATTTTTCTTAAATGATTTTTTAAAGATTCCCTTAACAGAATTATTTAGTCCAATCCTCAAGAGTTAAATTTTCAACTCGTTTGAATTCATTTGTGTTATGTGTAATAAGAATTCCGTTATTTGCTAAAGCTGTAGCAGCAATTAAAAGATCATTTGGACCGATAATTAGTCCCCTTGATGTTAAATTTTGACGTATTTCGCCATAGAAGACGGCTTCTGCATCCGTAAACGGTAAAATTTTGAAATTTTTAATTACTTTTATAAATTTCTGACGATTTTCAAGGTAATTATTGCTATGCTTTGCTCCAAATTCAAGTTCTGCAACAACAATTGAAGGTATAAAAATATCCGAGAATTTAGTTTGCATAAAATGATTTTTTAACGCTGGATATTTGCCCCTGATAATATCAATAATTACATTCGTATCCAGTAAATACATTTAGAAGGCCTCTCTCTTTGCGTCCATAGAAAAATCTAGTTCTTCAGGTTCGGACACGGCATAATTTGGATCACTGCCAAATAAATCAAAGAAGCCTTCAGGATATTCATTAGAAAAATCATTAGCTTTATTATCTGCAAACTTATGATTTTTTAGAGAATTAAGAATAATGGACATTAAATTTACTTGTTCGTCGTAAGTCAAAGTTGGAATTGTTTTAACCATTGCTTCGTAAGACATAATGAACCTCCTGTAATATTTTCTATTTTTAATATAGCACTGTTTTTGAAAATTGACCATTTTATCACTTTGGATTTTCAAATTTGGCTGTTTTAATCACAACATTGTTGAAAATGTACTTCCCTCCACCGC
>CAVHTI010000048.1:0-18162 GCA_963638805.1 Anaerobutyricum sp.
CTTCTCAGGTGTTCCTTCCCTCAGAAGACGATATATTAAAAAAATTGAAAAAAAATAATTTTTAAAAAACAAAATATAAAAATTTAAAAAAAAACATTTTAGAATTTTTTACAAATGTAAAAGAAAAAATCAAAAAATATTTAAAAAATAAATTTGACAGCTTGAGCAACCGGTTGTACACTTAAAATATAAAAGGAGCAACCGATTGCGCAATAATCAGACTACAATTGCAGACATAGCTAAGGAACTGGGGATTTCTAAATCTACTGTTTCGCGCGTTCTTTCTGGCAAGGGAAGAATCAGCACGGAAACTCGCAGTAAGGTTATGAACTGTGTAGAAAAAATGGATTATCGTCCAAATCTGCTTGCTAAAGGGCTTGCTACATCAAAAACTTTTAACATTGGCGTGGTTCTTCCTGGTGATGCTTCGCAGACTGATATGCCGTATTTTCATAATTGTCTTGCAGGGATTGCTTCTGCGGCCAGTAAAGAAAATTACGATGTTCTGGTTTCTGTAAGTTCGGCTCAAGATACAACTTCGCTGGAAAGAGTTATTAAAAATAACAAGGTTGATGGTGTAATTCTTACAAGACTTTTAGAAGATGACCGTCGGGTAGCGTTGCTTAAAGGGCATAAAATTCCTTTTGTGGTAATCGGGACTTGTGATGATCCTGATGTAATTCAAGTAGACAGTTGCAATGTTCAGGCCTGCACAGAATTTACGGAAATGCTGACTGACAGGGGGTACAAAAAGTTTATTTTTATCTGTGGAAATCAGGATATTGTTGTAAACCGCCAGCGTCTTGAAGGATTTGAAAATGCAATGAAAAACAAATCTATCTCGGAAGCGTCTTACACAATTTTTAAGGATATTAATGATGGCAGTGCCGTGCGTCAGAGTTTAAAAGATTTGATTCTTGAAGAAAAGACTTGCATAGTTTGTGCCGACGATTTTTTGTGTTCAAATGCTTATTCATGGCTAAAAGAACAGGAAAAATCAGAAATGGAAAAAGTTCAGCTTGCATCTTTTTACGAAAGTTCACTTTTGAAACAGACCGAAAGTCCAATTTTTACCATCGACATAAATGCTTACAACATAGGCAGCCGTTCAGCAGAAATAATGCTGTCACAAATATCCGGCAAACCAGTTTCCAACAGAAACTTTGTTGAGTACGAATTTCATTTTGGCAACTAGAGGACAAAATCCTCTGAAAATAAAAAACTTACAGTGAATACTTTTATCCACTGTAAATCAATTTAAAAAAGGGAACTTGAGAGAGAGAAAGCAGAATTGCCACCAGGAGATTTTGCTACACACAAAAGCGGGTTTTTAGGGCCGGGTGCTGTCTAAGAGGTGTCATTCCGAACTTGTTTCGGAATCTCTA
Source organism: Anaerobutyricum sp. (assembly GCA_963638805.1). GTDB lineage: Bacteria > Spirochaetota > Spirochaetia > Treponematales > Treponemataceae > Treponema_D. The sequence continues at coordinate 1,386 of CAVHTI010000048.1, forward strand.
CGCTAGATATAGTATAGATGCTGAAATAAATTCAGCATGACATTAATTTTTAGACAGCCCCTCCTTAAACACGTGCTGAAAAAGAGAGGAAGAGCGGAGTAGAGTTTTCTCTTCCCCTCAAAACGAGGAGATTCTATGAAAAAACTAATGTTTGCAGCTTGTACTTTGCTGGCTGCTGGAATGTTGTTCAGTTCTTGTTCAAAAAAGGCTGAAAATGGTTCTGCCAGTGCAAAATCTGGTAAGAAAGTTACTTTAACTGTCTGGGAATCAAGAAATGGTCCGGATGAATTTATCAAACAGGCCGGAGAAGCTTATACTGCAAAAAATCCTAATGTTGAAATTAAATACGTAAACGTAGAATTGGGTGACGCTGTAAATCAGGTAACTCTTGATGGTCCTGCTGGCATTGGTCCTGATTTGTTTGCCGCTCCACATGACAGACTTGGTTCTCTTGTTTCTGCAGGTCTTGTAAATCCAACTGTAAATGCCGACGAAATCAAGAAAAATGTTCTTGGTGCATGTTCAACAGCGCTCACTTATGACGGAACAATGTACGGTTATCCTGTTTCTGCAGAAACTTACGCTTTATTCTATAACAAAGATCTTATCAGCGAAAATGAAGTTCCAAAAACCTGGGATGAACTTATTGACTGGGCAAAAGCATTCAATAAAGCAAATCCTGGAAAATATGGTTTTGTAATGGATGTTTCTAACGGATATTACACAATCGTATTTACAACTGCTGATGGCAACCGTCTTTTTGGACCAGATGGAACTGATACAACAAATACAAATATTAACTCAGAAGATTCTATCAAAGGTATGGAACTTTTACAGAAAATCAGAAAAGAGGTTTTTGATGTTCCTGCTGCCGATATTAATACTTCAACTGCAGATGCCGCTTTCCAATCTGGAACTGCCGCAATGCACATCACAGGACTTTGGAATGTTGTACCGTTTGAAGAAGCCGGAATTAATTTTGGTGTAACAACTCTTCCATCTTTGCCAGGTGACGACACTCCTGCCGCTTCATTCTCTGGAACAAGAGCAATGTTTGTTTCAGCTTATTCAAAGAATCCTGACGAAGCCGCTGATTTTGCTCAGTTCCTTTTGACTCCGGAAATGCAGAAACTCCGTTTTGATTTGACAGGCACAGTTCCTTCAATAAACGTTGAAGTTTCAAGTCCTTACCTTGCAGGATTTATGAATCAGCTTGATTATGCCTTCCCAATGCCTTCAATTCCAGAAATGGCAAGTTACTGGGATGCAATGAACAATGCTTCAAAAAATATCTGGGACGGAAAAGACGTTAAAACAGAACTTGATGCTTGTAATGCTGCAATTCTTGGAAAATAAAATTCGCGGGCTGACTTTGTAATCAAAATTTTAGCCCGCTCCATAGAAAAATAAGCCGGTGGATTTTTTCTGCCGGTTTTTTTAGAAATCAAAAGTGACACGCGTTGACCAAAATTATCTACATGTTGCTTTTTTATTCGGTTTAGTGAGGTTTTTATGAAAACATTACCAACAGACGGAAGCGCAGAAAAAAAGATTAAAATCTTTGGATCCTGCTTTATGGGATTGTCTCATCTTTTGTTCCTCCGTGATTATCTGAAGGGAATTCTTTTTGCACTTATTGAAATTGGATTTATTGCCCTTCTGCCAGTAACAATTAAAAAAATGATTGATTTGGTGACTTTGGGCACTCCGTCCAAACCGGGAGTTCCTATTACTCAGCGCGATAATTCAGTTTTTATGCTGATTGACGGTATCCTTTTTATAGCGATTATTGCCGTTTTTGTAATTCTTTACGTTTTTTCTGTAAAAAGTGCAAAAAAAGAATACAGGGAATATTGCAGAAAAGGTCATTTTAATTCAAATAAAGAAAATGTGAATACAACACTTGGCAAGTCATTCCCGATTTTTGGAATGGCACCAGGTTTTTTAATAATGTTGATTTTTGTAGTTGTTCCGCTGATTTTTTCTGTTGCGGTAGCATTTACAAACTATTCCGCTCCGGACCATATACCAGCCGCAAACACTGTAGACTGGGTAGGTTTTCAGAATTTTAAGGAATTGCTTGTCGGCGGAACTTCCTGGACAAAAGGATTTGGAAAAATTGCCATCTGGACTTTAGCCTGGGCCGTTCTTTCAACTTTTACGTGTTATTTTGGCGGACTTCTGGTTGCAATTCAGCTTAGAGACATTCACGTAAAAATTGCCCCTATTTTCAGATTTATTTTCATCTTGCCTTATGCCGTGCCTTCTGTTGTTAGTATGCTGGTCTGGAAAAATCTTTTGAACGGAACTTTTGGTGTAATCAACAGAACTTTCCGTGTTTTAGGATTTTTGGCTCCGGATGCAACAATTCCGTGGCTTGGAACGCCGCTTCTGGCACAGATTGTCTGTGTAATCGTAAACCTTTGGGCCGGATTCGGATATTTTATGTTGCTTTCAATGGGAACAATGACGGCCATTCCTCAGGATTTGTACGAAGCCGCAACAATTGACGGCGCCAGCAAATTCCAGATTACAAGAAAAATTACAATGCCGTTGGTTTTGTATCAGACAATTCCGCTTATCATTATGTCATTTGCGCACAATATTAATAACTTTGGAGCAATTTACTTCCTGACTGGCGGTTCGCCAAACTTTACAGAACCGGGACTTTCTACAGTAACTTCTGCCGGCGCAACCGACATTCTTGTTACCTGGATTTATAAATTGACTGTTGACTTACAGAAATACGGTTACGCTTCTGTAATTGCCGTTATGATTTTTATTGTTTTAGCTCCGTTTGCAATCTGGCAGTTCAGACAGACTAAAGCTTACAAAGAAGGAGAAATCTAATGAAAAGACCAAGAACAGTAGGTGAATGTATCAACAGAGGAATTATCTATTTTGTGTTTGTAATTATTGCTCTTTTTGTAATTTATCCTCTGATTTATGTTGTAAGTGCCGCTTTTTCGCAGGGAAACTCCATTGCAGATTTGAGTATTGTGCCGTTCACATTTGAAACAGACCGGATTGTCGCTGAAACTGAAGATGGGCTTGTCATAGAAAGTGACGAACAGATTGATTCTCAGATTCTTGATTCTGATGAAGCACTTGCGGAAAATGTAGAAAATTCTAAGCGTTCAATTTCGCCGGAATTTTCTTATACCCGCGAAATAACTGACGTAAAAACCGGCGAAACAATAATCCAGAAGGCGTTTACTCTGGAACATTTTAAATATCTTTTTACGCAGACAAATTACGGAAGATGGTTTTTGAACACTTTTATTATTGCGCTTGGAACTTGCATCCTGACAGTAATAATTTCTTCTCTGACCGCTTATACCCTGTCGCGCTTTAAATTTACGTTTAAAAAACCGTTTATGCTTTCGCTGTTGGTTTTGCAGATTTTCCCGTCCTTTGTAGGAATGATTGCGATTTATGTAATCTTGATGCGAATTGGCGGACTTGATACTTTGTGGGGCCTGATTCTTGTTTATACCGCCGGAAACGTTCCATACAACACCTGGATGGTAAAAAACTACATGGACACAATTTCTAAAAACCTGGACGAAGCCGCAAGAATTGACGGAGCAGGAAACTTCAGGACTTTCTGGCAGATTATTATGCCGGTTGCCCGACCAATTATTGTATTCCTTGCAATTACAAGTTTTACCGGTCCATGGATGGACTTTATCTTCCCAAAAATGGTTTTGCGTTCTGCAGAAAAACAGACCCTGGCAATTGGATTGTTTACGTTTGTTTCTGATAAAAACAATAACTTTACAACCTTTGCGGCCGGATCTTTGATTATTGCAATTCCGTTTGTAATTTTCTTTATGATTACGCAAAAAACGCTGATTACAAGTTTTGGTTCTGCGGCAGTAAAAGAGTAGGACTATTTGCGTAAGGGATTGTAGGGGGGCGAATGCCGATTTTGCAGGTGAAGTGCCATTGTTCTGGCACTGAACGCAAAAGCCGGAGGCAAATGCCGTAGCCCCGCAAAGCCCGACCCGCCGGGCCTCTTACAAAAAAAAATTCTAATTTAGGACAAGGCAGTTTTGCATTTTGCGCAAAATTGCCCGGACGGGGTACGCCCGTATAAAAATTAAAATTTCAGGAAATATTTATGTACACATTCGACAGCAAGAGTTTATTAAAAGACGGAAAAAGATGGTTTCCGATTATGGGAGAGATTCACTATTCCCGCTATCCTAAGGAATTCTGGAAGGAATCGCTGGAAAAAATGAAAGCCGGCGGAGTTGATATTGTTTCTTCCTACGTAATCTGGATTCATCACGAAGAAATTCAGGGCAAATATGATTTTACGGGTAACCGGGATTTGCACGCGTTTGTTCAGACTTGTAAAGATTGCAAAATGAAACTGATGTTGCGCATTGGACCGTGGTGCCATGGCGAAGTCAGAAACGGCGGATTTCCGGACTGGCTCTTGCAGCAGGATTTTGAAGTTCGTACAAATGACAAAAAATATTTTGCTCAGGTAAAAAAATGGTACAAAAAGATTTTTAAAGAGGTCAAAGATTTTCTTTACAGCGAAAAAAATCCCGAAAATCCGATTATTGGCGTGCAAATTGAAAATGAATACGGCCATTGTGGCGGACTGTACGACGAAAGTGGTGACGTTCATATGCAGACTTTGCAGAAAATGGCAGAAAAAATCGGGTTTAAAGTGCCTTTGTACACTGCAACCGGCTGGGGCGGAGCGCGCACTGGTGGAATGTTGCCTGTAATGGGAGGCTATTGCGACGCGCCGTGGGATCAGCGTACAACCGAAATTGAACCAAGCGGAAATTTTATTTTCACCTACGAAAGAAATGACCACAATATTGGCAGCGACCACGGTTTAGGCTACGGAATTACTTTTGACGTCAAAAAATTCCCGTATTTGACCGCGGAACTTGGCGGCGGACTTCAGGTTACAAAACATCGCCGTACCGCTGCAAAGGACGGTGACATTGGCGCAATGTCTTTGGTAAAACTTGGCAGTGGCGTAAATCTTCTGGGATATTATATGTATCACGGCGGTTCTAACCCGGACGGCAAACTGACAACTTTGCAGGAATCTAAGGCAACCGGCTATCCTAACGATTTGCCAGAAAAATCCTATGATTTCCGTGCTCCGGTACGCGAATTTGGCCAGGTTTCTGAAACTTTCCGTGAATTAAAATTATTTTCGTATTTTGTTCATGATTTTGGTTCTGAACTTTGCGAATTTCCGGCAGTGATTCCTCAAAATAATCCTCTTAAGCCTGATGATTTTGAAAATTTGCGATATTCATTCAGAACGGACGGAAAAAAAGGATATTTCTTCGTAAACAATTATGTCCGCCTCAAAAAAATGGCTGAACACAAGGAAGAAAAAATTGCTTTGCCGGACGGCTCTTCATATTTACTCAAAAATCTTAAAAACGGCGAATACTTTTTTTACCCGTTTAATATGAAATTTGGCGATTTGACGTTGCCGTTTGTTCAGGCAAGCCCGCTTTGCATTCTGGGCGACGGCACAACCGTTTTTTATGATCCGCGAAAATCTGATTGCAAAACCTCTGACGAATATTTTTCTGTTTTACCGGAAGATTCTGAAAAACTTGCCGGCCAAAAATATCTTGTGTTGTCCAGAAAAAATGCCCTGAACGCTTGGCTCACTCCGGACAAAAAAATTGTGATTACGGACGGCGTTCTGCTTTCTGACGAAAACGGAAATTCCAGTGTTTACGCGCGAACCGGCCGTTCCAACAATGGCAGTTTTGAGTTTGCTTCGTACCCGGCATTGCCAAAAATCCCGGAAAATTTTGAAATCAAGGGCACAGAAAATAAAAATCTTAGTGCTCAGACCGCCACTTTTGACTTTACGGTTTATAAAACTGCTCTTCCGGCAAAACCTGAATTCAAAATTGACCCTAAAAAGAAATCTGACAGCCCGGTTTTAACTTATTCTTTGAATTTAAAACCGCTCACGGATTATTTTGAATCTCAGAAAAATGCCGCTCATTTAAATGATTGCTTTGTAAATTTAAAATACAACGGTGAATCTGCGCGACTTTACGCCTTTATTGACGGCAAAAAAACGCTGATTGCGGATAATTTTGCGCTTGGCGACGATTATTCGTGGGAAATTGGCCTTAAACAGTTTATTTCTAGAAAAATTAATTTTGAAAATCTTGAGCTTGAAATTTTTGCCTTCAGCGAAAATCAGCCGGTTTATCTTGAAAAACAACCGCAGTCCAAGGTTCCGGAATTAAAAACCGCCGATTTTGACTTTGAAGTTAAGTTTGCCCTCTAAAATTTTATTTTTTTTGATTTTTTGGGGCCGGTGCATCGTTTCAACTTCCGTTCGCCTTGCTCACTACTGAGTTTTGTTTCCTATCCTATTTTATAGGAAAACAAAACATCGCGCCTTCCGCAGTTAAGTACGCACTTCGTGCTACCTCAAAGTCCTCGAGGCTGTCTAACAAGTTTAGTGTGTAGTGTTATTCCGAACTTGTTTCGGAATCTATACACTAGATATAGTGTAGATGCTGAAATAAATTCAGCATGACACTAGTTTTTAGACAGCTCAGGGCTTTGGCTTTGGCAATCGAAACAACCTTCCTCCAGCCTCGGTCCAAGTTTTCGTGTTGAAAAATCTGCCGTTTGTTCTATAATTAAACGAAGGAGTGTAACTTATGAAAAAGATTTTATCAGTTATTTTAACTTTGTTAGTTGGTTCAACAGCAGTTTTTGCTATTGAAAATTCCCTTGATGTAAACTTTGCAGCACCAATCATTGTTTCTGTAACCAAAGGTGATCCTTTATCTGGGTTTGGTATTTCTACGACAACAGAGACTACAACTGTTCTAAATGGTTTTGGTGTAAACATTAATGACACAGTAATGCTTACAAGGAATCTTGGTGCAAGAGTAGGTGCTGGTTTCTTGTGGCCGTCACAAGAAAATTCGAGTACAAAAACTACTACTACAAAACCTTCTGGAACTAACATCGATACATCAAATTCTTCGGTTTCTTACAGCGACTACTACGATTCATGCTTCAACTTTAACCTTTTTGCCGGCGTTGCAATTCGCCCTCTTATGAAAAAGAACTATCAGCTTCTTATTACACCGGGTGCAGATTTCAGCTGGGTAAATGCAAAAGCAAAAAGTTCAGATTCTTCAACTACAGATTTTAAATTTGGTTTAGGCGTAGACTTCACATTTGAATTCAATGTTTACAAAAAATTCTATGCAAACGTTTCTCTTCCTTGTGTTTACCAGTTTGTTCAGAGCACAGACGGAAAATCAAACGATAACTTTAAAGGCTGTTTCCGCATGATGCCACAGATTGGTGTAGGTTACCGTTTCTAAAACTTAAATTTTGTTAAAAAAAGGCTGTCGTTTTTGGGCAGCCTTTTTCATTTTAAAACTTACAGACCTTCATTGGCGGGCGGACAAAAATCAATGACAGATGTTGAAAAATTACAGTCTTTAATTTACGACATTTTTGGTGTTGAAAAGGTTATAAAAAATAAAAACAACACTAACAAGTGCATTTCTCCGCTCAATTGTGACCCTCTGAATCTTTTTGCAGAAAATTTTGTAAAGCGCCTTGAACGTCTGAACAAAAAATTCAAAAAAGAACCACAAACAATCAAAGAAATCACAGAAAAAATCAAAAATATTGGCGAGGCAAAAAATTCCGGGTGGGCAGGGCCCTATTCTGAACTCGTTGCCCTGGATTTTTATTCGCAGTTTTCGGATTTTTTTAATCTTTCGTACATCAATAAACTTCCCGCGTCGGAACATAAAACTTCAATTCCGGCAATTATCGGCCATCATCAGACAATTGATATTGATTTGTGCCTTCATCTTAAGCATTACGGAATTTTCACTGATGTAAAGTCGTTTAACTGCATTCATCAGAATATTCTTGAAGAAGTTTTTGAAAAAGTCGAAGAATATGCGCTTTTGTCGCTAAAAAAATCAGTCATGATTGGCGTTGATAACCTTTCCAGCATTGATTATTCGGACGTAAAGTCGCACTTAGGCTTTGAAAAATCAAAAATCTTTAAGGCGCTGACCCAGGCGGTAACAGAAAATAAAAAAGTCCTAAAATACGAATCACAGACGGGAATCAGTTTTACGTTCCGCATTCAATATTCGGACACAATCACAACCGTGAGCGAATATTCCCCGTTTGCAATGGCAGAAGCGTACAAATATAAATTCCTGGATTACGGTTCAAAACTTCTGGACAACGAATATTCGGTAATCACAATTGTAAAAAATCCCTGGTTTAACAGCGAAACCGTCGATTTTGGTGATTTTAACAACCTTTTCTACCGTTCTCTGGCGCGCCGCACCTTTATAGAATTGAACCGCATCACAGAAAACGCGTCCGTTCATTCCGCCATCTACAATTCAACCTTGCTCACCGTTAAAGAAGTTTCGCAAAATCTAGCCGGAATTATTTTTATAGACGACAACAGCACAACCCAAAAATCACAAAAAAATCTTTACCGCGCGTTTTTTTACCTAAATCCAAATTACAAAAACAACCCGCCGCTCACAATCCGCAGCCTTGAAAAATATTTCCGTAACAAATGGCAAGTCCAGATAGAAGATTTTGACGATTTTAAGTGGGACAATTATTAGCGGGTAGATTCTGAATTCGGACATTCGTGTAAAAATAGATGCTGAAATAAATTCAGCATGACAAACAGGGAAATTTTATCACGGTAAACGTGGAAAATCAGCATTTGAATGAATGAACAAAACAGGCGTAGCCCCAAACACACAGAAAATATCCAAAGTTCTAAATAAAGCCAAAGCTTTATTTAGAACTTCACCGTCCAGCAGGGTTTTTAGGGGCAGAGCCCCTAAACGCTTGCTGGGAAAGAGAGAGGGTCTGGGGGAGAGAAAACCCCGCTTGCGAAGAGGTAGGTAAAGCTAAAAAATTGCTGTCTCGCAATTTTTTTTAACGCTTTGCTATCAATCATCGAACCGCATGTCGGCGCTTCTTCTCAGGGTGTTCTTTCCTCCAGAACACTATATATTTATCACATTTTCGCTGAAACTATGATCTTTGATATTTGCCATATATTCGCCGGGAGTTTTTCCGGTGTAATTTTTAAATTCGTGAATAAAATGCGCCATATCGTAAAAATTGTAATCAGTTGCAAGTTTAGAAAGAGATTCAACATTGCCGTAATCAATATCATTTAAAAGATACTGAAGTTTTACGATATTACAGAACTGTTTGGCGCTCATTCCGGAAATGTCCTCAAAAATCTGATTGATATAACGCGCGGAATATCCGGTAAGCACAACCAGCTGACTGATTTTTAACATTCCTTTTTTGCTTACAATCAGGCGGATAAACTGACGGTAAAGCTGATGCTGCGAAGAAACTTCATCATTGTTAAATTTCTGATATTCCGTCAAAAAAGTATTCATTCTGTCCGAAAATGTTTTTTCAAGGTTCATTTTGTCAGAAATAAGTTTCATATTTTCAAAATCTTTTAAATCCGCCGTTTTTCCGACCATTTCTTTTACAACCTGATTTTTAAAACAAGGATTTTCGCCGGGCAGAAATCTCACGCCAAAATATTCTGAATCTTTGTGAATTTTAAAAGTTTTCATCTCAAGAGTATTACCAATTACGGTTGAATTAACAACTTTGCCGTTATTGTATTCAAAAATGATATTTGAACAGCCGTCAGCAATAAGCGGAATTATAGAATCTTTTTCAGAATTGCCCTTGAAAGAGTAAAAGTGAGAAATTCCCATGCAGGAAAGCACGTGCTGATAAAATTCGCCAGTTTCCAGAACAATGTAAGGCTGGCATGATTTAATGTTTAATTCGTCCTCGTCGTACATAATTGTAACCTCCGGTAAAAGTTGCTTTCAGATTTTTTTGAGTTAAAAAAAAAAGACGCAAGGACATATTTTCTCCGTTTGGAAAAAACACATCTTTGCGTCTTTTTTATGATTAGATAATACTGATTTTTACAATATTTTGTCAATAAAAACAAAAAATCATTGGAAAATTTACAATTAGGGCATCTCTAAAAATTGCAATTTTTAGAGGCTCCCATTACTTTTTCAAAAATGCCAAAGCGTCGTTTCTTGCCTGTAACAAAAGTTCATTGTCGCGCGAAAGATCTGCAATGGCAAAAGTCAATTCGCCAGCCTGCAAAGTTCCGGTAATTTCGCCAGGACCACGCGTTTTTAAATCCTGTTCGGCAATGTAAAATCCGTCTGTACTTTGGCGCAGAGTTTTCATTCGTTCAATGCCGGTTTCCGTGAGATTTTTACTGTAAATCAAAAAACAATAAGACTGTTCACTGCCTCGTCCAACGCGGCCACGCAACTGATGCAATTGTGCCATGCCAAAACGGTCTGCCTGTTCAATCACCATGCAGGTTGCATTTGGAACGTCAACGCCAACTTCAATTACGGTTGTGGCCGCAAGAACCTGGATTTTATTGTCGCGGAAATCTTTTAGTGTCATTTCCTGCTGTTCTTCCGGAATTTTACTGTGGACAAGTGCGCATTTGTATTCCGGGAAAATCTGTCTGGAAAGTTTTTCAAAAGCTTTTTCCGCTGATTTTAGCTGAACTGTGCCGTCCTCAGAATCAATTGCAGGGTAAACAAAATAAACCTGATGTCCTTTTTGTAATTCTTTGCGCACGGCCTCGTAAGCATTTGTTTCGTTGCCTTCTTTTACAAGGTAGGTGATTATTGGTTTTCTGCCGGCAGGTACAGTTTTAATTGTGCTGACATCAAGGTCACCAAAAACGGTGAGCGCGAGAGTTTGCGGAATTGGCGTGGCACTCATCATCAGGACGTGTGGTTCATAAGTTATTCCGTTTTCGCTGCCACGTCCCTTTGCAATAATTGCCTGACGCTGCATAACGCCAAAACGGTGCTGTTCATCAATTACGGCAAGTTCCAGGTCATTATAAATCACGGAATTACTAAAAAGCGCGTGAGTTCCAATCACAATGTCAATTTTTCCTTCCTTGAGATTTTTCAAAAGCTGAGCACGGCCCGCAGATTTTACGTTTCCGGTCAAAAATGCCACTCGCACGCCAAGAAAATCAAGAAAACGGCTGGCAGTTTCGGCATGTTGCCTTGCAAGAATTTCCGTTGGCGCCATAAGTGCGCACTGGCCCTTCCAGCTGATAACCCTCAGACAAATAAAAAGTGAAACGAGAGTTTTTCCAGAACCAACATCACCTTGCAAAAGTCGCTGCATCGTAAAAGGTGTTTTTTTAGGAAGAGGAATTCCGCGGTCAGCCTGATTCAAAAGCCGTTCCCGTTCTAAAAATCCACGGTCAATGTCGCTGTCCATTTCGTAAATGACTTTGCGCTGGTCGTCCGTCAGGGAATATGGCAGGTTTTGCAAAAATTTTTTTTGCAGTGGCGAAAGTGATTTTTCAAATTCTTCAGTTGAAGGCGGGGCCTTTTTATTTTTACCGTCAGTTTCTTCAGTTTGAATTAAAGTTCCGCGATGTTTTAATGAACGGCGCAAAACTGAAGTCTGGAATAAAAAAAGTTCCTCATAACTGAGCGTTCGGCGCGCCTCAAGGGCATCCTGCATATTTGCCGGCTGATGTATTTTTTTTAGTGCATCAATTTTGTGCAAAAGATTTCTTTGATTGATTATTTCCGGCGGAAGTTCGTCTTCAATGCCGCGCGCATACTGCTGTAACGCGGAATTCATAATTTTTCGCAAAGTTTTTTGAGTTAAACCTTCCGTCAGCGGATAAATCGGGTAAACTCCAGAATCTGGAAGAGGAATTGCCTGCATTTCTGAAAGTTGCGGAAGTCTGTTAATTTCTGAAGGCGCTTGATTTGCATTTTGGACGGGGTGTTTTACAACTGTTGCTTCAAAAGATGTACTTTGTAGCGAATTATATTTTACGAAAAATTGTCCGTGAACGGAAATCAAACTTCCAACCGGCAGTTGCTTTTCCAGAAATGCACGGTTAAACGCTATAAGTTCTGCGCCGGCACTTCCGTCATTTATGTGGATTTTCAGCGTCCTCATATTGCCGTAGCCAAACCATTCGTGGCGCATTACTTTTGCAATCGTGTTGATTTTTGGATGGACGGCGTATTCAGAAAGCATTACGCGTTTTGTGCGGTCTTCGTAGTCGCGTGGAAAATATGAAAGCAAATCCCCGGCCGTAAAAATATTAATTTTTGCCAGGGTTTTAGTCAGCTGAGGTCCTACTCCCGTTACAGACGAAACAGGATTTTTGATATTTTCCAGAAACATACTTTATTTTACAGTTAATCAAAAAAATTAAAAAGGAATTGAATAACAAAGAGCCGCAAGCCATCTGAAAACTATGTTTCCCGCAATTAAAATCACAAGAAGAACAATCCAGTTTACAAGCAGCGAAGTCATATAAGAATGTGATTTTTTTACAAAAGAATTTGAAACTCTGTAGCAAAAATGCTGAATCATCACGTCAATTTTGTACCATGCGGAATTCATATCAGTCTGGCCGTGATAAACTTTCAGGACAATCCATCTTACAAGAATCAAAATGAAAAAAACTGTCAGAACTGAAGAAATTAAACTCCAGACCATTGAAATTATAGAACTTAAAATTGCGTGAAAACTTATAATTCCCGTTGAAGAAATTCCCGCCAGAATTGAAGAAACTAACGACAAAATTCCAATTGAAATAACCGGCGAAAAATCAAGATTGCCAATTCTGAAAAATCCGCGCCTTGAAAAGAAATTTAAATACGGATCGCAGATTTTTGAAATCACTTTTCCAAAACTTGTATATTTTCCGCCAGGGAACCAGCTTAACGCGATGTCAACAAAGCAGAGAATTGTGTAAATTGTGATAATCGCAGAAAGAAAACTGAATAAAACTGCCATAGACTTCTCCAAAAACTTACGGTCCAGGCGGAAAATTATTCAGCCCAGACATTTTGTACAAACGAAAATCCTTTTAGTTTTTCCATTGTCTCCGGATTGGCATTTACAGTCAGCTGTCCGTTGGCCTTAACCACAAAAGGATTTTTTCCAGTGTCTATATGAAAATATACCGAACAATTACCCGTACTGCCAAATAAAAAATCACGAAGTTCAATAATTGCCTGTTCAGAATTAAAATTCGGAGAAACCTGAAGATGCACACTTGTAAAACTCTTAGTTTCAAGTTCTTCCGCGTTTTCAATTGAATCCACAAGAAAAGACGGAGTTTCGCGCGTCACGTCAATTTTGCCTTTAAACGCGTAAACGTTTCCGGTTGAAAGTTGTGCTTTGAGCGCCTCCCACGTTGCCGGAAAGAAAGTACAGTCAATTTCGCCGTCCATATCATTCAGCTTTCCGAATGCCATTTTTGGACCTTTTTTTGTTGTGATTTCTTTGAGTTCGTTTAAAACTCCCAGGGCTGTGTAAACCCGGCCGGAATTTCTAAGTTCCATGTAACTGGCGTTTCGTGCCTGCAGTGCTTCTCTTGACGCTTTTTCTTCCGTGGCAATTCTTTGCATATTTGAAGATTTTAACGTCACGGCGCGTTCAATTGCTTTTTTGTAATCATCAAGAGGATGGCCACTAACAAAAATTCCGATACATTCCTTTTCCATGTTCAATTTTTCCATGGTTGGAACGTCCGGCAGCATTTTAAACTGAAAGTCAGAATAGGCGTTTGATTCTTCGCCCATATCGCCAAATAAATCGCCCTGACCAATCATTTTGTCTTTTAAAATGTCAGAGGCATAATCAATTGCCGCTTCCATATTTGCAAGCAGGGTAGGCCGATTCAGAATTTCACCGTTTTCAAGACCACAATGGTCAAATCCGCCGGTTTTTATTAAAACTTCTACCGCTTTTTTGTTTACAGGCACTCTTTCGTGACCTTCTTCGTCTTTTTCAAGGCGCGTACAGGCACGTTTTATAAAATCAATAAAGGATTTGTAAGGGCCGTTTTCGTTTCTTTCGTTTACAATTGAGCGCGCGGCACCTTCGCCCATACCTTTGATTCCTTTCAGACCAAAAACAATTCTGCCGTCAACAACATCAAAAGTAACGTCCGAACGGTTTACATCCGGCGCATCAACAGGAATTCCCATTGACCGTGCCTCAGCAATATATCCCGGAAGTCCATCAGTTGAAGTGATTTCGTTTGTGAGGTTCGCGGCCATAAATTCGGCAGGATAATTTGCCTTGAGCCAGCCCGTACGGTAAGCAAGAACGGAATAAGCGGCCGCGTGAGATTTATTAAATCCGTAGCCGGCGAACGGTACCATGATATCAAAAATTTCTTCGGCGTGTTTTTCTGTGTAACCGTTTTTCAGGGCACCTTCAACAAAGTCTTTTTTCTTGCCCATCAAAACTTCAGGTTTTTTCTTACCCATGGCACGACGCAGCATATCCGCACCACCAAGCGAAAATCCCGCAATTATCTGGGCAACTTTCATAATCTGTTCCTGATAAACCATTACACCGTAAGTTTCTTTCAAAAGGTCTTCAAGACTAGGATCCGGATAGTGAATCGTTTCAGGATGCCACTTACCTTCAATATATTGCGGAATACAATCCATAGGACCCGGACGGTAAAGAGCGTTCAAGGCAACAAGGTCCTCAATTTTTTCCGGCTGGAACTGGCGCAGGATTTTCTGCATTCCAGGAGATTCAAACTGAAAAACCGCAACAGAATCGCCACGACAGAACAAATCAAAAGTCTTTTTATCAGTTTCAGAAACTTCAGAAGTTTTAAACTCCGGAGTTCCAGGTTTTCTGTGCTTATTGATAATGTCCTCGGCATAACGGATTAAAGACAGGGTTTTGAGCCCCAGGTAGTCAAATTTTACAAGGCCGCAAGGTTCAATAATATCCATGGTGTACTGTACACCAACTTCCCCAGTTTTTGGATCTTTGAAAACCGGAGCCCAGTTAGGAAGCGGAGTCAAACCAATTACCATTCCCGACGCGTGCAGACCAGTATTTCGTTTTACGCCTTCAAGTTTAAATGCAAGTTCAAAAAGTTCCTGGTAGCGTGGATCATCTTTGTAAGGAATAAGTTGACCACCGTCCGGCATTTTTTCGGTTGGCTCAGAAAAAGCGTCCTTGAGTTTTGCTTTTGGACTGTCTGGAATGCATTTTTTGAGCATATTTACTTCGGAAAGTGGGATTCCAAGAATACGGCCAACATCGGCAATACAGTTTTTTGGTTTGAGCGTACCAAACGTTACGATATGACCAACGTTTGCGTCCCCATACAAATCGCGGGTGTGCTGGATAATCTCCTGGCGAAAGTCGAAATCCATATCGACGTCAAAATCAGGCATGGAAACGCGTTCAGGGTTCAAAAATCGTTCAAAAATCAGACCATAACGGAAAGGGTCAATATCTGTGATGGTCATGGCGTAGGCTACGAGAGAACCCGCCCCAGAACCACGGCCCGGTCCAATCGGAATATAGTGTTTTGGACATTTATGAACTGGGTCGTAAAGAGATTTAGACCAGTTGATAAATTCCCAGACAATCAAAAAGTAGCCGGAAAATCCCATGCTAAAAATCGTGTTCATTTCGTAATCGGCACGCTGGCGGATTTCCGGAGTGATTTCCTTGTAACGTTTTTTAAGGCCTTCCTCTACCAGATATTTTACATAATCATTTTGATCTGCCTGGTAGTCGTCCCCGTGAGTACGGAATTCGGCAGGAAGTTCAAATCGTGGAAGGCAGGCTTTTAATTCCGGAGTTGAATATTGCTTAATCGTCAAATTGCACATATTGGCAATTTTGATTGTGTTGTCGTAAGCTTCCGGACACTGGGGAAAAAGGGAGCGCATTTCGGCTTCGGATTTAAAATACCAGTTGTCCAAATCCAGTTCTCCGCCCATTTTGCCGTGTTTTTCGTGAAGAAGATTTTTAAAACCGATACAGCGGAGGGCGTCCTGGGCTTTTGCATCCTGTTTTTCTACATAGTGAATATCGTTTGTGGCAACAAGGGGGATATTTAATTTATGAGCCAGGGCAATCAGTTTTTCTGCAACAATTTTTTGCTCTGGAATACCGTGATCCTGAATTTCGATGTAATAATGATCAGGACCAAAAAGTTTTGAATATTTTAAGGCAAGTTCTTCGGCTTCGGCGTCCATTCCAGCCAGTAGCATTTGGGGCAATTCCCCCTGAATACAAGCCGAACAGCAAATTATTCCTTCGTGATATTGTTCCAAAAGTTCCCAGTCAATTCGCGGTTTACCGTAGTAAAGGGCGTTTTCGTCACAAAAGGCTCGGGAACTGAGCCAGCACATATTTTCGTAACCTTTTTGATTTTCACAAAGCAAAATAAGATGGAAATAATGGGCGTGCCTATCCCCATCTTCCCCTTTGTGACTGTAGGGAACATCATTTTTTTCGTAATGGCTGCCGTAAGCAACGTAAAATTCTTCGCCAACAATAGGATTTATCCCATTTACGTGGCAAAGTTTTTCAAAGTTCAGGGCACCAAACATATTTCCGTGGTCGGTCAAAGCCAGAGCCGGCATATTCATAGCCTTGGCTTTTGCAACAAGTTTGTCCAGCGTGGCACAGGAGTCCAGCAAAGAATAATCAGAATGGACGTGCAGATGAACAAAATTTGCCTTAGGAGTTCCCTCCGGAGCATCAGGAAATACGTGATAATCAGCCATTAAAAAACCTCAAAAAATTTGTATTGTGTCTGTCTATTATATAACACTCCGGCCATTGCGTTCACTAAAATTTAGATTTTTTTGGGTGCCCCTCCGCGCAAAATCCAACGGAAAATTGC
>CAVHTI010000049.1:0-17816 GCA_963638805.1 Anaerobutyricum sp.
AAAACAAAAAGGCACACCCCGTACGCAAAATGCGCACAGAATGTGCCTTTATATTTCCTGATAAATCAATAACGTTAAGACAGTCTACGCCCTGAGTTGCTGAGCAGTTGAGCAGTTGAGCAGTTGAGCAGTTGAGCAGTTGAGCAGTTGAGCAGTTGAGCAGTTGAGCAGTTGAGCAGTTGAGCAGTTGAGCTTAGCAACTACTGAATTTCGTGTCAATAACATATACTCACAATTATAACATTATTTTTATAATAAGCAAACTTGACCAAGAATGGGTAACCTGTAAATCATAATTTCATTTTCCTAAATCAACACAAGAAATAAGTTTTTTCAACTCGATGACAGTGAGGCTTATCTGTTTTTGACTCTTTTTTCTGTATCTTCCAGAAGTTTTAATTCTTCTTCGTCCTGGCGGTCTGCTTCTTTTGCATCAAAGGCTTTGCGACGCTTGTCAAATTCAATGTAGATTTCTTCAATTTTTTTGTCTGCTTGTTCGCGTGAGCTAAGACCTTTTGTTTCCAGAACCGGAAGAAAATGGTCAGTCAAAATTTTATCAACACTCTGCTTCCAAAAATTCAAAGTTAAATCTTTGCGAAGTTTTACGTGAAGTTCTGCATTTTCCAGAAAAATCGTTACAAGTCTATTTAAAGAATCAAGTTCATCTTCTGTAAGATAATTTTTGCTTGCATAAATGTCCTGTTTACGAACAACTCTGCCTTTCCAGCTTGTAAGATTCATATTCGGTTTTGAAGAATCTGCCCGACTTAAAATCAACTCTGGCGCAGTCTGTTTTGTTACGGCATAAATCAGTTTATTCTGAACTTCTGCAAAAAACATCTGAGTTGCCTTGTCATCCTTGTCATAATCTGAACTTAAAGCAAACAAATCGCGTACTTTCTGATAAAAACGTTTTTCGCTGGCACGAATGTCACGAATCCGCTCAAGAAGTTCGTCAAAATAGTCTGGTCTGCCATCAGGATTTTTTAAGCGCTCATCATCAAGAATAAAACCTTTTGTAAGATATTCTGAAAGATTTTCATTTGCCCATTTTCTGAACTGAGTTCCCCGCACGCTTCGTACCCTAAAACCAACCGCAATAACCATAGGCAGTGCGTAATAAGTTACATTATAAGTTTTTCCGTCAGAGGCAGTTGTTAAATAATCCTTAACAACTGAATTTTCATCTAATTCTTTATCCTGTAAGACATTAGCAATGTGCATACTTATATTTGGCTTAGAGGTGTCAAAAAGTAGAGCCATCTGCTGCTGATTCATCCAGATAACTCCGTCTTTTGAATAAAGTTTTACATCGGTTTTGCCGTCATCAGTGTTATAAATTATAATTTCATTTTCCATTTGCCCCTTAAAATATAACTTGTAAAAAAATGGACGTCAATTATTACTCACCTAAAGCAAAATCTCAAAAAAAAAAGGCCCTTCCTAAAAAAGAAGAAGCCTTGTTGCTAAATTTAAGCGTGATTAAACGCGTTCAGCCTGGTAAGTCTTAGCATCCTTGCCCATGTAAACGACAATCTTTGTGCCGTCTTTAATCTGGTCGATTGGCAGGTAGCATGCGTCAACTCGTTTACCGTCCACTTCGATGTATTCAACACCCTTAGAAACGTGCTGTGGATTTTTTACTTCGATGTGAATGTTCATATTTCTCCAGCGACGTTCTACAGTGTAGCCGTCCCAATCGTGCTTAATACATGGATCAAACAACATTCCGTCGTACTGTGGTTTTACGCCCAGCATGTACTGAGTGATTGCGTAGTATGACCAAGTTGCAGCACCCGAAAGCCAAGAAGTTCTTGTGTTTCCAGGACGTTTTGAATATGTAGAATATGTTGTCTGACCGATAACATAAGGTTCGCTCTGGCGGACTTCAGCCTTGTCATTGTAAGCGGCAGGAATTGAAGCCTTGCAGTATTCGTAAGCACGGTCGCCGTTTCCAAGCATTGTTTCTGCAATAACGCCCCAGCCCTGTGTGTGGTTAAAGATACCGGCATTTTCCTTAATACCTTTAAGGAATACAACAGATGTCATGATGTCGCTTCTTGTCTTTACGAATGGAGGCGCACAAAGCATTAAACCGTAAGGAGTTGCAAGTTTTTCCTTTACAGCTTCCATACAAAGTTTTGCCTGTTCCGGAGTTGCAGCTGATGACATAACAGCCCACACTTGAGTATTAAGATAAATCTGTCCTTCTTCGATTGTGTGAGTTCCGTAAACAGTTCCGTCTTCACCAATTGCCCAGACAAACCACTTACCGTCCCAGCATTTTTTCTGAATGTTTTCGTCCAGAGTTTTTCTCTGTGCCAAAGCCCATTCAGCTTCATCATTTTTGCCAAGGCGTTTTGAAATATCAGCATAAGTTGTAAGACCTAAGCGCAACTGGAAAGTTACGAACAAAGATTCACCGTGGTAGCCAAGTTTAAGACAGTCGTTCCAGTCAGCCAAAAGACCGCAAGGAAGTCCATCTGCACCCATACGCTCCAGGTTGAATTCCAGGGCACGCTTCAAGTGACCGTAAACTGTGGCTTCTCCGCCATCAGCATAAGGGACAACCTTATTGTAGAAATCAAAATCACCGGTTTCTGCAACATAGCAAGGAACAGCATTAAAGAACCATTCACAGTCATCAGAACGGAATTCTTCTGGCTTTGGAGCCTTTTCGTGGCCGGCATTAAAATCCTTAGAAATAACAGGAACGGCACCACCATTCTGGCACTGACCAGAAATCATGCGGACAAGGCGTTCTTCTGCTTCTTTTGGAATTGCGGCAGAAACACCCAAAATATCCTGAACTGAATCACGGTAGCCAAGACCATCGCGTTCTCCGTTGTAAACAAGAGAAGCTGCACGGCTCCATGCAAAAGTGATGAGAGAGTTGTAAAGTCCCCAAACATTTACTGTGTGGTTAATGTCTTCATCTGGAGTGATTGCCTTGTAAGAACCAAGTTTTGCGTGCCAGTTTTCAACCAACTTGTCAAATTCCTGGTCTGCACGCTGGAAGTTTCCATATTCGTTTACAATCTTCTGACCAACAGCGCGGGCATCATCAATACCCAGCATAAGCATAACTTCTTTTGTTTCGCCAGGCTGCAATTCCAAATCACCCTGAACTGTACCGCAAGAGTTATCACCATAAGCTTCAGAATTTGTACAAGCACCATCAACAACAGCTTTTGGATGTTCATAAGAACCGTAAGTTCCAATAAATGCTTCGCGGCTTGTATCAAAACCAGTCATTGGAGTTCCAACCAAGGCAACCCACTGGCTCATATAAGCGCCGCCAACTTCCCATTCCGGATGCTGGATGTAAAGATTGTCCTGAATTGAATAGCGGAGAAGATTGTCACCAACTTTTTCGCCCTTTACAATAAAAAGCGAATACTGAAGATTTACCTGGTCCTGAGTTGTATTCCACTGGTTAGCAAATTCGCAGTAAGAAAAAAGACGGATTTTGCGAACCTTATTTGAAGTATTTGTTACCTTAAGTCGCCAGTATTCAAAATTCTGTCCAAGAGGAACGTAATATTTTGTTTCAGATTTAATTCCCTTGTATTCAGAAGTGATGATTGTGTAAGCAGTACCGTGGCGACATTCAGATTTGTACTGATCAAGAGGCTTACCTACAGGCTGCCATGAAGCCGACCAGAAATCTCCATCTTCCATATCACGAAGATAGAAATAACGTCCAGGCTGATCCATTGGCACAGCGTTAAAGCGGAGGCGCATAAAACGTCCCTGTGCACCAGACTTGTAAAAGCCATAACCGCCGGCATTGTTTGTAATGACAGCTCCATAAACGGTAGATCCAAGATAGTTACTCCATGATGTTGGAGTATCTGGACGAGTGATGACATATTCTGCCTTGTCATCGTCAAAATAACCGTATTTCATAAAACAAAACTCCTGTGGAAACCAAGTTTCTGTAAGGTCAGACCCCTGTTTTCCCATTTTTTTTATGGAAATCTCTAAAAAAATCGTCAAAGATGTTCTTTTAGAGATGACTCTAGGGAGCCTCTAAAAATTGCAATTTTTGGAGGCAACGAAAGAAAATGCGACGTTTTAATTCGTGCTATATCAACGAATTAAAACTTGAAAGTCTCTCTAAAAAAAGCATTGAAAATGATTTTTTAGAGATGCCCTTTATATTCTTAGGTGAATTTCCCTAATTATAATTTATCAATATCATATTTTCTAGTTTTATTTTTCTATAAAAATAGAACAAAAGTCCGCGCGCTAACCTCATCCTATTGATTTTGCCTCAGATATTCAAAAACAGAATTCAATCCTACAAAATGGCCAGCTCCGGCAAACAAAAATGTTGTTCCGCCACGTTTTAAATATTCATTGATTTTTTTTGCCCAGCGCTCATTTCTTTCATCAAAAAGTTTTTGATTAAAGTCAGCATCCGAATTTTCAGCGGATTTTTCTTCAAACATAATCGCATAAAGACTTTCCGTGTCGCCATCAAGATATGCCGTGTACATATCCTGCAGATTTTTTATGGATTTTTCAAAAGGATAATCAGAAAGTTGAGTTTCAAGCGCCGCAAGCTGAGTGTCATAATCACCGTAATCTAAAAGTTCCATCTGAGTTTTTAGAGTATCAAGGCCTTCAACTTTTTTGCCCTTTTCTTCAACTTTTTTGTAAAAATACATATCAAGGCCGTAATCAGTGCTCAACTTTGATTCATTAGTCCAAACGCTGGAAATCATGGAATTTAAAACCCACGGTTCAAATTTTGAAACTTCCGCAACCTGTTCTTCAGGCATCAGTTTGTACATAATATCCAGATTTGAAATGCTCAGTTTTTTGCGAATATCATAGTCTTCATTATAACTTGCGACCATACGTTCCATAGTTTTTGACGGAGCCTCTGTTATATCGGAAGATGAAAGTTCGGCAACATAGCGGTCCGCGGTATCAAAAGCATTTTCTACGGCCTCAGGAAGCGGGAAAATTCTTTCGTCCCCAACATGAATTGTGCCCTGAATATAAACCGCAGATTTTTTTCCGGATGTATCACAACCTTCAACTTTCCAGAAAAAACGTTCCGGGCATTTTGTAATGACGGCAGATTTTGTACTTGCACAGGAAGTCAGAACAAAAAGCAACAAAAAGGGCAATACGATCAAAAGTTTATTTTTTTTCATAAAATTCTCCTTGATTTTTAACAACACTCCGTTATTTAAGCACTTTTTCAAGTTCTGCACAAATAAAAATATCATCCTGGTACCAGTCAATCAAAAGTGAATAAATCTGACTTTCATAATTTTCTGCGCCAATGCGGATTTTCCAGACGGCCGCGGAATTCAGCTGATTTTCTGAAATTTCAGAAACGTCTTTCCACTCGCCGTTGTAAAGGATTTTTACTTCCGCCAGTGATGAAATTTCTTCTTTTGTCTGTTTATCCGTAATCTGACAGTTGAGTTTGATTTTTCGGACTTTGTTTTTTAAAAAATCGCAGGAAAGATTAAGACTTTCAGAATCAACGCTAAAATTTTTCCACCAGACATAAGGGCCAATCACGATTTTTACCCGGTAATTTCCGTGAGGAAGAAAAACTGAATGCATTTCGTAAGGTTTATTTTTTGCCGCGGATTTTAGCGCTTTTAGATTTTCTTTTTCCTGTTTTGATTTAAAAAGATTTTTGATTCTGTTTGAAATTCGCAAATCCTGTGGAAAAAAGAATCTTGATGAACCTTTTACTTCCGGTAATTCATTGCCATCGTCTTCAAAAAAGAACGCTCTTGCCGGTAAATCCATAAATTCAGAAAGCGAAACCGGCATTTCCATATTTATTTTTACGGGAGTATACCAGTGACGCAAAAGTGTTCTGTGAATTAAGCCGGAAAACCAGCAAATCATAAAAATGACGGCCGCAACGGCAACCCCCGAAATTATTTTTTTTACACGGCGGCTAGTTTTATCCTTTTCTTCAATATCCGTGAAAGTGTAAGCATTTTGAGTTGAAACCGCCTTTGCCAGCTGCACACGCAATTGATGAGTATCATAATGTTTCAAGTACCGCTTAATTTTTTTCAAGACTGAATCAATGTTTTGCAGCCGCCTTTTTGTGTTTGGACGAATCATTTTATGAATGAGTTTTTGAATTTCTTTTGGAACGGATTTTTCAATTTTTCGTGGCCGGATATATCTTCCTTTTTTTATGATTTTAAGTGTTTCAACAGAAAAAGTTCCCGGATACGGTTTTGTTCCCGTGAGCATTTCGTAAAGCGTTATTCCAAGCGCATAAATATCCGCGGTATTTTTTACATGAGCACTGTCTTCCCATTGTTCCGGCGGCATATAGGCGGGCGTGCCAAGCGAAGTTCCGGTTTTTGTGATTGTATCTTCCGAATCACTGGCAATTCCAAAGTCCGCAAGTTTAATTTCACCGCGCTTTGAAATTAAAATGTTGCCGGGTTTTATGTCGCGGTGCACAATATTTTTTGAATGAGCATATTTTAAAGCGTAACAGGCATCCTGAAGCAAAAGCATTGCAATTGGGGCGGGCAACGAAACTTGTTTTTTTATCAATTTATCAAGAGCCATTCCGTCAACAAGTTCTTCGACCATGTAGCGATAGCCGTCTTCCACAAAATAATCAAAAAGATGAACTATGTACGGACTTTGCAAATCAAGAAGAATCTGAGCTTCCTTTTTAAAACGTTCGCCGTTTCCGCCGTTACTTCGGGAAGTCATTTTTTTTATTACAACGTAACGCTTTAATGACGGATGGATTGCCTTGTAAACAACTCCCATTCCCCCTTTTGCAATAATTCCAAGAACCTTGTATTTGCCAATTACAGGCGGAAATTCGTCACTCATAAAATACCTCTTTGTTTTTCCACGCTCACAATATCTTTTTCAGGATTAAAAACTTTATCACCAGAAACGATGGCAACATTCTGTTTTGCCGGATTATGAAACTGAATAAATCTTTTTTGCCGCAAAAGATAATTTTCCGGAACAGCTCTGTGCCCCGCAAGATAGACAAAATTTTCAATATTTATTTTTTTTCCTTCAAAAAGACTCCTGATTGTCTGATCCACACTGCCCTCTTCCGCTTCATCATTATCCGTCCAGGTAAGACCTTCCACCACCTGAGGATAAAGCCGCGCATTTACAATTTTTTCGCGAGAAAAAGCTCTGGCCGGTTCCGCGTGCGAAATCACACAATTTTTTGAAACAGCCATGAGCGGCATATCATTTTCTATGCAAGAAAGCAGATAAATAATGTCATCGCCATAAACTTCAAAAAGAAAACGCTTTACCATTTCGCCTTCATCAGCATATTTTTTAAAGGCATAATCACCTTCGCCGGTGCGGTTATAAATATTTTCATGATTTCCCTTTAAAAAATGAAAATTCCGCGGAAATCTTTTTTTTAATTCCATAAGACAAAGAATTGTATTTAATCCGCACAGCATTTCTTCTGACATTGCAGGCCCATGATAAAACGAATTTTCAAATTCCTCGTACGCCTGCTTCCACCGATTTCGCGTCCGCTCCGTATGCAACGCATCTCCAACACAAACCAGATAAATATGATTTTTTTCCAGCGCCTCAATCACTCTTTCTTTTTTGTGAAAAAATTTGTTCGGAAGTTTAAAATTCAAAATGTTAAAAATAAAATCAGGCCGCGCATGAATATCCGGCACGACAATAAGAGGCAGAGAAGCAGAAGAAAAATCCAAAAGTCCACCGGGAATTCCGTCTGAAGATTCTTCGCGATAATCCGTAATTTCATTTTCAAGAATAGAAGAAGTTTCGCCGGCAATTTTTGAAATTTCATCGTGCGAAGGAAGAGAAAGCGAAAATAATTTAGTTTTAAAAAAAGAAAGATTATCTGTCATCAAAAAAGATTTTCAGCGAATTTATGAAATCACAAGACTCATATTTCCAATTGTGATTTTGTCACCCGGCTGAAGTTTTACATATTTATCGCCCGGCAATTTTGCACCGTTCAGAAAAGTTCCGTTTGTACTGCCTAAATCCTTTAAAAAATAAACATTCTTGATTTTTTGAATCATTGCGTGATGGCGGCTTGCAAGCGAATTATCAACAACAACGTCATTATCTGTTGCCCGTCCAATTGTAATTTGCGCCACAAGATTAATTTTTTTATTGTTAAACATCAGATATGAGGCAGGTTTTGCCTCGCCAAAAGAAGCCAGTTGTCTGCCAACCGGGGTATCATTTACGATTGTCGTATCACTCATAGTTAAATTATATTCCGGATTATTCACTTGGCAATTAATTTTTTGCGAAAGGAAAACAAAACGGCCGTCAATCTTTATGATTCAAACTTTCTGATTTATTTACTTATTCAATTTTGCGGTGTAAAATGGAAAGAATAAGAGTAAAAAACGTAATTTTAAGGGGAAAATATGCAAATTCGGGAATCTGCAGAAATGTATCTTGAAACAATCCTTGTACTTTCAAAAAATGGTCCGGTACATGCGGTTGATATTGCAAAAGCAATGAATTTTTCACGTCCATCGGTTAGTGTTACGGTTCACAATCTTGAAGATGAAAATTATATAAAAATTTCGCCGGAAGGAGAAATCACGCTTGAACCAAAAGGAGCGGAAATTGCAAACCGCATTTATGAACGGCACACGGTTTTGACGGCACTTTTAGAAAAAATTGGCGTTACACCGGAAGTTGCCGCCGAAGATGCCTGCAAAATTGAACATGATTTAAGTATTGAAACGTTTGATTGCATCAAAAAGTTCTTTCATAATTTCAAAGACTAGACATTTTATCTAGGGCATCTCTAAAAATTGCAATTTTTAGAGGCTCCACTAAAATATTTTTTACTACAGACTGCTCTGCACGGGCAGTTTTTTTTATAACTTTTATGAAAAAGATTTATTTTATTTTTGCCATTTTGATTTTTAATTTTCTTTCCGCGCCCATTTTTGCACAGAACAAGACAAAATCCTCCGCGAGCGCGCCAAAATTCACTCTTATTGATGAAAGTGATATTTTCCGTCTGCGACCGCTGACAGAAAGTCTGATTATTGGCTCTTCCGTGGCGCTTTTAGGAACAGAACACAGCCTAAAATATTTTGCAAAATTCAATCTTTTGGACTACAAAACTGGCGGTTACGGAGCGGAAGCTTCAAGAGATTATATTCCAACAATGGATTTGATTTTTATGCAGCCGTATTCTAACGTTTTAAATCACGTTTCATGGGGAAGTCTTGCCTTAACTGCCCTTACGCCCGCCCTTTTTGGATTCACGGAAGAAAAATCTCAATGGTTAACGCTTTCTGTGATGTACGCGGAAACTTTACTTCTGGCGACAAGTTTTAAAGATCTGGCAAAAACTTTTGTAGTCCGGGCACGGCCGTACATGTATTACGATTTGAGCGGAGCGCCTCAAAATAAACTTGAAAATTATGACTGGGAAAATTCGTTTTTTTCGGGGCATACAACGTGGGCTTTTGCAGCTGCGACTTTTACAAGTTACGTTTTCTGCCAGAACCATCCGGATACAAAGTGGCGTTACGCGGTAATCGGCGGAACTTACGCGCTTGCCTCCCTCACGGGAATTTTTAGAATTTCTGCGGGTTGTCATTTTTTATCAGACGTAATTTGCGGAGCAATTGCCGGAAGCATCACAGGATTTTTAGTTCCGTACTTTCACACGGCAAAATTCTGGAAAAAATCAAAGAACGTTGAATTTTCGCTCGTTCCAAACGGATTTTACCTCACCGCAAGACTTTAACATTCAGGAAAATTATGGCTATCATCACAGAAAATTTTGAACTTTCATCAACTTCAAGAATTTATATTTTTTACGAAAAAGACCTTCTGATTTCAAAGAATCCTGATTGCGCCCTTCCGTCCGTTTCTGATTTTTGTGAACTAAAATCAAATGACTTACTAGAAAATATTTTTTTTGATTCCTGCAAAAATGCACTTGGCGCGGAATTAAAAATCAAAGACGAAAATGCAAATCAAGTGCTTTTAAATCATAATCTTTGCTTTATTCCTCAGCGACAGTATTTTTTTGAAAATTCCGCAGAAGAATCAGCCCTTTCTGCAAGAATCAGAAGTTATTTAAATTGGATTTCGGAGACAAAGTACTGTTCAAAATGCGGCGCGCGCCTGAAATTTTTTGATAAGGAAAATGCACTTGAGTGCGCGGGGTGTAAAAAAATCCACTACCCTAGAATTGAACCGTGCATAATTGTTTTAATTCATAAAAATGACGAAGTACTTTTGCTGCGCCACACTTACAGAAATCAGGACGTTTACACTTGTCTTGCAGGTTTTATGGAAGCCGGCGAAACAGCGGAACAATGCGTTTACCGCGAAGTAAAAGAAGAAGTTGGACTTGAAATAAAAAATCTGCGCTATATGGGAAGTCAAGGCTGGCCATATCCTGACCAGTTGATGCTTGCCTTTTACGCAGATTATAAAAGTGGAGAACTTAAACTCCAGAAAGATGAAATTTCAGAAGCACGGTGGATTAAAAACGGCGAATGGCTTGAAAGTCAAAAATCTTCGCAATTTCCAAAACCCGGTTCTGTTGCCTGGCGTTTAATTCACGGAAAATTCTAAAACTGCACTTTCCGTGAATTTTGCCTCCAGATTTTTAGTTTTTAGTTAAGGCTTCCATCAAAGCATCTTCATCTTCAGGGCCTGTAACGCCAAACCAGAAGTCATCTTCACTAAGAATGTATTTATCAACAGCCTGCATAACCTGTTCGTAGGTTACGGAAGTTAAACTGTCCATAATTTTTTTGAATGAAGTTGTATCGCCAAAAAGCAAAATACTTGAATCCAAATCTGCCGCTCTGTCGCGTGTCGTAATTTCTGATTCATAGTACGAAGTAATCATAGAATTTTTGAAATTTTCAAAATCATCTTTTATGCTGCCGTAAACAAAAGAACCATCAGCATTTGTATTTGTGATATATTTGCCTTCTTTTAAAATTTCGCGGGCTTCCTTCATATGATTTTTAATATCAGAAAAATCTGAACATCTATAGGCAACTTCAAATCCTACGCCAGCTTCCAAATTTTCCCTTCCGGTAAAAACACTGTAACAAGCGCCGTACTTTCCTCGTACTACAGAAAACAGAATTTTATCATAAATATTTTTTGCAACATCAAACGGCTCGTAAAATTCAGAACGGATTGAAGGCGCACTAAATGCCCTAAAAACATGAGAACTTCCAGCAATAGCCTGGTGAGTAAATACCATCGGCTCTTCTTTTACTTTTATGTCCTCAATTTTCATTTCTTTGAGCGGTTCAGTTCCTTTTTCAATTTTGCCAAGATATTTTTCAAAATACGGCATAAGGTCATCACTAGTCTTGTTTGTAACCGCAATTACGTAAAAACGGCGGCTGTCAAGCAAAGTTTTATAATATTCCTTTACGGCATCAAGAGTCAGATTGTTTATTGATTCAGGAGTTGCAGTATTACTTATTGCAAAAGGATGATTTTCATAAAGAACTTTTGTGGCATAATACATTGCAAGTCTTATAGGCTCATTCAACTGAGATTGAAGTTCTGTCTGACAATCTGTATAAGATTTTTCAAATTCACTTTCAGGGAACTGCGGAGAAACAAAACTTTCAAGCATAACCGGAAGCATTGTTTCAACATACTCATCAATTGACCTCAAAACCAGGCGCGAACCATAAAGTGCGGATTTTACAGAAATTGCCGAAGTTGTATCGTAAAAAAGATTTTGAATTTCATCGTAAGAATAATTTTCTGAACCTTTGCACATCATTTCAAAAGTCAGTTTTTCAATTCCGGACATTTCTTCGCCGTAATATTGAATTCCACCTTTTACGCCAACAATCACGCAATCAATATGATTTGCGGTGTTTTTCATAAAATAAACCGGAATATCGTTAGAAAGGTGCTTTTCTTCAATAACGTCTTTTTCCGGAAGTTTTTCTGCAAAAACCACAGAAAAATTAAAAATCATTGCAAAAATAAAAAATATTTTCAAAAAGTTTTTCATTTTATTACCTCATAACCATTTGCTTCGTAATCGGCTTTTGTCTGTTCATAAACATCAGGATTCACAGAAATAATAACAAGTGCCGGGGCATCTTTAATATATTTTTCAAGGAAATTCTGAACCTGAGTTTTTTCCGTTGCCTTAATTTTGTCCGCATAAGAATAATAATATTCTGCGTCAGCACAGCACCACCAGAATCTTACAGTAGACAGCAATTCAGAAAATTTTTCCTGGTCATACAAATATTTGTTGTAAATTCTTTTATGCACGGAATTTTCAAGTTTCTTTGTATCTTCTTCACTGCCGGCAAAAACGCCGTTCATAGCATCATAATAATTTTGAGCAAAAATTTTTCCTCTTTCCGCAAGATTTTTTTCAGGCTCAAGAACAACCGCTCCGGACATAATAAGGCCAAGTCTGCGCGCACTTGAATAGCTGGAATAAATATAATCACTTCCCGGAATTTCCAGTTCAGAAAGCCCGGTCAAATAAGTTTTAAAATAACTGTCAGGACGTTCTGCAGCATTAGAAAGCAAATCTGCCGCATAAGTATCTTCTCGTTCATATTCAGCATCAGGGCCGCGATAAACAAGAGTCACAGCCGCAATTGCAGGGCTTATATCACTTTTTGGCATAACATAAAATTGTGTTTTTTCAAAAGGAGTTTTTGTGTACCGCTTGTTATTTTTTGTCCACGGATTTTTTCCTTTTTTCCAGCTACCGTAAATTTTCTTTACAAGAGCATAAACTTCATCAGGATTTACATCTCCGCCAACAAAAAGAGCGGCATTGTTCGGAATATAATAATCTTTTTGAATTTCTTTTAACTGCGCTATAGTTGCATTTTGAACAACGTCTGCAGTTCCGCCCGGACTTGTAGCCCACGGTTCTTCGCTGAACATCGTGTCATTTACAAATTTTGCAAGAACACTACTCGGATCATTTTTTCGTCCTTCAATTTCAGAAAGAACTACCTTTTTTTCAGCTTCAAATTCCCTTGAATCCATTTTTGGCGTTCTGATTGCATAATTCCAGAATTCAAGACCTTCCTTTAATTTTGAAGAAGGAACTGTAAAGAAATAATTTACATATTCAGTGTTTGTCGTTCCGTTCCAGCTGGAAACTCCAAGTTTTGTCAAAGCAGACTGAATGTCCTCTTCCGTATCGTACTTTGCATTTCCCTTGAACATCATATGCTCGTAAAGATGGAAAAGTCCGGCGTTTTCTTTAGTCTGGCCAATTCCGCCACCACGAACAGCAATTTCAATGTAAGCCAGCGGAACAGTATGATTTTCTACAACATAAAGTTCCATTCCATTTTTCAATTTGTAAGAATACAAATTTTCCACCGGAGTTTCTTTTGCAAAAAGCGCACTAAAACTCAAGGCCAGGATTAGACCGATAATCCTTTTTTTCATCTTTTTCTCCCCTAAATGTCGATTGATAATTTTTATTATGGCGAATCCTCCGCTACGCTCCGGACCAGGCTTTCCAGGGTTACGCTATCGCTCCAAACTTTTGCAATCTACCTTACCAACGATGAACAAAAAATACATTTGCAAAAGTTGGCCTACGGCCCCCTTCCAATCCTTTTCGCGAAAAAAACGTCCCTAATTTTTATAATGCGTACAAGTTTGTCTGTCAATTATGCGTTGACACAAATGCCTAGATGTTGTTTAATCAATTTGCGACTGATTCGCAAATTAACGGACAAAAATGACATATTCTACAGAACAGAGAAATATTTTACTTTCCTTTTTACAGCAGAATCCAGATACAATGTTTTCTCCAAAACAAATAGAACAGGCACTTTCTTCCAAAAATATCAGCAGAAGTGCCGTCTACAGAAACCTTGCAGAACTGGAATCGGAACAAAAAATCAAAAGATGTTCAAAAAGTGGCTGCAAACAGGCCTTTTACCAATATTTTGACCTTGCAGAATGTAAAAATCACATACACCTTTCGTGTACGGTCTGCGGAAAAATCTTCCATATGGAAAATAAAATTGCAGAAGCCCTTGTTTCAGAAGTAATTTCAGAAGAAGGCTTCCAGATTAACAAGGGCGAAACCACGCTCTTTGGAATTTGTAAAACTTGTGTAAAATCTTCAAAATAATTTTTTTTAAGGAAAAACAATGAAAATCAATTCAAAAAAATCAACTTTCGCGCGCATAATTTTAATTTTTTCGCTCTGCACTTTATTTTTAACTTCGTGCAAGGCAAAAAAATATAATACCGGAAAAATTAACGTAACGGCGGCGACATTTCCAATTTACGACTGGCTGAACAATCTTTCTTACCCGGAAAATAATCAGTCTGATCCGCTTGCATTAAATCTCCTCATAAAAAACGGCGTGGATATGCACAGTTATCAACCGTCTGCAAATGATTTTATTCAAATTTCTCAAAGCCGGCTTTTTATTTACACTGGCGGAGAATCAGACAAATGGATTTCTGACGCGTTAGAAAACAATAAGGACAAGGACATTCTTGTTGTAAAACTGATGGACATCGTAAAAGAACGCTTAATTCAAGAAGAAGGCGAAGAAGCTCACGAAGAATTTGACGAACACATCTGGCTTTCGGTAAAAAATGCAGAACTTTGCTGCCAGGCAATTTACGATGCCCTGTGCCAGATAAATCCTGAAAACGCAGATTTGTACACAACAAGATTTAATAATTATTTGCAGCGCCTTCAACTTTTGGACGCAAAATATGAATCAGCAATAAAAAGTTCTGACAAAAAAGAAATAATAATCTGCGACCGTTTTCCGTTCCGCTACCTTATGAACGATTACAACATTGCTTACACCGCCGCTTTTGAAGCCTGCTCCGCAGAAACTGAAGCGAGTTTTGAAAAAATAGCCGCCTTAACTCAAAAAGTAAACGAAATTTCACCAAAAGGAGTTTTAGTTTTAGAAAACAGCGACAAAAAACTTGCAAATTCTGTAATTCATAATTCAAAACATCCTTTGATTGATATTTATACGTTAAATTCTATGCAGGGCGTTACACTGCGCGATGCTTTTAACGGAAAAACCTATATCAGCCTTATGGAAAAAAATCTTGAAAACATTCAGAAGGTATTAAAATAATGGCTCAGTTAATTTGCGAAAACCTCACTCTCGGGTACAATTCCCAGGTTATTATTGAAAATCTGTCTTTTAGCGTAAACAAAGGTGACTACCTTTATATTCTTGGCGAAAACGGTTCAGGAAAATCCACTTTGATGAAGACAATTCTGCGCCTGCACAAACCTTTAAAAGGCACTATAACAACCGGCGACGGTCTTTTGCGCGACGAAATAGGCTATCTTCCGCAGCAGTCAGAATTTCAAAAAGATTTTCCGGCAAGTATCTGGGAAATTGTACTTTCCGGCTGCCAGTCCCGCTGTGGTCGCCGTCCTTTTTATAATCGCGAAGAAAAAGAACTTGCAAAACTCAATATAAAAAAAATGGGTCTGGAAAAAATCAGCAAGAAATGTTATCGCGAACTTTCCGGCGGCCAGCAACAACGTGTCCTTCTTGCACGCGCGCTTTGTGCCACTCAAAAAATGCTTTTGCTGGACGAACCGGTAACAGGCCTTGACCCGGCAACTTCCGAAGAAATGTATAATTTAATCGAACAACTCCATCAGGAAGGAATTACGGTCATTATGATTTCTCATGATTTGGAAGCGGCAAACCGTTATGCAACAAAAATTCTGACAATTGGTAAAACCTGCGTCTTAAAAGAGGTTCGGTAATCACTATGAGTATGCTTTTGACTTATTTTAAATTTTCATTCGTTCAATATGCTTTTATCGCAGGAATTTTAATTGCACTGTGCTCATCTTTACTTGGTGTAACTTTAGTTTTAAAAAGATTTTCGTTTATCGGGGACGGCTTAAGTCACGTTGCCTTTGGCGGAATTGCAATAGCATCTGTACTTGGCATCACGAATAATATGTACCTTGTGCTTCCAATAACAATTATCAGTGCAATTTTACTTCTAAAAAGTTCACGCAATAAAAAAATTCAAGGGGACGCCGCCATCGCAATGATAAGCGTTGGTGCACTCGCGCTGGGTTACCTTTTAATGAACATTTTTTCAACTTCCACAAATCTGGGCGGCGATGTCTGCAGTACGCTTTTTGGAAGCACTAAAATCCTTACGCTAAAAAAATCGGAAGTGTGGCTTTGCGTGGGACTTTCCATTGCTGTTATTGTCTGTTTTGTTCTTTTTTACAACAAGATTTTTGCCGTAACTTTTGATGCAGATTTTGCGCAGGCAGTTGGAACTCACGCTGACATTTATAATCTTGTGATTGCAATAATCATTGCCGTTATAATCGTCCTTGCAATGAATCTTGTGGGCTCACTTTTGATTTCGGCACTCATAGTTTTTCCGGCCCTTTCTGCAATGGCAGTGTTTAAAAGTTTTAAATCCGTAACAATCAGTTCTTCAATTATTTCCGTTCTTTGCGCAACCGTAGGACTTTTGATTTCCGTTCTGGCGGGAACTCCGGTGGGCAGTACAATTGTTGCCGCTAATATCGTGGCATTTCTTTTCTGCTGGATTTTTGGAAAAATCAAAAAATAAAGAATCTAAAAAAAAATCATTTGGACAAAAAAAACCGCCCTTTCGGACGGCTTTTGTCTTAAGATACCGACTATTTAGAGTAGTATTCAACGACTAACTGATCGTTGATTTCTACTGGAATGTCAGCACGAACAGGAACTGAAACTAATGTTCCGCAGAAGTTCTGTTCATCTCTTTCAAGATAAGGAAGAGCTTTTTTGTTATCAGCAAGGAATGTTTCCTTGAACTGTTTGCTACTTCTCATTTTTTCTGCAAGTTCAATTTTTGAACCAACAGCTACTTCGTAAGAAGCAATGTTAATCTTCTTTCCATCAACAAGGATGTGACCGTGACTAACCATCTGACGAGCCATTCTAATTGAGCTGGCGAATCCAAGACGATAAACAAGGTTATCAAGTCTGCATTCAAGAAGGATAATCAACTGTTCGCCAGTCTTTCCTGACTTTTTAGAAGCTTTTTCATAATAACGAATAAGCTGTCTTTCCAGAATTCCGTAGTAAGCACGAACTTTCTGTTTTTCAATTAAGTGCAAAGCGTAATCTGATTTCTTTCCTTTGCTTTTGAATGCTGGTGCGTTAGCGCGATCAAGAGCCTTAGGGTTACCGCACACGTTAACACCAAGTCTTCTACATTCCTTGAATCGTGGGCCTCTTTTAACTGCCATATACAACCTCTATAGATTTTTTTTACTCATACAAATGAGCGTCACTAAATATAACATTTTTAAAGGCCGTTAATCAAGAAGTGGAAAAGTGTTTGTAGAAAAGTGTTTATGCCTGGCAAATTACTTGTATTTTCCACTATTCTTTAATAAAAAGCCTTTACGTAACTCAGAAGAAACATGCCATAAAATAAAATCTATTTTTTTTGTCAAACTAATTTCGCCAAAACCTTCTATTTTTTCTTCAAAACGTTCCAACGTTGGTTTAAGTAAATTTTCTTTGTCAATTCTTTTATATTCTGAAATTAAAAAATCATATTGTTCCCTATACATCTCAAATTTTTTTTCTATGTCAGTTTCTGAAGTATATGGTAAAAAATAAAAATCTGCCAAACGACTGTCATAAATCGGACAATCTTGATTTATTGTATGAACCAATTTTGTAGCAAAAGAAAAATATATTTTGGGTTTGCCATCTTTTGTTAAAGAAGATTGTCCCAAATTTTTAGCTATGAGTATCGCATCATCTGTCATCTCTTCAGGATCTTTCCCTATTTCCTTG
>CAVHTI010000050.1:0-17497 GCA_963638805.1 Anaerobutyricum sp.
ATATTGCGCTTCATTCGGTTCAATTCCTGAATAATCAAGCCTAATTCGCTGCGGTGGTTTGGTGCCTTATCTTCCACAGTGTAATTTTTCTTGGTAAGGGAAGATGTAATTCCTGTAATTTGCTTTAAACACAGTATGATGTCTTCTATAAGCAATGCTTCTACGATAAGGAAGTAAACAACAGAATAAATCATATTAGGCGCAAGTTTTTTCATGAGGGAGGCTGAACCTTCAGAAAGATTTTCTGGAACAAGAATGATTGATGTTGTTACGGCAAGAACTCCAATTAAAGCAAAAATAAGAGTCAAAATATTTCTCTGGCGCAAATTAAGAGTCATGCCTTTTTTATTAAAAGGAATATGACTCATTTTTACTTCCCAGTGACGAATATGAACTACATAGAAGAAGAGGGCAACTTCAAAAAGAGTACCTTCTATAAACAACAAAAGTGACATTGAAGGATTTTCACCATGAAAATGAGTGAGCTGAATGCCTTTTGCATTTACATAAGCACCTGCAACAATTCCGTTTATAAAACCAATTGAAATTGGCAGTATGATATTCACCATGGAAATTAATTTTAACTTTTTGGCAACGGCATCTGAATGTGCCGGTACCCCGTCGTATGACTGAATAGTCTTTCCCTGAATTATGGCCATTATAATTCCCAAAAAAAGTGCAAAAAGTATGATTACAAAAACAGGACTTTTAATAAAAATCAAAACCGCTTCATCAAATGTAAGGATTCCCAATAAAACTGAAAAAGGAATAGCAAAGATGTACGAAGAAACATAAATAAGAACAAGCGCTAAATAAAGATACCATTCAATTTTTACATTTTTGTTTTCAGCCACGTTGTACCTCCGGTAGTTGAAAAAATTATTTTTACAGAAGATTAAATAACTTCTGCATTGGCATTTATTCTAGCACAATACAGCATAAAATACAAAATGCGTAAAAATGTCAAAAAAATTATAACACTGGACTTTCTGCGGCAAGGATTGGAAGGGGTGCGAAGCACGACAGCATAAACGTAGCGCCATTGTTCTGGCGCGGAGTATGCTGGCCGGAGGCGAATGCTGGAGCCCTGGAAAGCCTGGCGACGCGAATGCGGCGGCCGCCATGGTGAATATAGAAAAAGCAACGGAAATAATATAAAATTGGTGGTATGAATATAATTGTTGTTGGCAATGGTGGTCGTGAGCACACTATTTGCTGGAAATTAGCTCAAAGTCCTGTTGTAGATAAAATTGTTGTTGTGCCTGGTAATGGTGGAACTGCCAGAGAAGCAAAATGCGTAAATGTTAATCCTGGAACTTGTGATTATATAAAAGACGGCGAAAATCCTTACGTTGCAATTGCAAGACACGAAGGTTGCCGTATGGCAGTTATTGGGCCGGAAGATCCGCTTGCGGAAGGACTTGCAGACTGTTTTTGGGCTGCGGAAATTCCTTGTGTTGGTCCTAAAAAGGCCGGCGCTCAGCTTGAAGCCAGTAAAGACCTTTCTAAAAATTTCATGAAAAAATATGGGGTTGCCTGTGCCGCAAGTGAAACTTTTACGTCTAAGGAACTTGCCGTAAATTATGTAAAAAAACACGGTGCACCGATTGTAATCAAGGCGGACGGTCTTGCTGCCGGCAAAGGCGTTGTTGTTGCAAAAACTGAAGAAGAAGCGCTTGCTGCCGTTGAAGAATTAATGGTGGACGGTCGTGTTGGTGATGCCGGAAAAAAACTCGTGATTGAAGATTATCTTCAGGGGGTTGAAATTTCGGTTCTGGCCGCTGTGAGTGTGACTCCGGAATATGCAATGCAGGGTAACGCGACTATTGTTCCATTTTTGCCGGCGCGTGATCACAAACGTCTTTTGGATGGTGCTAAAGGTCCTAATACTGGCGGAATGGGTGCGGTTTGTCCTCTTGATGACGTGACCGACGATATTATGGCCAAGTTCAACAAGGATATTTTGCAGCCGACGCTCAACGGTCTTATAAAAGAAAAATTTGATTACCGCGGATTTATTTTCTTTGGCGTTATGCTTACAAAACAGGGACCAAAGCTTCTTGAATATAATGTTCGGCTTGGTGACCCAGAAACTCAGGCAGTTTTGCCACTCATGGATTTTGATTTTGCGGCAATGTGTACTGCAATTTTGAACGGAAGCCTTAAAAAATTCAATTTTTTGTGGAAAAAAGGTTATCAGGTTGCGCCAGTTGTTGTTAGCGGTGGTTATCCTCTTTCATACAAAAAAGGCTGTGAAATTACCTTTAACGAAGCTATTTTGAATAAAAGCGGTGCAAAAATATTTGTAGCCGGTGCAGTTTGCGGAAATCGTGGTCGCCGTGGAGATGACAATCTTCTGACGAGTGGCGGTCGCGTGCTGGCATGTTCAGCTTACGGCGAAACTTTTAAACAAGCCTGGGAAAGAGCGTACGAAGGCGTTAGTGCCGTCAAGTTTGAAAATAGTTTTTACCGTAAAGACATCGGGTTGCCGGGTGCGGCGGTCAGCAATTAATTTCTGATTCCTGATTTTTTAAAGACAGCCTTGCAAATGCGGGCTGTTTTTTTTGATTTTTCTAAAAACGGTAAAAATTCTTATGTCAGAAATCATTTTGCAGTACTAAAATAAACTTATGAGTAACAGAATCATCAATCCTATTTTGCCGGGATTTTATCCTGATCCTAGTATTTGTGCTGGTGGCGGTAAATATAAGGGAAAATTTTATATCGTCAATTCATCTTTTTCTTATTTTCCGGGACTTCCGGTTTTTGAAAGTTCTGATTGTGTAAAATGGAAGCAGATTGGCAACGTTATTGACCGTCCAGATCAGCTTGATTTTAATGGCGCCGGAGTTTCGCGCGGACTTTTTGCTCCGACAATCCGTTATTATGATGGACTTTTTTACTGCGTTTGTACTCAGGTTGATAAACTCGGTAATTTTTTTGTTACGGCAGAAAATCCTGCAGGTCCGTGGTCAAATCCTGTTCCAATTCCGGAAGCAGAAGGCATTGACCCGTCTTTATTTTTTGATGATGACGGAAAATGTTACTATGTGGGCACTCGTCCAGCCCCGGAAGGTTGCAAATATAGTGGCAACTGGGAAATTTACATTGGACTTCTTGATTTAAAAACCGGTCATATCACTGGCGAAAAAAAAGGAATTTGGCGCGGGGCATTAAAAGATTGTGTCTGGCCGGAAGGTCCTCACATTTATAAAATCAACGGAAAATATTATCTTTTGCACGCGGAAGGCGGCACTGGTCCTGATCATGCAGTTTGCGTTGCGCGCTGTGACACAATTGACGGTCAGTGGGTTGGCAAAAAATCAAATCCGATTCTTACTCACCGTCACCTTGGAAAATCTGCCGGCGTTGTTTATGTTGGTCACGCGGATTTATTCCAGGATAATGACAAAAGATGGTGGCTGGTTTGTCTTGCAAGCCGTCCTTATGGCAATGGTTCGGAACGTTTTTGCAATATGGGTCGCGAAACTTTTATGGTTCCGGTCAAATGGGAAGATGACTGGCCGGTCGTTTGTTCAGAAACG
Organism: Anaerobutyricum sp.; assembly: GCA_963638805.1. Taxonomy (GTDB): domain Bacteria; phylum Spirochaetota; class Spirochaetia; order Treponematales; family Treponemataceae; genus Treponema_D. Next base: position 3,546 of record CAVHTI010000050.1, read on the forward strand.
GGCAAAATTGAAAATGCCTACACTATCACTGGGCACGTTGTGACGCGCGGAATTGAAGACATTGGCGCGGTTGAAATGCCGACTCTTGATGATTTTAATGAAAAAAATCTTGATTTTTACTGGCTGAATCTGCGCAAACGTGATGAAAATTTTGTAAATCTTGATGAAAATTCCGGAAGTTTGAGAATTTACGGTGGCGAGGCATTAAATTCAAACGGAAATGTAAATATGGTTGTGCGCCGTCAAACCGGATTCAGTTACGAGGCAAGCACAAACGTTAAGGCTCGTTTTACAAATGATGAAGATTGCGCCGGCCTTGTGTGCTTTCAGTGCGAAAATTTTAATTACCGGCTTCAGCTTAAAAAACGCGGAAAAGTGATTTTAGTTCAGCTTTTAAAATCTGATGGCAATGACAAGACTCATCAAAATCAGTTGCTCGCGGAAGAAGTAATCAACGGTGGAAATGATGAAGTTCAGTACGTTTTGCGCGTTGTGGCAGAAAAACAGTCGCTCCGTTTTGAATATGGCCCTGATGAACGTTGCCTTAATGTGCTTGCGGAAAATATTGATGGTTCAATTCTGAGCGTAGAAAAAGCCGGCGGTTTTGTTGGAACGGTTATCGGGATGTTTGCAATTAGCGGTGGTGACTATTCTAAAAAAGAGTTTTATGCTGATTTTGACTGGTTCAGGTACGAAAATACAAGTCTTGACTGGTGTGATATAAAATAAAAATGTGCTGCCACTAACGCGGTATTTTTTTAAGAGGAAAAAATGTCTGATTTTAAAACAAAAGGAATTTATGCGTCCGGAATGGTTTTGCAGCGAATGACAAAAAACTGCATCTTTGGTGAAGCTCCTGCAAATGCAGAAGTAAATCTTGTTTTTGGCACTCAAAAATGCAAAACGCTGTCTGATCAGAAAGGCAACTGGAAAATTGAATTTGAAACTGGCGGTGCCGGCGGTCCTTTTGTTCTTGAACTTTCCTGTCAAAATCAAAAAATCACGTTTAAAGATGTTTATGTCGGGGAAGTCTGGATTTCCAGCGGTCAGTCAAACGCAGAACTCCCGATGGAAAGAATGAAATTTTCTTACCCTGATGAATTTAAACTTCCGGAAAATCCTTATGTCAGAATGTGCACCGTTCCAATTTCTTACAATTTTGATGGTGAACAGGATTCTGTTGAAAATCCTGAGTGGAATGCCGCAAATCCGCAGACTTTAGGAAAAATGGCCGGCACAGGTTACTTTTTTGCAAAAAAATTATCTCAAGATTTAAAAGTTCCGGTTGGAATTATAAATGTTGCTCAAGGTGGTTCACCGATTGCTTCCTGGCTGAATAAAAAATCTTTGCAGGAAATGGAAAATCAACAGAAACTTCTTGATGAACTTGCAAAGTGGGAAAATCCTGAAAATATTGTAAAAGAAAAAAATACTGTTTCTGAAAATCAAAAAAAATGGGACACAGAAATCTGGAATTCTGATGAAGGAAATGCTGCTCACTGGGAAAAACTTGATTTTTCGGAAATTGAAAAAAACTGGCAGTCCGCAGAAATTCCCGGGGAAATTGACGTTCTTCATTCCGCCGGAATTGTCTGGTTTAAAAAGGAAATTGAACTTTCCGCCTCTCAGGTTTTGAATTTTAATACTCAGGGAACAAATTTGTGGCTTGGAACAATAATTGATGCCGACCGCGTTTTTGTAAACGGAGTTCAGGTTGGAATTACCTATTATTCGTATCCGCCGCGCCGTTATTCTGTGCCAGCCGGACTTTTGCACGAAGGAAAAAACACAATCACTGTACGAATTCAAAAAAATTCAAAGTACGGCAATATTCGTTTTTATGATGAAAAACCTTATGCCCTGTTCACCGCCAATTTACCGGCGGAGCCTTCTGTTTGTCGCAATCTTGAATCTGTGGAAGGCAGAATTATTTGCGGGGCAAAATCAGAAAACGTGCAGGTTCGTAAATCTTATGACGAAAAAAAAGAAGAAAGGACTGAAAATTCCGAATATATTTCTCTTCAAGGTGAATGGAAAATGGCAATTGGCTGCAAAGTTGAAGATTGTCCGCCGGGCCGCTTTTTTGAGTGGGTTCCAACAGCACTTTACAATTCCATGCTTGCACCGTGCTTTAATTATGCCGTTGCCGGTGCCTTGTGGTATCAGGGCGAAAGTGATGCCTACGATGCCTTGAGATATAAAAAACTCCTTTTAAAAATGATTATGCTCTGGCGTTCAAAATTTACTTACGCGCCAAAAGATATGCCGTTTGTGATTATGCAGTTGCCAAACTGGAGCGACGGATATGATAAGGATCCTTTTTCTGAAAATATTGGCTGGCCTGCAATGCGTCAGACTCAGCTTTTAGTTTCTGAAATTGCCGGAAATACCGGACTTGCCGTTACAATTGATGCCGGTGAATGGAATGATCTTCACCCGGAAAAGAAATTTACGGCCGGAACACGCGCTGCCATGGAAGCGCTCAGAATTGCTTATGATAAACCTTACAATCCTGCGCCAAAGGCCGTGTTCACTCAAAAACAGGACAAAAAAATTCTGATTCAGTTTGAATGTGGAACGGCAAGTTTAAAATCCGGCAAAATTGACATTCCGGGATTTTATTTTCTTGAGGAATCTGAAAATGACGGCAAAAAAACTGTAAATAAATTGCCGGCAAGTGGAAAAATCGTTTCTGATAATGAAGTTGAAGTGGAAATTCCTGAACACTGCGGAAAACTCAAAGAAATCAGATATTTGTGGGCGGACAGTCCAAAGGCTGTTGAATTATATTCGACGGATAATCTGCCGGCAGCGCCTTTTTGTGCTATAATTCCAGAATAATTTTTGGATAGAATTCAGCGGAGATAAAAAAGTTTTATGGTAACACTAAAAGATGTAGCCCAGGAATGTGGAGTTTCATTTTCTACTGTCAGCAAAGCGCTTAAAAACAGTCCAGAAATAAGCGAAGACAAACGCAAATTTATTCAGGAAAAAGCAGTTCAGATGGGTTACTACCCGAATTTTGCCGCAAGAACGTTGCGAACAAACAGAACTTACAACATCGGCGTAATTTTTGAAGATAAAACCGGTTCGGGATTTCAGCATCAGTACTTTGCAAAAATTATCAGCGGACTGCAGACTTTGCTGCACAAAAGCGGTTACGAAATGACTTTTACCTCTCATCTGGAAGATAAAAATTTTGATTACTACAATCATTCAAAATCGCGCGGTTTTGACGGAGTTGCAATTCTTTCTACAGATTTTGAGCGACCCGGAATTAAAGCACTTGTGCAAAGTGAAATTCCAACGGTCACGCTTGATTATTCTTATGATGACAACCACTGCTGCGTTATGAGTGACAACAAAAACGGTATGAAGGAACTGACCGAATTTGTGATTTCCAAAGGCCACAAAAAAATTGCAATGATTCACGGGGAAAATACCTGCGTAACACAAGAACGACTGGCCGTTTTTAACGAAGTCTGCAATCGGCACAATATTGAAATTCCGTCCGAATATTTTGCGCAAGGCCTTTACCATGACCCAATCACGAGTACGGAAGCCACCGCCGTTTTGCTTGAATTGCCTTCTCCGCCAACGTGCATTCTTTATCCTGATGATTATTCTGCACTTGGAGGAATCCGGGAACTTAGCAGCCGAGGAATTATTCCCGGCAAAAACATCAGCATTACCGGTTACGATGGAATTATGCTGACTTCTATGATGGTGCCACCTCTGACAACTTATGAACAAAATGGTGAAAAAATAGGACAGAAAATAGCAGAAAGCCTTTTAAACCAGATTGAAAATAACCGGAAAACAAAAGCCGAAAAATTTTTTGTAGGCGGAAGATTATTAAAAGGTGGAACGGTAGTTTCCATTTAGGTGGAACGCGGCAAGGATTGGAAGAGCGCGCGCAGCGCGAACACGACCGGCATTCAAAAGATTTTTTGTTTTTTGCAAAAAATTTTCTGTAAGCCGGCCTTTTTTTTATTAAGGACAGAAGATTTTTTTGCCGGGCGGGTTTGGAGGCGAATGCCGGAACTCTGGAAAGCCTGGCGACGCGAATGCGGCGGCCGCCATGGGTAAAAATATCTGAAACGTTTTTATTAAATCTCGCCGGCCAAGTACGATTCCATAAGAAAATCATTGACTTTTGACTGCCAGCCCTTACCCATACTTTTAAAATGATCTATAAGGATGGAGTTAAAACGAATTGAAATCTGTTGTTTTTTTGCTTTGAAATATTCCGGATGCATTGGTTCAAAACCAGAAAAATCTGTAATTTCTGGAATATCAGTCGTATCTATTTGAGTGTCAGGTATTGAATTTGCTTCACAAAGTGCTATAGATTTTTCTAAGTCTGTCATAATAAAGTTTCCTTTCGTTTGAAGTTGCATATCTTGCCGAAATAATTCTTCGGTTTTCTCCACGCGGAGTATATACAACAAGTGTCACAATCTGACGTTTTATACGACCAATGACAATATACCTGGCCTCTTCGATAGTTGAATTCAGGCTGTCAAATTTCTCTAAGGCAAATGGATCATCAAAAACTTCAGAAGCTTCTTCAAATGTAAGACCTTCATGTTTTCTTATATTTTTTTGAGCTTTTTCGTTATCCCATTCTGTTGATTCATTTCCCACACTTATAATGTATCACAATTTTGTATCACAATCAATTTTTTTTTCTGCGGCAAGGATTGGAAGAGCGCGCGCAGCGCGAACACGACCGACATTCAAAAGATTTTTTGTTTTTTGCAAAAAATTTTCTGTAAGCCGGCCTTTTTTTTATTAAGGACAGAAGATTTTTTTGCCGGGCGGGTTTGGAGGCGAATGCCGGAACTCTGGAAAGCCTGGCGACGCGAATGCGGTGGCCGCCCAAATGCCTGATTATTGTAAAATTTTTAAGACTAAAGTTTGACAATTACTCAAAAAAAATTAATATGTATCTATTCCCGAAAAGTGGTAAAAGTACCGGTTTTAAGGAATTAAGGAATAAAACATGGTTATAGCAAGAGATAGTTACCTTCAAGAGTTGATAGCCGGAAAAGGCAATGGGCTTATAAAAATTGTAACAGGGATAAGACGAAGCGGAAAATCTTTTTTGCTTTTTGAGTTATTTCACAATCATCTTAAAGAAAACGGAATAGACGACAATCATATAATTGAAGTAGCCCTGGATGACAGAAGATTTTTAAAACTGCGTGATCCTGACAAAATGCTTGAATACATAGACGAGCATATAAAAGATGAAAAAATGTATTACATCATTTTGGATGAAGTGCAACTTATGGAATCGTTTGTTGATGTTCTTAACAGTTTGCTTCATATTCGGAATGCAGATGTTTATGTTACGGGAAGCAATTCAAAGTTTCTTTCAAAAGATGTCGCTACAGAATTTCGCGGTCGTGGAGATGAAATTCATATCTATCCACTTTCATTTTCAGAATATTATTCGGCGGTTGGTGGCGATAAACAGGCTTGCTGGAAATCATATTACACTTATGGAGGACTTCCGCAGTTATTAAGTCTTGAAACAAATTTAAAAAAAGAAACATTACTTAGAAACTTGTACGAAAGCGTTTATCTGAAAGATATTATTGAACGTCACAAAATCAGAAATCAGCATGAATTTGAAGAACTTACAAAAGTTATTGCATCTTCAATCGGTTCTCCATGTAATCCTCAAAAACTTTCAAATACATTTAAATCCGTTAAAAATATAAATATTGATTCTAAAACCATTTCCAGTTATTTAAGTCATATGGAAGATGCTTTTATGATAGAAAAATCCGTAAAATATGACATAAAGGGAAAAAAATATATCAGCACATTGGCAAAATATTATTTTCAGGATTTGGGACTGCGAAATTCGCTTTTGGATTTCAGACAGCTGGAAGAAAGCCACATTATGGAAAATGTCATTTACAATGAACTCCGTTCCAGAAAATTCAGAGTTGATGTTGGTATGGTTGAAGTAAGAGAAAAAGACAATCAAAACAGAAGCCTAAGAAAACAGCTGGAAGTTGACTTTGTTGCAAACCAGGGGGACAAGCGTTTTTACATTCAGTCTGCCCTTTCAATGCCGAATGCAGAAAAAGAAAGACAGGAATCAGCATCTCTGCTGCATATTAGAGATACTTTTAAAAGAGTAATTATCGTAAAAGACGACATTATGCCATATCATAATGAAAACGGCTTTTTGATTATAGGATTATTTGATTTTCTTCTTAACAAAAATACACTTAATCAATAAAGAGGAAACTTTTAATATCTTCCCTAATAAAAACCTTCCCAGCTTCTAATTGTAAAATTTTTATATTGAAATTCACTAAAAACTAGGGTATTATGTTACTACAACGTTTTCGTAACGAATGGAAACGCCAATATCTTTTTAGGAGAATCAAATGCAATTCGGACATTTTGATGATGCTAATCGCGAGTATGTAATCACTACTCCAAAAACTCCATATCCATGGATTAACTACCTGGGAAGTGAAAAATTCTTCTCTCTTATTTCTAATACAAGTGGCGGTTATTCATTTTACACAGACGCCCGTCTCCGCCGTCTTACTCGCTACCGCTACAACGATATGCCTCTTGATAACAATGGCCATTATTTCTTTATCAAAGATGGTGATACAATCTGGAATCCAGGCTGGCAGCCAACTCAGACTCCGCTTGATTCTTACGAATGTCATCACGGATTTGGATATTCAAAATTTATTTCTAAGAAAAATGATTTGAAAGCCGAAGCACTTTACTTTGTTCCAAATGGCGAAAACTGTGAAGTTGAAATGCTGACTCTCAAAAACGAAGGAAAATCTGAAAAGAAAATCAGTCTTGTTTCTTTTGTTGAATGGTGTCTTTACAATGCTTCTGATGACTGCCAGAACTTCCAGCGTAACTTTTCTACTGGTGAAGTTGAAATTGAAGGTTCGGCAATTTATCACAAAACTGAATATCGTGAACGCCGCAATCATTTTACTTTCTATTGGTGCAATCAGAAAATTGATGGATTTGATACTGACCGCGAAACTTTCCTGGGACTTTACAATCCAATTTCTGCCCCTCAGACAGTTGTAGAAGGAAAATCTGGAAATTCTGTTGCTGATGGTTGGTCACCAATTGCTTCTCACCGCGTAAATCTTACTTTAAAAGCCGGTGAAGAAAAAACTCTTGTATTCGTTCTTGGATACATTGAAAATGAAGATGACAAAAAATTCCTTTCTGATGCAGACAAAAAAGCGGCTTTGGACGCAGGACTTTTGCGCACAAACACTGCTTCTGGCGTAATCAACAAGGAAAAGGCTTATGCCTTGCAGAAAAAGTTTGATACAAAGGAAAAGGTAGAAAACGCTCTCTCTGATCTTCGTTCTTTCTGGGACGAAACACTTTCTCACTTTGTAATTAAAACTGGGGACGAAAAACTTGACCGTATGGCTGTTTGGAATCAGTACCAGTGTGTTGTTACTTACAACTTTGCCCGCTCTGCTTCTTACTTTGAATCAGGAATTGGCCGTGGTTTGGGATTCCGCGATACTTCTCAGGATATGCTTGGTGCTGCTCACCAGTTGCCGGCTTCCAGAATTCGCGAACGCCTTTACGATGTTGCTGCAACTCAGTTTGAAGATGGTTCGGCTTATCACCAGTTCCAGCCTTTGACAAAACGCGGAAACGCTGACATTGGTTCTAACTTCAACGATGACCCGCTTTGGTTGGTTTTGGGTGTTGGCAACTACATCCGCGAAACTGGCGACAAGGACTTCCTTACAATCGATGTTCCTTTTGACAATTCTGAAACAAACAAGGCAACAATGTTTGAACATTTGCGCCGTTCTTACAACTACATTCCAAATCACATGGGACCACACGGACTTCCTCTTATTGGTCGTGCTGACTGGAATGACTGTTTGAACCTCAACTGTTTCTCTACAAATCCAAACGATTCTTTCCAGACTTCTACAAACAAAGACGGAAAAAATGCTGAATCTGTAATGATTGCTCAGATGTTTGTTTTTGTAACTCCTGATTACGTTCAAATGTGTCGTTTAATGGGCGATGAAGCTGAAGCAAAACGTGCAGAAGAACTTTGCAAAAAAATGGAAGAAGCAATCTGTACTGCAGGTTGGGACGGAGAATGGTATGTTCGTGCTTATGATGATTTTGGTCACAAAATTGGTTCACACGAATGTCAGGATGGAAAAATCTTTATTGAAAGCCAGGGCTTTGGTACTATGGCAAAAATCGGTAAGGACAAGGGTTACCCTGAAAAATCTTTGGACAGCGTAAAGAAATATCTTGATTCAAAATACGGAATTGTAATTCTTTATCCTGCTTACCAGAATTACCATGTTGAACTGGGTGAAGTTTCTTCTTATCCACCTGGATACAAAGAAAACGGCGGTATTTTCTGCCACAACAATCCTTGGGTAATTATTGGTGAAGTTGTAAACGGCCGCCCAGAAGACGCTTGGGAACACTACACAAAAATTGCTCCAGCCTGGGTTGAAGAAAAATGGTCAGACATTCACCGCACAGAACCTTACGTTTACAGCCAGATGGTTGCCGGTAAAGAGGCTCGCCGCGAAGGTGAAGCAAAGAACTCTTGGTTGACAGGAACTGCTGCTTGGAACTTTGTTGCACTCAGCCAGTACATCTGCGGTTTGCGTCCACAGCACGCCGGTCTTGAAATTGAACCACGACTGCCTTCTCACGTAAAGCACGCAGAACTTACACGTATTTTCCGCGGTGTAACTTATCACATCACTGTAGAAAATAAAAAGAATACAGGAGATGTTAAGCTTGAAGTAAAAGGCGGTTCTGCAAACGGTCTTATTGTAAAGGCTGATAGCGGTGCTAAAGAAGTATTTGTAAAAGCAATTGTAGGTTAAACACATAAAAGCTTAGCAATTGAACATCGGATTCAAAAAAGTTTTAGAGAGTTTATGAATTAAAAAAGTAAGTCCCCGGAGTAATTTACCGGGGATTTTTTTTATCGAGAATCTGCGGTTCCTATAGCAGATTTGAGCAGAGCTTTTTCGTTAATTTCCAGAAAAACATTAGCTTCAGTCGAGAACCCGCTCTGAAAAAAAGGCTTCCGCGCTTCGCTTGTGCAGATTTTTTTTCAGAGTCGGAACCTCGCCTTCAGTTATGAAGTGTATTTGTGTAGTAATTTTCAACAAATTTTATTCCAGGCACGGAACCGCATATTCTCAATTTTTCGTACTTTAAAATAAAAAAAGACACCGGTGTGAAACCGCAAATTTCTGGGCGTTCACCGTTGATTTTCGGTTTCACTTCAAAATTTTGGGCGTTTCCGTTGACTTACGTTTTCACCGTTGATTTCTAGGCGTTTACCGTTGACTTACGGTTTAAACGTTGGGTATTGCGCGTAATATAAAAATCTTCCGAAACATTATTACTAGCGGCACAGAACCGCAGATTCCGAGTGTTTCCGCGGTGTTTTCTGGAGGCTTCCGTGCCGCTACATTTTTGCCAGGATTTCTGAAATGTTAAAGCAGTTGTCGCCGATGTTTTCGATTCTGCGGACGACGTCGATGTACAGAAGTTCTGATTTTACGTCAGCGCCGTTTTCCAGGCGTTTGCGGGCGATTTTTTTAAGTTCTTTGCACATAAAATCAATGTCGGTTTCTATCTGGCGGACAAAATCAAAAGAAATCTGATCTATTGGTGTGTTAATATTTTTTCTGACAAACAGAATAAACTGTCTGGCAAGTTCAATGTAAGGCAAAATCTTTTCAATATCTTCCTGAGGGAATTTCATTTTTTTATCAATACTGCGCAAAATCAGGCAGTTCGTGGCATAACAACTGTCCGTCATATTTTCAAGTTCTTCCACAATCTGAATCAAAACTGAAATGTGATTTACCTGTTTTTCCGAAAGTTCAAGAGTTTCGCATTTTACAAGATAATTAGTGAGTTTTTCGTGAATCTGATCAACGTAAGATTCAATATCGTCCGCGCGTTTTGAATACTGGGCGACAAAATTTTTATCACGTTTTGTCATTCCAATCTGAAGAATATCAAAAAGTTCTGTGACCTGATCCGCCATATCAGAAACGGCCTTTTCCGCGCGGATAATATAGGTCGCGTAATTTTCCTTGCCAAGACCCGCAGTATCAGAAAATTCAAGACTGAAGGTGTTGTTCTGTTCAACTTTGTCGTCTTTTATGATTTTTGTAACAAGCGCCGTCAACTGATGAGTAAACGGCAGGAAAATAATCGTAGAAAGAGTTTTGAAAATCGTATGGAGCATTGAAATTCTGATTGCGATGTTAGAATTTTCATGGCCCGGCGTCAAAATAATAATCAACTGCAGGAACGGTTTAAAGAAAATCAGGGCAAGCGTTGTGCCAATAACGTTAAACAAAACGTGAATAAGAGCCGAACGTTTTGCATCAGCACTTCCACCCAAAGCCGCAAAAACCGCATCAATTGTGGAACCAATGTTACTGCCAAGTGTCATTGCGGCGGCAATTTCCCAGGAAATAAGACCGTTGTAAGCCATCGTGATGACAATTGCAGAATACGCTGATGATGAATGAAGCAATGCCGTGATAAAGGCACCAATCAGGAAACTCAAAAGAATTACCGGAACACCGACTTTCATGGAAGTAAAAACATCAAAAAGCCCGCCAAGTTGCGCCGGCGTAAAAATCCCGGAAAGGCCGTCCAGACCAAGAAAAAGAAGTCCAAAGCCCATAATTGCAACGCCAATATTCTGCCAGGAACTCTTTTTTAGTTTTGTGATAAAAAATCCTATTCCCACAACCGGGATTGCAAAGGCCGAAATTTTAAAATTAAATCCAAAAATTGAAACAATCCAGGCGGTAATTGTAGTTCCAATGTTTGCACCAAAAATTACGCCAACAGACTGATATAAAGTCATAAGTCCGGCATTAACAAAAGTCACGACCATTGCCGTAGTTGCCCCGGACGACTGAATAATCATCGTAATCAAAAGCCCGGTCAAAAGTCCCAAAAAACGATTTCCGGTAACAACGCTCAAGGCACGCTGCAATTTTTCGCCGGCACTTTTTTGAACCCCGTCGCTCATCAACTTCATTCCGTAAAGCAAAAGTCCAAGGTAACCAATCAATTTTAGGACAAGCGAAACAACGCTGGACGGCGTAAAAGGATTTTCAATACTTGTGATTTCGTAAGTTTTGGTCAGAATATCCGCCGGTTTAAAAGTTGCTTTTTTCTTTCCGCCGGAAGAATTCAAAAGTTCATTAAGATTTTTTGCAACGTCAGAACCCGGCACAACCGTCACCGAAGAATCCGAAAAAGACGGATGATTTATTGTTATGGAAATATCTTTCAAATCAAGTTGAGTTTGAAAAGAGGCCTCGGAATCCGTGTTATTTTCCAAAGTAGAAGCTAAATCAGATTCAGGAATTTCTGTCTGTGCAAAAAAATTTACTGTAAATGCTGTAAAAAAGAAAAGGCAGGCAATAAGTTGTTTTTTCAAAATTTTCCCCGTCAACAGCCTGCCCGAATTTTCTGTGCCAGATACAAACGGCCAGGAGTGGTATTTTTTATGTGCCTAATTATACAATTTATTGATTTTTTTTTCAGTAATACTAAAATGAACTTATGAAAAAATTCCACGCTGCAAAGATTTTTGCCCTTGCAGTTTTGTCATCAGCCCTTATTTTTAGCGTTTTTAGCGCCTGCAATAAAAATTCTTCAAAAAATTCTTCTTCCAAAAAAAATGCGGACACGGAAGAATTCCTGCCGCTGACCCTTTCAGATGCCACAGATTCGGATTTATCGCAAAATATAAAAAAATCAGTCCTCACCGAAAAAACTTTTCTGATTCTTTTTGGCTACGGTTTTAATTCTGATGAGGAAAAAACGCCAATTCTCAGCGCGCTCAAAGAAAAATACGGCCTTGACGAAGACGGCGGTCTGATTTATCCGCTCACCTACCCTGATTCTTTTAAACGTGGCGCAAAAGGTTATGTTTCGGAACTGATTTCAATTTTGGAAGACAAAGAAAAAGACTACGCAGGCATAATTTTGCTTGGTGCGCCGGAAAATACGCACCGTGCCTTTGCCGCTCATCAGGATTTTTGGGGCGAAAAAGTTCCATATCCCGCAATTTCGCTTTTTTCTCAGGACGACATTCTGGGCACAGAATCCACCTGCGACATTGTGATTGATAACGGCAAAACCCAGTCAGACGAAATGGGCGACGAAGAACACCTTTTGTCCAGCGCGGAAGTCACGGAAATCGTGGAATCAATCATAGATTACGTTATGGTGGCCGGCACAAATTTCAACCGCGACACCGAATTGTATGCACACGTCCAGCAGATTTTGGGCGCGCGCGTTTTTCACCGCTACACCGACCCCGAATCTGGCCTGCAGTCCATCAATCATTTTGTGATTTACTAAAATTTTCTGGGCGTGCCCCTTCGCGCAAACATTGACGCAAAATATTAATCTCAGTACATTCTTTTTATCAAAAAAGTGAACATTGCGCTTCGGGTCGGGCTTTTCGCAATTCCGGCATTCGCCTTCAAACCCGGCCGGCAGAAAAATCAACGGAAAAAAGATAAAATCCGCGAGATGCCGTCCGTGTTCGCCTGGCGGCGTTGCTACAATCCCTCACGCGCCGAGCAAAACCATTATGGGAGCCTCTAAAAATTGCAATCTTTAGAGATGCCCTTAATTTCAGGACAAAAATGATAGAATTAACACAAAACCAAGACGGCATAATCGGAAATCAAAAATCCATAGACGAACTTTCAAAAAAACAAACTGCAACGGTACTTTTAATTTCAGATTCACACGGAAATTACAGTACATTCAATCAAATAGTCCAGAACTTTGGAAAAAACTGCGACGTCCTAATTTTTACCGGTGACGGAATCTCAGATTTAGCAAAACTTTTGTCCGACTCCCAAAACAACCCGGAATTAAACGAAAAAATCCCGCCAGTAATTGCATTCGCACGCGGCAACAACGACCCGCACCAATATCCCGTCACAAAAAATTTCACGCTGGACGTGCCAGTAAGACAGGTTTTAAACATTTGCTCACAAAACGTTTTAGTAGTCCACGGCCACAGACAAGGCGTCAGCTACGGTTTTGAAGAATTGGCCTTTGAAGCCCAACTCACAAACTCAAAAATTGCAGTTTTTGGCCACACCCACATAAGCGAAGAAACCTACTTTGGCCGGAACAACGAATACAAATTCATAAATCCCGGCAGCTGCTCATTACCACGTGGCGGCCAGCACGCAAGTTTTGCAGTTTTGACATTTACAAAAACTTGCGTGTTAACTTGTTTTATGCCGGTGGGGGGATTTAGACAGTAACCACCACCAAAGGTTATGGCTTGAAATGTGATTATATGTCCTTTTCTTTTTATTTAAATTCCAGAAACTGTCAAACTCCGCTAGACCTCCGCCTATAACAGGAGGATTCCCTTGTTACTAATTTTTTATTACAGGCGTTCCGACGTAAGTGTTGTCGCGCTTTTCGTAAAAGTAGAATATTGCTAAAAATTGCTCCAAATATTCGCGATTTTTTTTAACGCAATCTCAATCTATAGTCTCCAGTTCCAAAACTGTTTTCAAAGCTAGTCCGGTAGCCTCCGCAATTTTTTCCAAAGGTAAACTCATAGCAAACAATTTCTTCGCCGTTTCCAACTTAGTATTGTAAGCACCTTCTTCTCTTCCTTCAGCTCGACCTTCTTCCAGTCCCACAGATTTTCCTTCGTTAAACCCTTCTTCGTGCCTTATTTCAACCATTTCTTCAAAAGTCATATACACCCTCTTTTCGTCTGACGAAGTTTTTACGGAGTTTACTTTATCTGCAAGATTTTCTGTAAAATCTGATTCCGTTTTCTGCTTACACAAATACTCAAAGAAATTTCTTCGCTCAACTGAGTTCATTTTATCATAGAGTTTTGCATT